>JAWOLE010000282.1:0-12713 GCA_033853815.1 Thermoanaerobaculia bacterium
TTGACCACGTAGATGTTGTCGCCCGCCGCGATCGCCTGGTTGGGACAGGTCGGTTCGCAGTTTCCGCAGTTGATGCAGGTATCGGCAATGACCATCGACATGGGAAGAAAACTCCTTTCCGGCCGAGAGCCTGCCATGCCGGGACCCGGCTGTGATGATGCAAACACATCAGATTCTCCGGCGGGCCCACAGACCGTGTCCTATCATCCGGGAGCGTGAGCGGAGCAAGCCTGGAGCGGGCGCGCCCCCCGCAGGCCGTCTACTACTACGGGACCTGCCTCATGGACCTCTTCTTCCCGCAGGCGGGCCTCTCCGGGATCCGCCTCCTCCAGCGTGAGGGGCTCCGGGTCATCTTCCCCCGCGGGCAGACCTGCTGCGGCCAGCCCGCGTTCAACTCCGGCTACCAGGAGGAAGCCCGGGCCGTCGCCCGCGCGCAGATCGCCCTCTTTCCCGAACCCTACCCGATCGTGGTCCCGTCGGGCTCCTGCGCCGCAATGATGAAGCGGCACTACCCTCACCTCTTCGAGGGCGATCCCCTCCGGAAAGAGGCCGAGGCCTTCGCGGCGCGGATCTTCGAGCTGACGCAGTTCTTGAACGACGTCCTCCGCGTCCGGCTGACCGACCGCGGCGAGAAGATCCGGGTGGCGTTTCACTCCTCCTGCCATGCCCTGCGCGAGATGGGAATCGCCGAGGAGCCGAGGGCCCTGCTCGGCCAGCTCGCCAACGTGGATCTCGTGTCGCTCGCGCGCGGGCGCGAGTGCTGCGGCTTCGGAGGGACTTTCGCGGTGCGCCATCCCGAGATCTCCGCCGCGATGGTCGAGGACAAGGCCGGCGACGTGGTCGCGACGGGCGCGGAGGTCCTGCTCTCCGGCGACGGCGGCTGCCTCCTGAACATCGGCGGACGGCTGGAGGCCGAGCGGGCGCCGGTGCGCGCGCAGCACCTTGCGGAGTTCCTCTGGGAGCGAACGCGTGAGCGCTGAGAGCGCCTCGCCGGACTTCCGAGCGGCGGCTTCCGAGGCCCTGCGCAACGAGCAGCTTCGCGCGAACTTCCGGCGGGCCATGGACGGGCTGATCGCCAAGCGGGCGGCGATGTTCGCGGATCCGGAGGAGTGGCGCGACCTGCGCACTCTGGGTGCCTCGATCCGCGCCCGCTCGCTCGCCCGGTTGCCCGAATTGCTGGAGGAGCTCGAAGCCAACTGCGAACGCAACGGAATCCGCGTGCATTGGGCCGAGACGACCAAGGAAGCCAACGCGATCGTACTCAAGATCCTCAAGGAACATGGCGCCACGCGTGTCATGAAGGGCAAGTCGATGGTCTCGGAGGAAATGCACCTGAACGACTTCCTCGAGAAGCACGGCATCGAGTCCCTGGAGTCGGATCTCGGCGAGTACATCATCCAGCTCGACGGCGAGACCCCGTCCCACATCATCATGCCGGCCATCCATAAGAACCGCCGGCAGATCGCGCGCCTCTTCGGCCGGAAGATCCGCGAGGCGAAATACACCGAGGACGTGGACGAGCTGACCGGGATCGCCCGGCGCGTCCTGCGCCGGAAGTTCTTCGAGGCGGAGGCCGGGATCTCCGGAGTCAACTTCGCCGTGGCCGAGACCGGCACGCTGTGCCTCGTCGAGAACGAAGGCAACGGGCGGATGTCCACCCACGTCCCGCCGGTCCACATCGCGCTCATGGGCATCGAGAAGGTGGTCGAGAGGCTGGAGGACGTGCCTCCGCTCTACAGCCTGCTGACGCGCTCGGCGACGGGGCAGGCGATCTCGACCTACTTCAACATGATCACGGGGCCGCGCGGGCCCGGCGAGAAGGACGGCCCGGCCGAGGTCTTTCTCGTGATTCTCGACAACGGCCGCTCGCGGATCTACGCCGATCGCGAGCTCTCCGCGACGCTGCGGTGCATCCGGTGCGGCGCCTGCATGAACCACTGCCCCGTCTACACCAGGGTCGGCGGGCACGCTTACGAGGCGGTCTACCCCGGCCCGATCGGCAAGATCCTGATCCCTCAGACCGAAGGGGTCGGCCGGCGCCATGACCTCGTCGAGGCATCGAGCCTGTGCGGAGCCTGTGTCGAGGTCTGCCCGGTGGAGATCCCGATCGCGGAGCTGCTCGTCCGGCTGCGCAAGGAAGCCGTGGAGGCGGGCCCGGATTCGTCGGTCCGCGGTGCCGGCGAGGGGCGGCACGCCCTCGAGGATCTCGCCTGGGCCGTCTGGAAGGCCGCGCACCGGCATCCCGCCCTCTATCGGTTCCTCGGTCGGGCCGCGACGCGCCTCTCGCGCTTTCTCCCGTCGGGTCTTCCCGTCCTCTCCGCCTGGACGAGCGCGCGAACAGCGCCCCGCCCCGCGCGGCGAACGCTGCACGAGCTCGTCGACGAAGAAGGAGTGGACGATGCGTGACGCGACGCGCGGGAAGATCCTCGCGAACCTGCGCGGCCCGCGAGGGCCGGCCGCTCCTCCCTCGCTCGATTTCGGCGTGATGGAGCGAAAAGTCTGGCCCGAGGACGAGCGCTATCCGCGTCTGCGCCGTCAGATGGAGGCGGTCCGGACCGAGTTCGTGGAGACGACCGAGGCCGGCTGGCCGCGAGCGGTCCATGACTTCCTGCGATCCCAGCGCCTTTCGACCCTGGCCTACGGGCCCGATACGTCGGCCGGCCGCCGGCTCGCGGATTCCTGGCCGGCAGGGGAAGGACCGGTCCTCGTGCCTTACGACCGGCCGATCGAGGAGCTGAAGCGGCGTCTCTTCGAGGAGGTGGACGCGGGGTTCACGACGACACGCGGCGGCATTGCGGAGACCGGCGGCTTGATCCTCTGGCCCTCGGCGGAGGAGCCGCGGCTCCTTTCTCTCGTCCCGCCCGTTCATCTGGCCCTGCTCTCGACCGGCTCGATCTACAACACCTTCTGGGAGGCCATGCGCTCGGAGCGATGGAGCGCCGGGATGCCTCCCAACGCTCTGCTCGTCTCGGGGCCGAGCAAGACGGCCGACATCGAGCAGACACTCGCCTACGGCGTCCACGGCCCCAGGAGGCTTATCGTCTTTGCCGTACGTCCCTGAGTCGTAAGGAGATCGCCCTCGGGCCCGCCGGCACCCCCGCGGGATCGCGCGGCTGGACGCCCGGCGGCTTCTGGGCGAAGCGGGTCCGGGACCCGAAATCGCTCATTTGATGCGTTTGCATCATGGTTTTGGGCCGCGGAGCCTCTAGTCTCTCGATCGTGCGAAAGGCGATGAGGAAGGCGACGATTTGGCGGGCCACGAGCCCGACCTTCCTCTGCCAGGTCCAAGGCACCCACGGGGCAAGCCCTCCTTTGCCCCTCATATAACCCTCCGCTCCCGCGCCGGTCCGCCCACCGGCGCGGGAGCACCCCTTTTTGCAATCCCCGGTAAGTGCCTTTCGGAGAGACGCTCGGGCCGCGTGCTAAGGTGTCCCCCGTGCCCGTGAGGCGTGGAAGACGCGGACCGCTGTACCCGGCGGACCTGCTGCAATCCCCTCTCTATTCTCGAACCTGCAAGGACGCCTTCCGGGTCATGGAGCGGCTGGCCGCCACGGGCATCCGCCGTTCGGGCGCCCCGCGGAGGCTCGACGCGCTCGGCGCCGAGATCGGGCTGTCCACGCCGGAGATCGAGCAGGTGGTGCACTTCCTGAGGCTCGCCGGATTGGTGGAAGCGCCGGGCCCCGCCTCCGAAGGCGTGCGTCTTGCGCGCGGCCCCTCGAGCATCACCCTCCTGGAGGTCGTCCGTGCGACCGACGGCACGGGTTTGTGGGGCCGTTGCATCCTGGGACTCGCCGAGTGTTCCGACCAGTTGCCCTGTCCCGCGCACGACGCCTGGAGGGAGGCGCGCGCGCTGCTCGAGCGGCACCTGGACAGCCAGTCCCTCCTGGACCTGACCCGCGTGGTCTCGCGGCGGCGCCGCTCGCGGGAGCCAGGCGCGCTCGCGTGGCGCTGAAAGAAGGAACCGCGCGACTTTCGACTGCGGCGGTCGCGTTGCGACCGGCAGCCGAGAGTTTTCAAATCAGGACCCGGGTCTGAGCCCCGGTCTTTGAAGTCTCGGCCACTGTTCGCGAAGCGAACGCCTGCGGCCGAACGTTGGACACGACGGCCGCATCGATTTTTCAGCAGCCTGCTAGAGTCCGGGTCACCTGGCGCGTGAGGAGGCCATGAAGACAGAACGAGAGATTCGGGATGAAGTCCGCCGCTCCCGCGAGCGCGCCGCCGGGCTCTCCGGGTTCTGGGTCCCGGAGCTCGCCGCGGCCATCTACGCGCTCGAGTGGGCGCTCGGCAAGCGGTCCGAGGCTCCCTCGGTGGACGTCGGGCGAGCGGGCAGCGCCCACGGCCGTCTGAGCGAGACGCTTCTCAAGGCGGCCGAGAAGAACGCCGCCGTTTCGGCCAGGTCCGCTCGCTCCCGCAAGCCGCGCGCCGGCCTGCGCCGCGTGAAATGATCGGGAAGGCTTGATGAGGAGGTTCTTCATCGTCCTCCTCGCGGCGGCCGGCTGCGCCTCGGGACACGGGACGGCGCAGCCCGAACTTCCGGGCGCGCCGCCAGTCTCCCTGTGCGCGACCCTGGCCGGGGCCGGCCCCGCGTCCGATGCGCTCGACCCGGAGGGCCGCGGTTTCGCCGTGCTCCATCTGGAGAAGACCGCCATCCGATTCCGGATCGAGGCGCACGGCGTGGGAAGGGTCACCATGAGCCACATCCACCACGGCGCGAGCGGCGTCAACGGCCCGATGCTCTGGGAGATCAACCCGGGATTCGAGGGGGACTCGACTGAAGGGGAGGCCGCCGGCATACCGCCAGGGGTGCTCAAGCTCCTCGCGGCCGAGCCGTCCGAGTTCTACGTGAAGCTCCACACGATGAAGTTCCCGGGAGGCGCGATCCGGGGCCAGCTCGAGCCGTGCCGGACGGGGCCGCGATGAGGATCGATCTCCACACTCACTACTACCCGCCTCGCTACTTCGAGATGATCCGCGAGACGCCGGGAGACTTCTCCTTCGGGACGGATCCGGCCGGCCGCACGATCATCCGCTACCGCGGCGCCCGGTTCTTCGGGATCACGCCCCCCATGACGGATCCGGCCCGGCGGCTGGAGGACATGAACCGGGTCGGGATCGACGTCGAGGTCGTCTCGCTCTCGACGCCCAACGTCTTCTTCGCCGACGCGGCGCGTCAGCCCGAGGTGGCCCGGATGGTCAACGACGCCTACGCCGAGCTTGCCGCGCGCCATCCAAAGCGTTTCCGCGCCTTCGCCTCGATCCCGATGGACGCGCCGCAGGCGGCCCTCGAGGAGCTTCACCGGGCGATCGGGGAGCTGAAGATGCAGGGAGTCATCCTCTTGAGCAACGTCCGGGGCCGGCCCCTCACGGATCCGGCTTACAGACCCTTCTTCGAAGAGGCGAACCGGATGGGCCTCTGCATCTTTCTCCACCCGATGCTGCCGGCCCAGTCGGAGCCCTTCAACGAATACGTCCTCGGGCCGCTCGTCGGCTTCCCGTTCGACACGACGCTCGCCGTGGCCCGGATGTGTTTCGACGGGATGCTGCGCGATCTGCCGCGCATCCGTTGGATCGTGGCGCACCTGGGCGGCGCGATCCCGTATCTGATGGAGCGGCTCGACAACGGATTTCGAGACTTCGCCGAATGCCACGCGAAGATCGACGAGTTGCCCAGCGTCTACCTGAAGCGCCTCTACTACGACACCGTCACGTTCTCCCCGCACACCCTTCGCATGGCCCGCGGCCTCCTCGGCGCCGACCACATGGTGATGGGAAGCGACTATCCGCACCTGCTCGGCTCGATCGATCGGGCTGTCTCCTCGATCGAGAGCCTGGACATTCCCGCCTCGGAGAAGGACCGGATCTTCAGCGGCAACGCCCTGGCGATCCTGAACAACGTGTGAAGGGTCCCCGTCTCGTCCGCGCCGTAGGGCTCGCCGGCCTCGTCGCCATCGCGGTCAACGGCGTCGTCGGGTCGGGCATCTTCGTCCTGCCGGCAACGGTCGCGGCGATCGCGGGCCGGGCGAGCCCGGCCGCCTACCTCCTCGCGGCGGTTCTCATGGCGCTCGTCGTCGCCTGCTTCGCGGAGGCCGGGAGCCTCTTCGACGAGACCGGCGGCCCGTACATCTACGCGCGCCGCGCTTTCGGCCCGCTGCTCGGCTTCCTCGTCGGCTGGATGTTCTTCCTGTCCCGCCTGGCGGCCTGCGCCGCCATCGCCAACGCGTTCGCCGCCTACCTCGGCTACTTCTGGCCTGCGGCGTCGCGAGGCTCCGGCCGGGTAGCCGTCTTGACGATCTCCATCGCGCTCCTGGCCTTCTTGAACGTCCGGGGGGTCCGCTCCGGAGCGCAGACCGTGAACCTGCTGACGATCGCGAAGATGCTTCCCCTCGTCGTCTTCGTCGTCCTCGGGCTCCTCGCCGTCGATCCGGACCGCTTCCGGTTGCTGGAGCTGCCGCCTCTTGCCTCGCTCAAGCAGGCGAGCCTGCTTCTCGTCTTCGCCTTCGGAGGTTTCGAGAACGCCAACGTCCTGACCGAGGAGTTGAAGGACCCGAAACGCGACCTGCCGATCGCGATCCTGCTGGCGATCGCGACGACCGCGCTCCTCTACATCCTCATCCAGATCGTGGCGATGGGCACGCTTCCGGGTCTCGCCTCGGACCCGACGCCGCTCGCCTCGGCGGCGGCTCGCTTCCTCGGACCCGTCGGCGCCGGCCTCCTCACGCTCGGCGCGGTCTTCTCGACGCTCGGAAATGAGAGCGGCCTCGTCCTGGTCGGGCCCCGGATTCTCTACGCTTTCGCGCGGGCAGGCCAGCTTCCATCCGCCGTCGCTCGAGTGCACCCGCAATACCAGACGCCTCACGTGGCCGTGCTCGTCTTCGTCGTCCTGGCCTGGCTCGCGGCCGTGTCCGGTTCCTTCGTCGGGCTCGTGGCCGTGAGCGCCATCGCTCGTCTGATCTTTTCCGCCGCGACCTGCCTGGCAATCCCGGTCCTGAGGAAGCGTCTGCCTCCCGGCCGCTTCCGTGTGCCCGGGGGCCTCGCCGTTCCTCTGGCGGCAACGGCCCTGTCGCTGTGGCTCCTCTCCGGCGTCGACCGCGCGCAGGCGGCCGCCGGGGGATTGGCTCTGGCCGCCGGCCTCGCCATGTACCTCGTCTTTGGATTCCGCGGGCGGAAGACCGCAAACGTTCCGAGTTAAGGGCTTTCGGCCGAAGGCGTTCGCTTCGCGAACGGCGGCCG
Organism: Thermoanaerobaculia bacterium; assembly: GCA_033853815.1. Taxonomy (GTDB): domain Bacteria; phylum Acidobacteriota; class Thermoanaerobaculia; order UBA5066; family Gp7-AA6; genus JAWOLE01. The sequence continues at coordinate 7,231 of JAWOLE010000282.1, forward strand.
AGAGTTTCAAAACCAGAGCCCAGAGAATCCGGGTTAGTCTCGCGTCGTGGGATCGACGGGCCGCGTGGGTTTTGCCCTGGAAAAGGACTCGCTCCGGATCCTTCTCGAAGCCGTGGACCGGCTCGAGGAGGGGTTCCGGAGGCTCCCTCCTGCGGACGGCGACGCCTCTCCGCCGGCGATGCGCGAGATCCTGCTGGACGCGGCCGGACGCCTGACGGAGAACTACCCCTTCTTCCACCCGCTCTACGCGGGTCAGATGCTGAAGCCACCGCACCCGATCGCGCGGGCAGCTTACGCGCTGGCGATGTGGGTCAATCCCAACAACCACGCGCTCGACAGCAGCCGCGCCAGCTCCCGCATGGAGAAAGAGACGGTCGCGGAGATCGGCGGCATGTTCGGCTGGACGTCCTTCCTGGGCCATCTCTGCGGCGGCGGGACGATGGCGAACCTCGAGGCGCTCTGGGTGGCCGGCCGGCTCTCGCCGGGCTCGGCGGTTCTCGCGTCGGAGCAGGCGCATTACACCCACGAGCGAATCGGGGGAGTGCTCGGGCTCTCCTTCGAGACGGTCGCCTGCGACCGCCTGGGCCGTCTGGACCCGGCGGCCCTCGAGAAGCGGCTGGCTCGCGGCGGCGTCGGCACGGTGGTCGCGACGATCGGGACGACGGCCGCGGGCGCGGTCGATCCGCTGCCGGCGATCCTCGCCCTCAAGGAACGCTACGGGTTCCGGCTTCATGTCGATGCGGCCTACGGCGGCTACTTCGGCCTGGCGGACAATCTCGCGCTCGATGCACGCGCCGCCTACGACCGGTTGGGGGAAGCGGACTCGATCGTGGTCGATCCCCACAAGCACGGGCTGCAACCGTACGGCTGCGGGGCCGTGCTCTTCCGCGATCCTTCGGTCGGCCGCTTCTACAAGCACGACTCTCCCTACACGTACTTCACGTCGCGGGAGCTGCACCTGGGAGAGATCAGCCTCGAGTGCTCGCGGGCCGGGGCGGCCGCCGTGGCGCTCTGGGCGACTCAGAAGCTCTTCCCCCTCGTACGCGGCGGCGAGTTCGCCCGGGGTCTCGAGGCCTGCCGCCAAACCGCGCTCGATCTCCACGGCCGGCTCGCGGCCGACGGCCGGTTTCTGACCGCCTTCCCGCCGGAGCTCGACATCGTCGTCTGGACCCCGCGAGCCGCCCGGGCGAGCCTGTGCTCGGACCTCGCCCGGAGGCTCTTCGACGAGGCGGCCCGCAACGACCTCCACTTCGCCCTCGCGGAGCTTCCGGCTCAGTTCTTCGATCTCGGCCGTGCCGGCGTCGAGAGGAACCGCGAGCGGATCACCTGCCTGCGTTCGGTCCTGATGAAGCCGGCGCACCGCGAATGGATCGGGCGGATCTGGGAGATCCTCGACCGCTCAACGAACGCGGTGTTAGAGGCAGGGGCCCGGCGTTAGGCTCAATCCAAAATCCAAAATCGTCAGTGGCAGTACTGGTTGACCGTCGAGATCAGGAGCTCCGGCTTGACGGGCTTGACGATGACGTGTTTGACCTTGAGCTCCTGGGCGTTCTCGACCGGGCGGTTGTGAGCGGTGACGATGACCGTCGGGATTCCAGCCAGTTCCGTGTCCTCCATCTGCTGCTGCCGGAATTCCCAGCCGTTCATCACCGGCATCATGAGGTCGAGGAGAATCAGGCAGACCCGGTTTTCCCGGCGGAGCTCCTTCAAGGCTTCCAGGCCGTTGGCGGCCAGGGAGACCTCGTAGCCTTCGTCCTCCAGGACGTCTTTGATGGCGTCCTGGACCGCGTAATCGTCATCCACGACCAGGACTCTCATCCAACGGCTCCTTTGGCGATGTTTCGGGGCAGCTCGACGCGGAAGGTCGAGCCCCGGTCGGGCTCGCTTTCAACCTCGACCCGTCCTCCGTGGGCCTCGACGATCTGGCGCGTGATCCAGAGTCCGAGACCCATTCCCCCGTAGGAGCGCTTCGAGACGATCCTCTCGAAGCGCTCGAAAATCTTCGCCTGGTCTTCCGCCGAGATCCCGATCCCGTGATCCCGGACGGTCAGCCAGGCGTACTTCGCGTCGGCGCCCGCCCGAACCTCGATGGGCTTGCCGCCTCCGAACTTGACGGCGTTGGAGAGCAGGTTGCTCACCGCCTGATCGATTCGCGACCGGTCCCAGAGCCCGGTCGTTTCCGTCGCGGCCTCCACCCGGATCTCGCTGCCGGCTCTCTGGGCGGCTTCCTGCTGGCGTTCGGCGGCTTCTTGCACGACTTCGGCGAGGTCGGTCTCCTCGATCTCGAGGTCCAGCCGTCCGGCTGTGATCCGGGTCATGTCGAGAAGCTCCTCGGTCAACCGCACGAGGCGCTGCAACTGGACCGCCGCCCTTTCGGCGACCTCGAGCGCCTTTTCGCGCTGCTCCGCTTTGATCCTTCGCAGGATGCTGTGCAACTGGAATTGCAAAGAGGTCAGCGGCGTGCGCAATTCGTGTCCGGCTACCGACAGGAATTCTTCGCGCGCCCGGGCCAGTTCCCGGGCTTCCTTGTAGAGCCGCTCTCGCTCCTCCTCTTCTCTCTTGCGCTCCGTAATGTCGCGCGCGATCTTGGCGGCTCCGACGATGTTGCCCGCGGCGTCCTTGACGGGAGAAATCGAGAGAGAAACCGGAATAAGCTTCCCATCCTTCCTCATGCGGACGGTCTCGAAGTGCTCGACGTGCTCGCCGCGCCGGATCCGCTCGAGGATTCCGTCCATCTCTTTCTTGCGATCCGGCGGCATGAACACCGAGGTCGGCTGTCCGATGATCTCCTCAGCCCTGTAACCCAGGAGCCTCTCGGCGCCGGCGTTCCAGGCCGTGACGATCCCGTCGAGCGTCTTCGCGATGATCGCGTCTTCGGAAGATTCCACGATCGCCGCCAACCTCTGCAGCCCTTCTTCAGCCTCCTTTCTGCTTTCGAGGAGCTTCTCCATCCCGCGCGTTGCGGTCTCCGCGGATTGCCGTGAACGCTCCGCCTCCTCGAGAAGCTGCGCCTGCTGACGCCTCGACATCCAGAGCTGCTGGAAGACGAGGCTCCCGAGGCCTCCGACTCCGACGAAGAGGAGCAATCGGACGAAGTCCTGGGGATCCTCGATTCGGAGCGAAGCAAACGAGGGATAAAAGAGGTACTTGAGGCCCAGGGCGCCAAGGATGACGGTCAGGAGACTCGGGCCGCCCCCGCCGAACCAGCCTGCGAGGAAGACCGCGAAGAAGCAGGGCATGAACGGGATCGTCTGGAAGAACCGCCAGAAAAGGCCCGTCACCGCAAGGGCGGGCGCGGTAATCAAGGCTGCGGCCGCGTACCGCAGCCAGGCCGGCCGGGAAGCCTCCTCGAAGACGGCAATTCTATGACCGTGGATGGCTCGATCCCTCCGTCTAACTTGAAGAATCGACGACACAACTCTCCTTAGGCGATCGTGATAGCAATTCTCGTTCCACGGCTGCCGGCTCTCAGTCTCATGAGACGGCCGTTTGATCAGGGAATCGTGATTCTCAGCTCCCGGATTTTGATCGTGGTCCAAGGGACCGGCCGACGGTCAGAACGTCGAGCAGGTCCGGCTCCAGTTCGCTGTAGCGCTCGTCGGGCTCGGCGCCGACCGCGTCGAGCACTCTGGAAAAGAAGCTGCGGGCCCCGACCGTCATCGCGACATCGAGGATCTCCGCGTCCGAGTAGCCGTGCCGGCGCAGGTCCTCGACGTCCTCGGCCGTGATCCTGTCCGCGTGGAGGACCACCTTCTCCGCGTAAGAGGCGAGCGCCACCTCGGAAGGTGGCAGTCCCGCCGTCCGATGGTCGCGAACGATTGCCTCGACTTCGGCCGCCGCGAAGGCTTGCGAACGGAGCGCCGCCCCGTGGTGGAGCGTTCAATACGTGCAGCGCAGCCGCGCCGCGGCGATCAGGGTGACCAGCTCGTAGCGTCTCGCGTCCATGTGGGAGCGGATCGCGGCGAGGAGGGCGCGCCAGGCGGCGAGGACTTCGGGCCTCAGGCTCCAGGCGCGGCTGTAGTTGGGCACGAAGCCGTGCTTCTGGACGTCCTCCTCGTAGAGGCGCTCGAGAAGTCCGCGGGCGTTCTCCGGCGGAATCGTTTCGATGAAGGCCATAGATGCTCCTCTCTCATCGCTTCTCGAGGGCGAGCCAGCCGGCGAGAGCGGCGAGCTTCTGGTCCTGCGTCCAGGGAGGGCCGGCGACACGGCCGAGTTCTCCGAGGCGCTGCCGGAGCGCTTCGAGCGGAAGCCCCAGCGCCCCGGAGGCTGCTTCGAGGGCCTTTCTCCCGAACCCGAAAGACGCGCAGACGAAAACGCTCGGCCGCGCGCGTCAGCGCCTGCCGGAAGTGCTCGCCGTCGGCCGCGTGGATCAGGGCGTGCGAGGCGAGGATCGATTCGAGAGCTGGCAGCGGCCGGCCCGACGCCGCGAGAAGACCGCAGGCGCGCGGCTCCCGGCCATTTCGGGCGAGCTCCCGGAGGACCTCGTCGAAGGCGCTGCGCGCGAGCCTCTCCGCACTGGCCTCGAACCGATCGAGAAGCGCGCGGGCCTCGGCTGGAGGCAGGCCCTCGGCTTCGTGGTATGGCTGTTTGGAGCCCGGGACGTCCGGGTCCGCGATCTCGATCCGCCGCCGGTCGACGATCTCGATTCCCGCGGCCGCGCCCGCGACCGCGACGAGCGCGGCCCAACCCGAATGCGCCCTCAGACCGATGGCCGCCCGGGGATCCCTCAGGGCTCGCAATTCAGAACTCCCAACTCACAATTCCTGGGTTCTCTCCAGAGATCCGGTCACCGCGAAGAAGATCGCGAGTCCCACGCAGATGGCGAGGCTCGCCGCGACCGACACAAAGGAGAAGAGGAACGCCGCGAAATAGAACACCGGGCCAAAACGGTAATCGCGCGTGATCGCCCGAACCTTTCCCGGATCGGCTCGTGGATCGAGCAGCCGCATTCCTCCCGAGGCATACCGCCAGAGGACGTTGAACACGACCGCGGTCCCGAAGTACGTCGCCGCGTAGACGGCGGTGGCCGTCGGAGCCTCCGGGCCGCGCAGGTGCTCCGAGACGAGGGCCGTCGGAAACGGGACGAAGGTGACGAAGAGAAGGAGAAGCCCGTTCAGGAAGAGGAACGCGCCGTTGGTGCGGCGGATGAGCGTGAAGAGCTTGTGGTGGTTGACCCACATCACCAGGATCGTCGCAAAGCTCGTCAGGTAGGCGGTAAACATCGGCCACTGACGCAGCAACACGGGGACGAGCCCGCCTGAACCGGCGAGGTCGGAAGACCTGGGGACCTTCAGGTCGAGCACGAGCAGCGTGATTGCGATCGCGAAGACCCCGTCGCTGAAGGCTTCGATGCGCCCGGTCTCCTTCTCGCCGGCCGTCTCGGCGGCTTGCGGACGCTCCTCGGATGAAAACGGGTCCTGCGGGCGAGACATCGGCGCACAGACTACATCCTGATGGAACGCCGCAGCTCCCGGGTTGGTGGA
>JAWOLE010000283.1:0-3746 GCA_033853815.1 Thermoanaerobaculia bacterium
CACACCTTCCCCTACATCGAGGTCAACAACTCGACGGCCCAGATGGAGCACGAGGCCTCGACCTCGAAGATCGGGGAGGACCAGATCTTCTACTTCCAGCAGCGCGGGGTCTCCCCGGAGGAGGCCGTCAACATGATCGTCTCCGGCTTCTGCAAGTCCGTCTTCAAGGAGCTGCCGATGGAGTTCGCCGTCGAGGCACAGAAGCTGCTGGGCGTCTCGTTGGAGGGAAGCGTCGGATAAGGGAAGGCGGGAGGGGGCACGCCCCTCCCCTACGGCACGACGAAGGAAAGAATGCTGTTAGAGATCAGGGACCTGCACGCGAAGGTCGGCGGCAACGAGATCCTCAAGGGGGTGGACCTCTCGGTCGACGAGGGGCAGGTCCACGCGATCATGGGGCCCAACGGCTCGGGCAAGTCCACGCTCGCGCACGTGCTCGCCGGGCGCCCGGGCTACGAGGTGACGCGGGGCGAGGTCCTGTACAAGGGCCGGAACCTGCTGACGATGACTCCCGAGACCCGGGCCCGCGAGGGGATATTCCTGGCCTTCCAGTATCCGGTCGAGATTCCGGGCGTCTCCAACGTCTACTTCCTGAAGAACGCCGTCAACGCCATCCGCAAGTACCGGGGGGAGCCGGAGCTGGACGCGATGGACTTCCTCAAGCTCACGCGGGAGAAGGCGAAGCTCGTCGAGATCGACGAGGAGCTCATCAAGCGCCCGGTCAACGAAGGCTTCTCCGGCGGCGAGAAGAAGCGAAACGAGATCTTCCAGATGGCCGTCCTCGACCCGACGCTGGCGATCCTGGACGAGACCGACTCGGGCCTGGACATCGACGCGCTGCGCACGGTCGCCGCGGGCGTGAACCAGCTCCGAAACCCAAAGCGCTCCATGATCGTGGTGACGCACTACCAGCGCCTCCTGAACTACATCGTTCCCGACTTCCTCCACGTCCTCGTCGAAGGGCGCATCGCGCTCTCCGGAGGCAAGGAGCTGGCGCTGGAGCTCGAAGAGAAGGGCTACGCCTGGCTCGAGAAGGAGCCGCCGGCGGCCCGCGCGGGGGCCAGCGCATAGCCATGGAAGCCGTCGCGCGGGAGAACGATCTCCTGACCGCCAGCCTGTCGGACTTCGAGGAGAAGAGGTTCGACGGCGAGCCGGATTGGCTCTCGGAGCTCCGGAAAGAGGCTTTCGCGCGCGTCAACGCGCTCGGTTTCCCGACGACTCGGGACGAGGCCTGGAGGTTCACCAACGTCGCGAGGATCATCCGGACGCCGTTTCAGCTCGCCCGCGGTTCGTGGCTCGAGAGAGTCCCTCAACTCGGCCCTCTCCCGGGGGGAGAGGTGGCGAGGATCGTGTTCGTCAACGGCCGCTACGCGCCGGAGCTGTCGCGGCCGAACGGCGGGACGTTCGTGTTTCGGAGCCTCCCGGAGGCGCTGCTCGAAGACCCGAGGGCACTGCGGCCGCACCTCGCCAGGCGCGCGAAATTCGAGAGAAACGCTTTCGCGGCCCTGAACACAGCGTTTCTGGAAGACGGCGCCTTCGTGCGCGTCCCGCGCGGCGCCGTCGCCGAGGAGCCGCTTCACCTGGTCTTCGTCGCCGAGCCCGAAGGCGACGCGCCAACCATCTCGCATCCGCGGATCCTGATCGTGGCGGAAGCGAACAGCCAGGCGAAGGTCATCGAGACGTACATGGGATCGGGTTGGCTGGAGTCGGAAGGAGAGGGGGCGAGCACCTTCACGAACTCCGTGACGGAGATCGTCTGCGGCGAGGGCGCCGTGCTGGAGCACTACAAGCTTCAGCGCGAGAGCGTCTCGGCCTTCCACGTTCACACGATCGCCTGCGAGCAGGCCGGGGCGAGCCGCTTCGACTCCCACAACTTCTGCCTCGGCGCGGCCCTGGCGCGCACCGACATCGAGGTTCTCTTCGAAGCCGAGGGAAGCGAGTGCACGCTCAACGGGCTCTTTGTCACTTCCGGCGCCCAGCACGTGGACAACCACACGCTGATCGACCATGCGAAGCCCCACTGCACGAGCCGCGAGCTCTACAAGGGAATCCTGGACGGAAAGTCGCGCGGGGTCTTCCACGGCAAGATCATCGTCCGACCGGACGCCCAGAAGACCGACGCCATCCAGACCAACAAGAACCTGCTCCTCTCGCGGGAGGCGCTGGTCGACTCGACGCCGGCCCTCGAAATCCTGGCCGACGACGTCAAGTGCCGACACGGCTCGACGATCGGCCAGCTCGACGCCAATTCCCTCTTCTACCTGAGGTCCCGCGGCATCTCCGAAGAAGACGCGCGGGCTCTTCTGACCTACGGCTTCGCCGCCGACCTGACGGGCCGGATCCGGGTCCCCTGGGTCCGGGCCGAGATCGAGGCTTCCGTCGGCCTGCGGCTGTCCGGGTCCCCGGAGGCGCCATGAGCACGGCGGTCCCCGTCCGGCCCGGAGCCGAGCGGCCGCGACGGGGCGGCTACGACGTCGCCGCGGTCCGCCGGGACTTCCCGATCCTCTCCGAGCGCGTCTACGGCAAGCCCCTCGTCTATCTCGACAACGCCGCGACCACCCAGAAGCCGGCGTCCGTCATCGAGAGCATGAAGACCCTGTACGAGCACTATTACGCCAACATCCATCGGGGCGTCCACCACCTGTCCGTCGCGTCGAGCGAGGCCTACGAGAAGGCCCGGGAAAAGGCGCGGGAGTTCGTCAACGCCGGGCACTCGCGGGAGATCGTCTTCGTCCGGGGCACGACCGAGGGGATCAACCTCGTCGCGCAGACCTATGGCCGGGCCAACGTCCGCGCGGGCGATGAAGTCCTGATCACCGCGCTCGAACACCACTCGAACATCGTCCCCTGGCAGATCCTGTGCGAGGAGAAGGGGGCGAAGCTCCGCGTCGCGCCGATCAACACGCGAGGCGAGGTCCGCACCGACGAGTTCGAGAAGCTCCTGACCGAGAAGACGAAGATCGCCGCGGTCTCCCACGTCTCCAACGCACTCGGCACGGTCAACCCCGTCCAGCGAATCATCGCCATGGCGCACGCCCGGGGCGTGCCGGTGCTGGTGGACGGGGCGCAGGCGGCGCCGCGCCTGAAGGTGGACGTCGCCGAGCTCGACTGCGATTTTTACGCTTTCTCGGGACACAAGATGTACGGACCGACGGGAGTCGGCGTCCTGTACGGAAAGGCTCACCTGCTCGAGGCCATGCCGCCGTACCAGGGCGGAGGCGACATGATCAGCTCGGTCACCTTCGAGAAAACGAAGTACAACGTCCTCCCTTACAAGTTCGAGGCCGGCACGCCGAACATCTCCGGATCGATCGGCCTGGCCGTCGCGATCGACTACATGCAGTCCCTCGGCATCGAGAACATCGAGGCGCACGAAGACGACCTCCTCGCCTACGCCACCGACCGTCTCTCGGCGATCCCCGGCCTGCGCATCCTGGGAACGGCCCGCCGCAAGGCGGCTGTCCTCTCCTTCACCCTCGAGGGAATCCATCCCCACGACGTGGGGACCGTGCTCGACCGGGAGGGGATCGCGGTGCGCACCGGGCACCACTGCGCCCAGCCCGTGATGGATTTCTTCCGGGTCCCGGCCACCACCCGCGCTTCCTTCGCGCTCTACAACACCCGCGAGGAAGTGGAGGCGCTCGAGCGGGGGATCCGCAAGGTCGTGGAGATGTTCCGGTCATGAGCGACGACCTGCGCGATCTCTACCAGGAGGTCATCCTCGACCACTCGAAGAGGCCGAGGAACTT
>JAWOLE010000284.1:0-18272 GCA_033853815.1 Thermoanaerobaculia bacterium
CTGACAACTGACGACTCAGGACGGCAATGAGCACGACTGCGACTTTGAACCTCCAGACCGACCTGTTCATCAACGGGGAGTTCGTCCCCTCGGCCTCCGGCGGACGCTTCGCTACGAGCAATCCGGCAACCGGAGAGACGCTGGCCGAGGTCGCCGAGGCCGGGCGCGAGGACCTCGACCGGGCTGTCGCCGCCGCGCGGAAGGCCTTCGAGACGGGCCCCTGGGCGGACATGAAGCCGCGGGAGCGCGGCCGCATCCTGATCAAGGCCGCCGACCTGCTCTTCTCGCGCGCCGAGGAGTTTGGTCGCGTCGAGACCCTCGACAACGGGAAGCCGATCTTCGAGTCGGCGAAGATCGACATGCCGGCCGCGGCGGAATGCCTCTCGTACTTCGGGGAATCGGCCGACAAGCTCTGGGGCGACACCTACCCCGCGCGGCCCGACGTCATGATGCTGACGCTGCGCGAGCCGGTCGGCGTCGTCGGCGCGATCACTCCCTGGAACTTCCCGCTGCTGCAGGCGATGTGGAAGATCGCCCCGGCGCTCGCCCTCGGCAACACGGTCGTCCTGAAGCCGGCTTCCGTAACGCCCCTGACGGCGCTCCTCTTCGCGAATCTCTTGGCCGAGGCCGGGCTTCCTCCCGGGGCGTTCAACGTCCTGCCTGGGCCCGGCGCCGTCGTCGGCGCGGCCATGGCGGAGCACCCGGGGATCGACAAGATCTCCTTCACCGGCGAGACGGCTACCGGCAAGGCGATCCTCAAGGCCGCGGCCGGTACGGTCAAGCGCGTCTCGATGGAACTGGGAGGCAAGTCGCCCAACGTGGTCTTCGCCGACGCCGACCTGGACGCCGCCGCCAAGGGAGCCATCAACGCGATCTTCTACGGCAAGGGAGAGCTCTGTTCGGCCGGATCGCGGCTCCTCGTCGAGGAGTCCGCCCACGACAAGCTCCTGGAGAAGGTCGTCGAGCGCGCGAAGAAGTTCGTCGCCGGCGACCCCTTGAACCCGAAGACCCGCCTGGGGTCCCTCGTCTCGGAGTCGCAGCGCGAGAACGTCGAACACTACGTCGAAAGCGGAAAACGGGAAGGCGCCAGGCTTCTCGCCGGCGGACGCCGCGCCTCGGTCAACGGCAAGGGGGCGTTCTTCGAGGCGACGGTCTTCGACGACGTGACCCCGCAGATGCGCATCGCCCGCGAGGAGATCTTCGGACCCGTGCTCGCGACTCTGACCTTCCGGGACGAGGCCGAGGCGATCGCCGTCGGCAATTCCACGATCTACGGCCTCGCCGCCGCCGTCTGGTCACGCGACGTGAAGAAGGCCCTGCGCGCGGCAAAGGCATTGAAGGCGGGCACCGTCTGGATCAACGCCTACAACGTCTACGACCCCGGCCTCCCCTTCGGCGGCTACAAGCAATCCGGCTTCGGGCGCGAGAGGGGCCGCTACGCCCTCGAGGAGTACACACAGGTCAAGTCGATCTGGGTGGACCTGACGTAGGCCGCGAAGGGCGGTTGCTTGCTCCTCGCTCTGGAGGAGGAGACAATATCGGCGACTCGGCGAAAGGAATCCATATGCTCCTTTCATTCCGCGGCCGCGCCGCCCTCTTGCCGATCGTCTCCCTTCTCTTCGGCGGCCAGATTCTTCTGGCGGGAAACGAATCCTGGACCGGTGGTGGCCCTCCCGGCGAGGTCGTCAGCGCTCTCCTGATCGACCGTTCCGATTCCGCCACTCTCCATGCAGCAACGAATCGCGGAGTCTTCAGAAGCACCGATGGAGGAGCTCACTGGATCTCGATCCTCGCGCGGCCGTACGTCAATTCCCTCGCAATCTCGACCGCTTCCGACACGCTCTATGCGGCGGTCGCCGGTGACGGCGTCGAAAGGAGCACGGACGGCGGGAAGAGCTGGACGCTGGTGACCCGGTTCACGCCTCCATCTCTCAAGGCGCCGACCGTCCTCGCCGTCGATCCTTCTGATCCGTCCACGGTCTATGCGGGGCTGTACGGCGCGGGGGTTTTGAAGAGCGTCGACGGCGGAAAGACCTGGCTGCGGACGGCGGGATCAGGGGCGAACATCGTGGCCCTCGCGATCGACCCGAATCAGCCCCAGACCGTCTACGCCGCGGATCTCGGCGGCCCGATCGCGTTTCCTTCCGGAGTCCGTCCTTCGTCGGCCTCCGCCGCAACAATCGACGGCGGAATCTACAAGACGATCGACGGCGGCGCGCACTGGGCGGCCATCAATCAGGGCCTAACGATCGGCAACGTCCGGTCCATCGCGATCGATCCCTCAAACAGCTCGCTCCTCTACGCCGGGACGTCGGGAGGCGTCTTCAAAAGCATCGACGCCGGCTCGAGCTGGAGGAACTTCCCGGAAGGACTGGCGACGCCGGTGAATGTCTTCAGCCTGGATCCGTTCGATTCGGCGATCTACGCGGGCACACCGGACGGAATCTACAAAAGCCTGGACGGCGGGGAGACATGGAGTTGCTGGAACCGTGGCCTGGGAGGGCGCAACGTCACCGGTCTCGCACGATCGCCGGGTATCGGGCTTCTCTACGCGGGGACCTCCGGCGGAGGCGTCTACGCGAGCGAGGATGGCGGGGCATCCTGGTGCTCCACGAACGGAGGGTTCGCCGGCGCGAATATCGCCTCCGTCGCGATCGATCCCTCCTCGCCAATGATCGTCTATGCCGGAATCCTGGGAGGCGGCGTCTTCCGCAGCGAGGACGGAGGAGCGAACTGGATCTGGGCGAGCACCGGCTTCCTCGACACCGATATTCATTCACTCGCCGTCGTTCCGACCGTTCCCGGGACTGTCTACGCCGGCACCGATCGAGGGGTCTTCAAGAGCACCGACGGCGCGCGAAGTTGGAACCCGACGGCGCTGACGGACGTGCCCGTCTTCGTCGTGCGCGCCGATCCGACTTCGCCCGAAACTCTTTACGCAGCGGCGGAGGACGGTTTATATAGGATGGCGGACGGCGGCGACAGCTGGAGATTTGCGGACGCGGGTCTTCCCGAGCCGCGGAGCCTCTACCGCATTACTTCGCTCGAGGTCGATCCCTCCGACCCGGCCACGCTTTACGCGGCAATTGGCAACTCCGGCGGGCTCTTTCGGAGCACGGACCAGGGGACAAGCTGGTCCCGAGTGACGATCGACACTCGCGACAGTATCTCCTCGATCGCGCTGGCGGCGGGGCAACCGGGAACGATTTATGCTGGAGGATCCGGCATCTTCCTGTCGCGTGACGGGGGGCGAAGCTGGACTGGCCCTGTCGGCCCCCAGCAACGGGTCACCAGCCTCGTGATCGATCCTCGCAGTCCGTCCGTCGTGTACGCCGGGACGGACTGCTATTACGGCTCAGCCGGCTGTGGAGGCGCCTTTCGGACCACAGACGGAGGAGACACGTGGACCGCATTTGACGAGGGGCTGCTCGGGAATGTCGTGAATACTCTCGCGATCGACCCGACGGGAACCTACCTCCAGGCAGGGACGGAGGCGGGAGTTTTCAGCCGCACCGTGTCGCCAGCGGTTATCCGATCAGGCATTCCTCGAAGACCAACCCGAGATCTCGCGCCCCGCTGACCGGCAGCCGCGAGGAAAGCCGCTGCGAGCAGGATACGAGTGCGTCGTAGACTGAGGGGGATGCGGGAAACGAAGACTCGCTGGCCGGCGGTCTTGGCCGCCGCGGCGCTGCTCGGGGCGGCGGCGCCGGCGCGTACTTCCCTCGACGCCGTTCTCGACGCGCTCGAGGGCGTCCGAAGCTTCCGCGGCGTGGCCATCTCGCCCGACGGAACCCGGGTCGCCTGGGTCGAGAGGATCCGCAGCCGCGAGGGGACCGAGTACCTTTCGGCGATCGACGTCGCCGCCATCGCCTCGCCCGCCGCGCAACGGATCACGGCCGGCAACGACGCGCGCGCGCATCGCGAGCACAGCCCGGCCTGGTCGCCCGACGGAAAGTGGATCGCCTTCCTCTCCGACGCCGCCAAGGACAGGCAGCTCCAGCTCTACGTCGAACCGGCGTCCGGCGGCACGGCGCGGCGCTTGACCGGCGTGGCCGGGCAACTCGGCCATCCGAAGTGGTCTCCCGACGGAAAGAGGATCGCCTTCCTCTGGATCGAGGGCTCGGCGCAGGAGCCCGGGGCGCTCGTCGCCTACAAGCCGGACGAGGGCGTCGTCGAAGAGAAGATCGAGGAACAGCGCATCGCCACCGTGGACGTCGCCTCCGGCCGCGTGCGCGCCGTCAGCCCCGCCAACCTCTACGTGTACGACTACGACTGGTCTCCGAACGGAAAGACCTTCGCCGCCGAAGCCGCCGAGGGCTCGGGAACGAACAACTACTGGATCGCCGAGCTCTACGCGATCCGCGCGGACTCCGGACAGGCGCGCACCCTCTGGAAGCCGCCTCTCCAGATCGCCTCTCCCCGTTTCTCCCCGGACGGCCGGAGGATCGCCCTCATCCACGGCATCATGAGCGACGAGGGAGCGACGGGGGGTGACATCTGGGAGGTGCCCTCCGGCGGAGGCGAGGCGAAGAACCTGACTCCCAGGATGAAGGCCTCCGCGAGCTCGCTCGCCTGGCGGATCAACGGCGAGATCGTCTTCACCGAGCACGTGGACGGAGAGGAGGGCGTGGAGAGCCTCGACCCCGCGAGCGAAAGGATCACGACGCTCTGGCGAGGTCCGAGCGTCGTCGCGAGCCTGACGATCGCCCGGCGGGGCCCGGCCTCGGCCGCCGTCCTCCACTCCTTCGCCGATCCGCCCGAGGTCCGGGCCGGGCCGATCGGGTCCTGGAAACCGCTGACGAAGGAGAACGCGAGCCAGAGACCCTTCTGGGGAAGGGCGCAGAGCCTCCACTGGGAAAGCGGCGGCGAGCGCGTCCAGGGCTGGCTGCTCCCGCCACTGAACGTCGAGCCCGGCAAGCGTTACCCGATGGTCGTCAGCGTCCATGGCGGCCCGTCCTCGGCGAACACCCCCGGCTGGCCCTTTCGCTGGAACGCGGTCATTCCCTCTCAGGGCTACTTCCTCTTCCTGCCCAATCCGCGCGGCAGCTACGGTTCGGGCGAGGCCTTCACGCAGGCCAACGTCAAGGACTTCGGCCACGGCGACTTCGACGACATCATGAAGGGCGTGGATGAGGTGTTGAAGGACGCGCCGGTGGACCCGGGCCGCATCGGCATCGCCGGCTGGAGCTACGGCGGTTACATGACCATGTGGGCCGTGACGCAGACCGACCGGTTTCGCGCAGCGGTGGCCGGCGCCGGGATCGTGAACTGGCAGAGCTACTACGGCCAGAACCGGATCGACCGCTGGATGCTCCCCTTCTTCGGGGCCTCCGTCTACGACGACCCGGAGGTCTACGCCCGCTCGTCGCCGATCACCTTCATCAAGAAGGTCCGGACGCCGACCCTCGTCCTGCACGGAGACCGTGACTCCGAGGTACCGACGCCGCAGGGATTCGAGTTCTGGCACGCCTTGAAGACGCTCGGCGTTCCCACTCAGCTCGTCATCTACGAGAACGAGGGGCATGCGATCCTCCGGCGAGAGCACCAGAGGGACATCGAGCGGCGCATCGTCGCCTGGTTCGACAAGTACCTGAAGTAGGACGCCATGACAGACGAGAAACCCGAAAAATCAATGTCCCCATCCGTCCTCTTCGAAGCGCTCGTGCTGTGCGACGACATCCGCTTCGAGAACAACGGAAAGCTCCTCCTGATCGGCGTCTACTCCGACGTCGTGCAGGTCTTCAAGCTGCCGCTGCAGCTGAGGTCGCTCGGCCTGGCGGTCCGCGCCAAGGTGATGTCCTCGGGCCGCATCGCCTTCAGCGTCACGGCGACGGATCCCCAGGGCAATAGCCTGCTCGAGGCCAGCGGCGAGATGAACTACGAGGGGGAACCCGGCCGTTCCATCTGGCTGCCCATCGTGATGGGACCGGCGCTCCTGACGACGGAAGGGCAGTATGCCGTCCGTATTGCGCTCGGCGACGCTCCTCCCATCCACGAGACTTTCGTCGTCAAGAAGACCCCGACCCCGGAAGCCCCGATCCCGGCCCTGCGGCCCAACTAGCCGTCGCTGCGGCTGCGCGAGGAATCTGCGCCTGACGGCGCATCGGCGCGCGGCTCGGCCGGATGCCGCCTCGTCCGCGCACCCGATTCCTCCCTCCGCCTCCGCTCCCGCGGCGCGCGCCTCCTCCCTCCTCCGTCGGGAGACTACGCGCACCGCGAACTTACCGGGAGGTGGTTCCTCTGGTTTGGAACCTAAACCTGAACATTGAAGCAAGAAAGAAGATGAGAACCGACGATAATCGGCGCACTCGTCGAAAGGGGCCACGCGATGTACGACTCGAGCATTCTCGCGGGCAAATCGATCCTCGTCACGGGCGGCGGCTCGGGACTCGGGCTCGCGATGGCGAAGACGTTCGCCTCCTACGGCGCGAAGGTCACGATCGCCGGCAGGAGCCGCGAGCGGCTGGAGGGCGCTCTCCCGGCGATCGCCTCCGCGGCGCGGCAGGGTGGCGAAGCCGACTCCTTCACGGCCGACGTCCGGGACGCGGAACAGGTCGAGGCGCTCGTCGGCCACGCCGTCGCGCGTTTCGGCAAGCTCGACGCTCTCGTCAACAACGCAGCCGGCAATTTCCTGGTCTTCTCGGAGGACCTGACCCCGAACGGCTTCGACGCGGTCGTCCGCACGGTCCTCTACGGCTCCGTCCACTGCACGCTCGCTGTCGGACGGCATCTGCTCGCCCGCAAGGCTCCGGGCGCGATCGTCTCGATCGTCACGAGCTACGCCTGGACGGGCACCGCCTTCGCCCTGCCCTCCGCCTGCGCCAAGGCGGGCGTGCTCGCGATGACGCGCTCGCTCGCGGTCGAATGGGGAGGCGCGGGAATCCGGCTGAACGCGATCGCGCCCGGGCCGATCCCCACCGAAGGAGCCTTCTCCCGCCTGATGGCCGGGCCCGGAGCCGAGAGAAACGCCCTCGGGAGGATCCCCCTCGGCCGCTTCGGCCGGAAGGAGGAGATCGCCAACCTCGCGACGTTTCTCCTCTCCGACCTCTGCCCGTACCAGACGGGAGATTGCGTGACGATGGACGGCGGCGAGTGGCTCGCGGGAGCCGGCGAGTTCTCCGACTACCGCAAGCTTCCCCGCGAGGAGTTCCGGGCCGCCCTCGAGGCCCTGCGTCCGAGGAAAAAGTAAGAGGCTATATCAATTTTGATATAGGATGCGCCCGCAGGAGGTGAAAACGCCATGAAGGGGACGAGCAAGGGTCCGAGCTCCGGCGCGCGCAAGCAGGAGGCCGTGGTGGCCGAGATGAAGGCGGCGCTCGCGCGCAGCCTCCGGAAGCGCCGCGCGGAGAGGAAGCTCTCTCAGAAGATCCTCGCGGCGCGCCTCGGGTCGTCGCAATCCCGGGTCTCGAAGATCGAGGCGGACGACCCGGAGGTCAGCCTGGACCTGCTCGTCCGGGCGCTGATCGCGATAGGCTCGAGCCGGCGCGAGATCGGGCGGATCCTGGGCGGCGGCTGAGAAACCTGTTTTCCTGAATCCGGGCGTTCTCGCCGCGCGTAGGAGGGGGCATGAAGATCGGAATTCTCGGCACGGGAGACGTCGGTCAGGCCCTGGGCACGGGCCTGGTGGGCCTCGGCCACGAGGTCAAGATGGGCTCGCGGGACGCGGGCAACGAAAAGGCGAAAGCCTGGGTGGCGAAGACGGGGAAGCGAGCCTCGCAGGGAACCTTCGCCGAGGCCGCGGCATTCGCGGACCTGGCGGTCCTCGCCACGCTCTGGTCCGGCGCGGAGAACGCACTGCGCCTGGCGAACCCGAAGAACCTCGCGGGCAAGGTCGTCATCGACGCGACGAACCCGCTCATCTTCAAGCCCGACGCTCCTCCGAGCCTCGCGCTCGGCCACACGGACTCGGGCGGCGAGCAGGTGCAGCGATGGCTGCCGCAGAGCCGCGTCGTCAAGTGCTTCAACATCGTCGGCCACGCCCACTTCGTCCATCCCGATTTCCCGGGAGGCCCTCCGGACATGTTCCTCTGCGGCAACGACGCGGACGCGAAGAAGACCGTGACGGAGATCTGCCGCGGATTCGGCTGGCCCGTCACCGACATCGGAGGAATCGAAGGAGCGCGCCTGCTCGAGCCGATCTGCATCCTGTGGGTGCTCTACGGCATCCGCACGAACTCCTGGAACCACGCCTTCAAGCTCCTGCGCAGGTAGTCGGGAGGCCGACTACCGGGCGTGGTCGGGAGCCCCGCAGGCCTTCGCGTCTTCGGCGCCGTAGGGGCGGGGCTTGTCCCCGCCCGCCTTTGGTCACCATCACGAAGGCCGGGCGGCCGCAAGGGCCGCCCCTACGGCACGAAAAGCCGACGGAGACTTAGCGAACTTCGGTCAGGCTCTCTTCGCGATTCTTCCCGCTTCGACGTCGTGGATCCAGCCGAGGAGGGCCTTGAAGTAGGCCTCCTGATCGTCGTACAGGCTCAGGTGGCTCCCCTTCTCGCAGAGCACGACGCGGGAGTTGGGAATGAGCTTGCCCTCCCTCTTCATGTCCTCAGGGTTCATCTCGTCGTAGCGGCCGGAGATCACGAGCGTCGGGACGTGAATGTTCGGAAGATCCTTCCAGCGGTCCCAGTCCTTGAAATTGCCCGTGATGACGAACTCGTTGGGCCCCTGCATGGTGTTGTAGACCTTGTCGTTGAAGTGCTTGAAGCTGCGCGCGACGGGATCGGGCCACGGATCGAGTCGGCAGACGTGCCGCGCGTACATGGTCTTGAGCATCGTCTCCTGGTATTCCGGCGCCTGGTAGTCCCCCTTCTTCTCGTACTTGTCCAGGATCGCGAGGACGTCGGGCGGAAGCGCGGCGCGAAGCTTCGCCGCATACGCCATGTAGGACGGGATCGAGGCGGTCATGGAGGAGAGGACGAATCCCCTGACGTGTTCCTGGTGCTTGAGCAGGTACTCGACGCCGAGCATGCCGCCCCAGGAGTGCCCCAGCAGATAGAAGTTTTCCAGACCGAGTGCGGCGCGCACTTGCTCGACCTCCTCACGGAAGCGATCGATCCTCCAGAGGGAGACGTCGTCGGGCTGGTCGGAGTACGCGGACCCCAGCTGGTCGTAGTAGTAGAACTCGATCCCGTGCTGCGGCAGGAAATCTTCGAAGCACTCGAAGTACTCGTGAGTGAAGCCGGGCCCGCCGTGGAGCGTGAGCATCTTGATGCGGCCCGAGCCGACTTTCTTGGTCCAGACGTTGTACTTGCCGCCGTCGATGGGGATGAGCTTGATGCCTCCCGTCTTGACGTCGTCTGTCTTCGGGGCCGCGCTCTTCACTCCGGCGCTCTGCCCCGACACGCCGGCCGCCCGGCTGGCGAGGGCCGCGGCCGCGACTCCCAGGAACTTCCGTCGATCCCACTTCATGTGGTGCCTCCTCAAGAGCGTGGAAGTCTGCGCGGTATCCTACAGGCGGTTGTCTCTCGCGACCAGCCCGAGTCGCCAGGCGGACATCAGCCATTCCGAGACCGCGTGTAACAACGCCGGCGCTCGCTCCGTTCTAGCCCGGATTATTCACGGTCACCCGGCCGCAACACGAGCAAACCGGCTGCGACAAAGAGCATTGCGACAGAAGAGCGGTGACTGAGATGGTAAACATCTTGTCCGCGACAGAGATTTTTCGTCGAGACAAGGAAGTGCGACGACGGCGATGCCGACGTGCATCGCAGAGGAGCGCTGACGCCGTATCGGCGGAAAAGATCGGAGCGGCGGCCGGAGTCGATCGTGAATGATGCGGGCTAAGATTTCACGATGCTGCGACAGGTCCTGCCGCGGGTCGGTTACGCTGCCATGGGGCTGGTCTACGCGACGGTCGGAGCCGTCGCGGCGCGGATCGCATTTCTCGGAGCGCGCGACAGGGTGGCCGGAGTCCACGGCGCCCTCACCGTTCTCCTCCGGCAGAGCCAGGGACGCTGGATCCTCATCGGTGTCTCGGCCGGACTCGCGTGCTTCGCCGTGTGGCGGGTCCTCCAGACCATCTCCGCGCGGGGAGGCCTCATCACGCGCGCCGGCTGGGCGATCACGGCGACCGGCTATGGCGCGCTCGCGTGGACCGGCGTCGCCCTGCTCCTCAGGTTTCCGCAGGGCGGGAACTTCGAGCGGATCGGAATCGGACGGCTGCTCCCCTATCCCGCGGGACGCCTCGTGCTGCGAACGGCCGCGCTGATCCTGATCGCGACCGGGATCGCCGCGATCGTCCAGGGAGCGAGCGGCCGCCTGCCCCGGTGGCTCACCGGCCCCGGCTGGAGCGCGTCCGCGCGCCGGCTGATGCGGCCCGTGGCGCGGGTCGGTCTGGCCGCGCGAGGCCTCGTGGCCGTCGTCATGGGCGGTCTTCTGCTGCGCGCGGTCGCGGACTTCAACCCTCGCGAGGCGCGGGAGATCGGCGGATCCCTGCGGATCCTGTCGCAGTCGCCGGGAGGCCCGCTCGTCATGGGCGTCGTCGCTCTGGGCCTGATCTCCTACGGCATCGCGATGTGGGGCGTCGCTTTCGCCCGGCGCCCCGCCTAACCCGGCGCCGCGATCTGGAATACGCGCCCCGGATCCGTCGTCGTTCCCCTCGTCGGCACGCGGCGGCCAGGCCGCTAACGTCACCGGAGGGCGACTTTCGGCCGCGGCGTTCGCTTCGCGAGCAGGCGGCCGAGAGTTTCTAAACCAGAGCTTCGACTCTCTCCGAAGTGTGCCCTCGGACAAGGCCTCCTTCGGGTAACGCCGCCGGCTCCGGGGCTGGCGTGTGGCGTGAGTCCGGGTAAGAGCCCCGGCGGCGGGACGCCTCCCGGAGGAGGCGATGAGTGAAGGAGCATGGCACGTCGAATCCTTCGTCTCCGCATCCCTGCGACTGAGCGACCAGCGACGGCCCGGATCTCTGTTTCGTGGCAGGGCCGGAGCGTGCCGACGAGGGAGGCGGCCCGACGCCGGGGCGGCTCGAAGCGAAAACCCGCAAGTTAGGACACTAACCGCCTCGTCCGCTCCGAAGGTGGCCTACTGGAAGTAGCCGTAGACGTCGAAAAAGAAGTCCGTCCCGCCCGAGGGCATGTCGCACTGGACGGCGATCTGCCCGCCGGAGCCCAGTGGGAAGATCGCGTGGCTCGCCCGAACGATGCCCGGGCGGAAATTGATCGAGCTGGCCAGAGGGGCCGGTTGCCCGGCGGCGTAGACGCGCAGGTCCCCACCGGCGTCCGGCAGGAACACGGCCAGGTTGATCGCGACCGCAGTGGCCGACGGCGGGATCTCGCACACGCCGGCGACCGGAAAGGTCCGGACCGTGTTCGCCGCCAGCGCCGGGCCGCCCGAGGGACCGGGGGCGCCGCGCGTGTCCGCCACCCGGCACGGGGAAACCGTGTAGAAGCTCGAGGCGCCGCGGACCACCTGGACGACCTGCCCACCGCTTGACGCGAAGATCGGGTCGGAGCCGTAGACCGCCGTGATCGTGTGGCTGCCGACGGTCAGGGCCGCCGTGTCGAAGGAGGCCACGCCGCCGCTGAGGGGGACCTGGGCGAGGATCGCGCCGCCTTCCGCGAAGGTGACCAGGCCTGTCGGCGTTCCGGACGCCGGAGGCACCGCGGCCACCGCCGCCGTGACGGTGACGGTCTGCCCCGGGTTCGAAGGGTTGGGGGAAGAGACGACCGAGGTCGTCGAAGCTCCGGCATGGACCTTCTCGATCCGCGTCGCGTCGCCCGGGCCGAAGTTGGCGTCTCCGCTGTAGGAAGCCGTGATGAAGTGGCTGGCGGCGGACAGCGAGGTCGTGACGCTCGCGTGGCCCGCACCGTCGAGAGGAACATCGGTTGCCAGCACCGTCGTCGTGCTCCCCAGATCGCTCGGGCCGATCACGAAATACACCGTGTCCTCGAACGTGACGGTGCCCGTGGGGATCGTGCCGGAGGCGCCGGTGTTGACCACGGCCGAGGCGAAGGTCACGGGCTGGCCGGCCACCACGGATCGGTCGTCGGGAGCGGAGGAGGAGACGGTGACGCCAACGCCGGTCAAGCCGCCCACGGCGAAGAGCGTCCCGCCGTTCAACGTGTACACCGTCCCGTCCGGCCCGATCACCGTCGGAACGTAGGGCTCGCCCACCCCGGGAGTCAGCGGCACCGCCTGCGACAGGGAATCCGCGGCCAGGTCCCACCGGTAGATGTGCCCGTCCTCGCTCGGAGTGAAGACGCTGTTCGTCGCGGGATTCACCGCGGCCGTGTTGATGCACCACTCGCGCACCGCGTTGGGGTAGTTCGTCGAGACGTTCTCCGCGTCGGGCGTGGGTCCCGCCACCGTCAGGACCTCCCGCATCACCAGCATCTGCTGCGTGAGCTCGCGGGGATCGACTTCCGTGGCGTTGGGATCCAGAAGGGCGATCTTGTTGACGCCGTCACCTCCATAGGGGCCGGAGATTGCGTAGTTGTTGTACTTGCTGAAGATCAGGTAGGACGACGTCCCCGTGTACGAGGGCGCCATGGCGGCAGGCACGATGGCTGCGGTGTTGTCCCAGCCGAAGGCCCCGGGAGGCTTCTCGGTCGCGAGATCGGCGCTGAAGTGCAGCAGGAACCCGCGCGCGCCGTTGTTCGGATTGCCGATGGCGCCAAAATAGACGTCTCCGTCCGGACCGACCGTCGGCGAAGCCGTGCCGTTGTCGAGGACGCCGGCGCCGGCGCCGCTGCCCGGGTCCCTGAGGAAGACCCTGTACCTGGTGGCCAGAGTGGCGGCGTCGAGGCCGAGCAGGTAGGCGTAGAACTCCGTCTGAGAAGACTTGACCGGCACGTACAGCGTGCTCTGGTCGTTGCTCAGCGCGGGCGCCGAACCGTGGGAGTCGAGGGTGATCGCGGCGTCGTTGGCGGCCGCGCCGGCCAGGACGTACGCCCCGGCGCCGCCGGGCCCGATCCGGGCAAAGCCGCTCTGCGTCGTGTTCAGAGGCGCGGGGGCCGTTCCCTGGACGCGGAAGCCGAAGAAGATGCTTCCGGCGCCGTCGGCCGTGATGGGCGTATCGACGAAAACAGTCGAGTCGAATCCCGGTTGAAGGCCCGCGCCGTAGAAATACTCCCGGACGGGAGGGCCGGGAGAATCCGAGTCGGGGTCATCGATGTAGTCGATCGCCCCGCCGACGCCGGGATAGTAGAGACGCAGGCCGGAGGGTCCGGGCGCCAGGACGGGCTGATACGGGAGGATCCAGTCGTGGATCGGCATGACGTAGTCCGACGTCAGCGAATATTTCGCTGTTCCGTCGGCCCCGCGGAAGGCGTCCACCCGAAATCCGCCGGTCGAAGTCTTGACCGGGACGAGGACCGTGTTGGAGGGAGTGACCAGCGGGGCGCCGTAGTGCGTCTGGGTCCCCGAGTTGTCGAAATCGATCGAGGCCGTCCAGTGGATCCCGTTCAGGTCCTGCGCGGAAGTTTCGAAGATGGCCGTGTGCTGGGCGTTGCCGGCAAAGGTCGAGACGATCGAGCTCGAGTCCGCGCGGACGATCGCCGCGGGGCGCAAGCCCGCCGGCTTGCGAGGTCCTTTCGGATGTCCCGGAGAATCGCCTGGAACTCCCGGGGAGGAGACAGCGATCAGGAAGGCGAACACCATGATGGACGGCCTTCGCATGCCGCTCCCGCGGGCGGTCAATCCGCCCGGGCGGGCGAAGACGCCGGTTGCGACGCGGCGGAAGGGGCCGGGGTGCCGGTGAGGTAGCGCTCCTTGAGAACGGCCACGTGGTGCGCGGCGTGCCCGGCGATGACGTAGGCCACCGCGCGCACCGTGAAAGGGTTATCGCTCGCCATTCCACGGCGACCCCAGGCTTCCTCCGGAAGGTTGCGAAAGAACGCTAGGGTCGCCTGGCGGACAGCCCGGAATTCCGAAACATGGGCCGTCCACGGGGTCTCGTTGGCCTTCGCGGCTGCCGCGGCCGGGTCCTGTTCGTAGCTCGGCAGGGGGCCCTCGTGGCCCCGCGCGAACCAGAGCGCCCGGAAGAGAAAGACCCGCTCGGTGTCGTTGACGTGACTGAGCACCTCTCGGATCGTCCATTTGGCCGGCGCGTAGCTGCGGAGCGACGTCTCCTCCGAAATGCCGGAGAGGAATCTCGGGATTTCGTCCGCCTGGTTGCCTAGGACCTCGACGACGTCATCGCTCGCGATGCGATCGATGTAGCGGAAATAGTAGGGCGAGGCTTCGCTCCGGTCGGGAAGTCCCCTCATACGCTCATCTTAATCGCATCCAAAGCCATACAATGCCCGGCCGAAGGAGGCTTTCGTGAGACGGAGAACGAAGACAGCATTGAAATTGACCGCCCGCAGCGCCGCCGTGGCTCTGCAGCTCCTGATGGAGGAAGGCAAGATCGCGGCCGCGGACGTCGCGCACACGCTCAAGCATCGCGAGCGATTGATCAAGGATCTCCGGGCGAAGCTCGCGGCTCTCGAGACCGCCTCGATGCCCGTCGCCCGCAGGGTCGCCTCTACCGGCCGCCGCGCGACGCGACGCTCCGCCCCGCGCGCCCGCAAGGCCATCACGCGGGCCCAGAGGATCGCCCGTCAGGCCCAGGGCCGGTACATGGCCGCGGTGCGCCGGCTCTCCAAAGACGCCCGCGCCAGGATCCTGCGAATCCGCAAGGAGTCCGGCGTGGACGCGGCGATCGAGGCCGCCCGCAAGATGGCGAAGTAGACGCGGCAGGTTTCCGGTCCCAGGGCTTCGGATTTCGGAAGCCTGCTCAGTAGTGACCTAATCTAGACGGTTGGGTGAATAGGTCGCCCGGCGTCGGGCCCGCCTCCTTCGTCGGCACGCGACGGCCCTGCCGCAATACAGCAACCGGGCCGTCGCTTGTCGTTCGGTCGCATGGACAGCGAGGCGACTGATCCTCCGTGGTGTGCTCCCTCTCTCAAGCCTCCTCGGGGAGGCGGTCCCGCCGCCGGGCTGGCAGCCTCGCTTAAGCCCCACTGGGAGCCCTGGAGATGGCGGCGTTTCCCGCGGAGGTGATGGGTGACGAGCAAGGAAGAGCGCCGCCGGCAATGGAGTGAGACTGCGAGGAACCCTCAGCGCCGGCCGGTGGGGAATATTGCGGCAGGCCGGCGCGTGCCGACGCGGGGAATGCCGACGGTTCCAGGGCGGCCTTAGCGCACAAGCACCTCGGTCGCCACAGAAGACCCCGTCGCCGCAACCAACTAGTCGAAGACGATCGTTCGGCCCTTGTGGACGATGATCTTCCGCCGGATGTGGCTTCCGACGGCCCTGGCCAAGACCACCTTCTCGAGGTCGTGCCCGACGCGGATCAGGTCTTCCACGGAGTGTCGGTGGGACACGCGCAGGACGTCCTGCTCGATGATGGGCCCCGCGTCGAGCGTCTCGGTCACGTAGTGGCTGGTGGCACCGATGATCTTCACGCCGCGCTCCCGGGCCGCGTGGTACGGCCGGGCGCCCGGAAAGGCCGGGAGGAAGGCGTGGTGGATGTTGATGATCCTGCTCGGAAAGGCACGCACGAACGGCTCCGACAGGACCTGCATGTACCGCGCGAGGACGACGAAGTCGATGCGGCGGGCGTCGAGCAGCGCGAACTGTTCCTCCTCGATTTCGTTCTTGTTCTCCTTCGTGATTGCGAAGGCGCGGAACTCCACGCCGAACTTTCTGGCCACCGGCTCGAGGTCGGGATGGTTGGCGACGATGACGGGCACCTCGACGTCCCACTCCCCGGAGGAGACCCGCGCGAGGATGTCGTAGAGGCACCAGGGCTCCTTCGATACGAACACAGCCATCCGAAGGGGCTCGTCGGAATAGTGCAGGGACCATTCGGTCTCTGAGTCCTCTCCGATCACGTCGCGGAGGCGCGCGCCCATCTCCCCGTCCGTCATGGAGACGCCGGAGACGTCCCACTCGAGGCGCGTGTAGTAGTGATGAATCGCCGGATCCACGTACTGTTCGTGGTAGAGGATCCGCCCGCCCTGGTTGTAGATGAAATGGGTCAGGTCCGCGGCCAGCCCGAGCCGCAGCGGGCAATGCAGCAGCAGGACGACCGACCGGGTTTTCCCCGGTTCGCTTCCCGAGATGTCCAATGAGCCGCTCCCTCGCCCGCGCTTGCTGCCACGGGCGTCGCCGGCTGATCTTATGCCGGAAAGGAGCTACTTCTTGGCCGGCGGCGGAGGGGCGCCGCCCTGGCAGCACGGGCACGATCCCATCATTCCCTGTCCCATCATGCCGCCCATCTCGTGGCCCATGCCGGGCCCGCCCATCGGATGGCCCATCATGGGGCCCATCATGCCGGGCCTTTGCTCCATCGAGCGCTGCATCTCGCCGTGGAAGGCGACGAGCTTCTCGATGGCCGACTCGAGGGCGGCGACCTTCTTCTCTCCCCTCGCCTTCTTGGCGGATTCGAGTTGCGCCTCGATCTCCTTCCAGGCGGCGTCGCGCTTTTCCTTCATGGCCTTCTGCGCATCCATCATCTTCTGATGCGCCTCCGCCATCTCTCTGCAGTGCTTCATGCAGGCCTCGGAATCGAACCCGGGAGCGGCCGGCGCCGGGGCGGGAGGCTGCTGCGCGGCCACAGCCGCCGCCACGAGCAGCGCGAGTAGACCGAGGGGAAACCGGAACTTCGTCATATCGACCTCCATGCGGGATCGCGTCCCGCGGCCAGCACGTTAACGGTTCGGCGGGAACCGCCTGTGATTCGAATGCATCACCGCCGCGGCTTATGCTCCTCCCTGTGAGTCCGGGTTTCGACTTCTCGCCCGCCAGCCTCGACCGCGAGTTTCCCGTGCGCCGGAACCTCGTCTACTTCAACCACGCCGCGGTCGCTCCCTTGCCGCGCGGCGTCGCGGAGGCCATCCGCGCGCACATCGAAAACGTGCGCGAACGCGGCGCCGCGGACTGGCGCCGCTGGTACGCAGAGATCGAGGAGGCGCGGGGGAAGGCCGCGCGGCTGGTCGGCGCGAAGCCCGGCGAAATCGCTTTCCTGCCCAACACGAGCTGGGGACTGAACCTCGTTGCTCAGGCGTTCCCCTGGAAGGACGGGGACAACGTGGTCACCGACGACATGGAGTTCCCCTCCAACGCCTACCCGTGGCTCGCTCTCGAAAGACGCGGCATCCAATGCCGCCTGGCGCGCAACCGCCAGGGCCGCGTCACGCTCGACGACATCGCGGCGAAGGTGGACGCGCGCACCCGGATCGTCGCCGTATCCTGGGTCGCCTTCCACAACGGCTGGGTCTTCCCGATCGACGAGATCGGCGCTTTCTGCAGAGAGCGCGGCATCCTCTTCGTCCTCGACGCGATCCAGGGCCTGGGCGCGCTGCCTCTCGAGGTCGAGAAGGCCGGAGTGGATGTCCTCGCCGCCGACGGCCACAAGTGGCTGCTCGGCACCGAGGGTTGCGCCCTCTTCTACGTTTCGGAGCGCGCGCGCGACCTGGTGCCTCCGGCCTTCGCCGGCTGGTGGAACATCAAGCACGAGCATGACTACCTCGACTACGCGCTCGAGTTCCACGAGGGAGCCCGGCGCTACGAGCCCGGCACCCTCCCCACCGCCAACGTCGCCGGGCTCTCCGCCGCCATCGACCTTCTCCGCGAGGTCGGCTCAGAGGCGATCCGCTCGCGGATCCTCGAGACCGTCGAAGCCTTGAAGAAGGGACTCGTGGAGCGCGGCTGGACGATCACATCACCGGAACCGCTTCGCTCCGGAATCCTCGCCGCCGCCCTTCCCGGCACGGATTCCCGCGTCCTCGCCAAACGCCTCGAAGAGCGCGGCGTCATCACCGCCCCGCGCGAAGGCTCCGTACGCTTCTCCCCCCACTTCTACAACGACCGGGGCGAGGTTTCCCGAATCCTCGAAGCGCTCGATGAGATCGGGGTTGACGATAGAATCCATGACGAGCCAGATCTCGATTCGTTTTGAGATGTCCATCGAGAGCGAAATCGATCACGAGAGGCGGCTCGTCACCGCACGGGGACGCGGCACCCTGACGCACGAGGACGTCTTCGGGTATCAGCGTGAAGTCTGGTCGCGCGCCGACGTGGCGGGATATGACGAACTGGCGGATATGACCGAAATCGAGCGGATCGAGCTATCTTCCACCGGCGAGGTCCGAAACCTGGCGAATCTCGCCGCCTCGATGGACCCGAGAGGGTCCAATTCGAGGCTCGCGATCGTCGCCCGCGACGACTTCGCGTTCGCTCTGGGCCGGATGTACGAGACCTACCGCGGCCTCGACCCCCGAAGCACCAAGGAGGTCCGCGTCTTTCGCTCCGTACCCGAAGCCCTGGCGTATCTTCGCCCCGCACGGACCTGA
>JAWOLE010000285.1:0-23511 GCA_033853815.1 Thermoanaerobaculia bacterium
GCTTGAGAGAGGGAGCACACCACGGAGGATCAAGTGCCTCGCTGTCCATGCGACCGAACGACAAGAGACGGCCCGGTTCTGGTATTGCGGCAGGGCCGTCGCGTGCCGACGAGGGAGGCGGGCCCGATGCCGGGGCGGCTTGCTCACCCGCCCTTCAAGTTACGTCACTACTCCCCGATAGCGACGGCGGATGCCGAGGGCTGGCGGGGTATAGAATTTCCTGCGAAATCTCATAAGGCTTCGTCCGTGCGAAGCGCACATTCGATTTCGCACCCCGGTCCGCTCGAGGCCGTGATTCGGCGTGGCCGCCGAACCCTACGAAAGGAACCTACCGTGAAGACGCGCGCCGTTCCCGTTGTCGGCATCATGTTTCTTGCGCTGCTCGCCGTGAGCTCCGCGGACATGGTCTTCGCCCAGGTCTTCAGCGAGTTCAAGGTGCCCACGGACATGAGCGGCGTTGCCCGCATCGCCACCGGACCGGACGGCGCCCTCTGGTTCACGGAGAACACCAGCGGCAAGATCGGCACCATCACCACCTCCGGCCTCATCGTCGAATCCCTCATCGGGGCCGCCTCGGGTCCCGATGGAATTGCGGCCGGACCGGATGGCGCCCTCTGGTTTTGCGAGGGGGCCGTCAACAAGATCGGGCGGATCACGACGCAGGGCGACCTGACGGAATTTCCTCTCGCGTCCGGGACTGTCCCGGTTGACATTGCCGCGGGGCCGGATGGCGCCCTGTGGTTCACCGAGAGCGGCGCGGAGGGCGGGAAGATCGGCCGCATCGACACGGACGGAACGATCAGCGAATTCCCCGTGCCCACGCGCGACGGCAGCTCGCCTGAAGGCATCGCAGCGGGGCCGGACGGGGCCCTGTGGTTCACCGAAAACATCGGCGGCAGGATCGGCCGCATAACCACCGACGGCGCTATCACCGAATTTCCCGTGACCACCACCGGCACTCGCTTTTCGAGGATCGCCGCCGGGCCGGACGGCGCCCTGTGGTTCACCGAGATCGGGGCCAACAAGATCGGCCGGAGCACCACCGCCGGCGTCATCACGGAATTCCCGGTTCCCACCGCGTTCAGCCTGCCGGACGGCATCGCCGCCGGCGCGGACGGCGCCCTGTGGTTCACCGAGCAGTTCGGCAACAAGATCGGGCGGATTACGACCGCCGGCGTCATCACGGAATTCCCGATCCCGACGCCCGGCGGCACGCCTATCGGCATCGCGGCGGGACCGGACGGGGCTCTGTGGTTCACCGAGATCAACGGCAACAAGATCGGCCGGCTGACGACACCCGCCGGCAGCCCGGTGCTGGCAGTCTCCAAGAGCGCCGCGGCTTCGGTTGTCTCCGGACAGAACCTCACGTACACGCTGACCTACGGCAACACCGGCTCGGGCAACGCGACCGGAGCGCTCATCAGCGACGCGCTGCCTGCCGGCACGGACTTCATCTCCGCGACAGGCGGCGGGACTTTCGCCTCGGGCGTTGTGACGTGGAACGTCGGAAGCTTGAACGCCGGCGTCACCGGCCAGAGAGTCTCCTTCACCGTGAAAGTGACCGCGGCGTCCGGCACGATCATCAACAGCGTCTACGCGATCCGGTCGAGCGAGGTGTCCGCGGTCACCGGTCCGCTCGTATCGACGAGCGTGACTACAGCCCCGTCGCCCACGCTGACGATCTCCAAGACCGCCGCGGCCTCGGTTGTCTCCGGGCAGAACCTCACGTACACGCTGAACTACGGCAACACCGGCTCGGGAGGCGCGACCGGCGTGCTCATCAGCGACGCAGTGCCGGCGGGCACGGCCTTCGTGTCCGCGACGGGCGGAGGGACCTTCGCCTCGGGCGTGGTGACCTGGGCGATCGGGGGACTAAACGCCGGCGTCACCGGCCAGACCGTCTCCTTTACCGTCGTCGTCTCGGCGGCCTCGGGCAGCATATTCAACGCGGCCTATTCCATCCAGGCGAACGGCGTCCCGGCGATCTCGGGCGCGGCCGTTTCGACGACCGTGATCCCGCCGCCGAGCGTGAGCGTCGTGGCGGTGGTCGCCTCGATTCCAGGAGCGCCCCCGTCGCTCTTCAAGACCGGTTTCCAGATGTACAACCCGACGGATTCGGTTCTCGCGGGCCGCCTCGTCTTTCATCCGCAAGGAGTCGTCGGATCCGCTGCCGATCCCTCCCTCGATTTCTCGCTGGCGGCCCGCGCGACACAGTCTTTCGGCGATCTCCTTCCGGCGATGGGACTGACCGGGCCGCGGATCGGGAGCCTCGACGTCGTGATGCCGGGCGGGGTCCAGGCGCCCGTCGTCGCCGCCCGAATCTTCAACGACGCGGGCGCTGCGGGGACGACGGGGTTCACGCTCGGTGTGGCCTCTTCCGACCAGGTCCTCGAGGCGGGAGACCACGGAGTTCTCCTGACCCCCGCCGACATCGCGCGGTTCCGGATGAACATCGGAGTCCGGACCGGGCCCTCGGGCGCCTCGATGACGGTGACCAGGCGAAACGCGGCCGGGACCATCCTGCAGACGCTCGCGAAGAGTTACCCTCCGACTTTCTTCGAGCAGATCTCCGGAGCCGAGTTTCTGGCGGGCACGCCTTTCGGCGCGAGCGATTCCATCACGATCCAGGTCACCGCCGGCTCGGCGATCGTGTACGGCATAACTGCGGACAACACGACGCAAGACCCGAGCATCCAGTTCGCCACCCGGCTCCCTTAGGTTCTCGCTTTGCAACCCGCCCCGACGTCGGGTCCGGCTCCCTCGTCGGCACGCGCCGGCCCTGTCTCAGCAGAAGAACCGGGCCGTCGCTCGTCGCTCAGTCGCATGGACAGTGAGGCGGCTGACGGTCTGTCTTGTGCTCCTTCGCTCATGGCCGCCAGCGGGAGCCGGCCCCGCCGCCGGGGCTACCAGCCGGGCTCAAGTCACGGTGCGAGCCCCGGAGACGGCGTCGTTGCCCGGAGGAGGTGATGGGTGAGGAGCATGGAAGAGTGTGACCTGCGCCTCGGCAAGACTGCGACGAACCCTCAGCGCCGGCCGGTTCTCGCTCCTGCGGCCGGCCGGCGCGAGCCGACGAGGGCAATGGCGACGGCTGCGGGGCGACCTTCTCGCGATATCGATTCAATCGGTACGGGGACCTAGACGTCAGCGCGTTCGAGGTAATCCGCGAGGCCGGCGAGCGTGCGGACTTCGAAGTCCGGTCGTATGTCGGGATGAGGGGGCTCTGCCTTGCGGTTGATCCAGGCGACCGGGATGCCGAGGGTGCGGCAGGGAACTACGTCGTGGAAATGGCTCTGCGCGGCATGGAGCCAGCGGCTTGGCCCGATGCGCCGGCGCGCCTCCTCGAAGTGCCCGGGAGCCGGCTTGTAGGAGCGGACCTGCTCGGCGGTCACGAGGAATTCGAAGGGGACGGAGAGGTGCCGGCGCGTCGCGGCCAGGAGATCGTCGTCCACGTTCGACAGGATTCCCAGCCGATGGCCCGCGGCCACGAGTCTTTCGAGCGCCGGGTTCGTGTCGGGAAAGGGCTTCCACTCCGGAAGGGATTCGGCGAGTCCGCGCGCGCGTTCGGGCGTCAGAGGCCAGCCGAAGCGTCTCGCGACGCGCAGCGCGGTCTCCGTCAGGACGTCGCGGTAGCTTCGGTAGGGCTCGGCCTCGACGGCGGGTTCGATCTCGGCGTAGGCGGCCAGAATCTTCCCGCGCTCGAGGCGGTGTCCCTCATCCGCCGCGGCGGCCTCGAACCAACCGCCGATGCCACCTTCCCAATCGATGAGAGTCCCGTAGCAGTCGAAGGTGACGACTTCGTAGGGCATGCGGGCAGAATCCTCAGTTCTCCGCCGTCAGTCAACTAAGGACCAAGGACCAAGGACCAAGGACTAAGGACTGGCTCTCAGACCGCCGTCTTCGCCGCCTGTGCGTAGACCGGCATGCACCAGGACCGGTACTTGGGCGTGCGGCCGCGCACGACCTCGAAGTACAGGTCGCGCACCTTCCGAGTCAGAGCGCCCGGGTGGCCCCCTCCGATCGGCCGGTGATCCACGCGCGTGACCGGAACGATCTGGGCTCCCGTGCCGGCCAGGAAGACTTCCTCGGCCAGGGCTATCTCGGTCCGATCGATCGAGCGCTCGATGACGGTGATGCCCAGCTCTTCCTTCAGGAGCGTGATGAACGTCGCTCGCGTGATCCCTTCCAGGATGTCGTCGGTGATGGGAGGCGTGACGACGTCGCCGTGGCGGACCATGAAGATATTCGCCACCGAGCCTTCGGAGACGTGCCCTTCGCGGTTCAACGTGATCGCGTCGTCGAAGCCGGCGCGCTGCGCGTCCGAGCGCGCGAGGGCGGAGTTCACGTAGGACCCCGCGATCTTGCCGCGGGCCGGGATCATGTTGTCGTCGATCCGCTTCCAGGAAGAGATCGTGACGTGCGCGCCGTCGTCGTTGTCGAAGTACTTGCCGAAGGGGAAGGCCACCATGGAGATGGCCGGAGTCAGGTCGTGGAGGCGGACGCCGATCGTCTCGTCGGCGTAGAAGGCCAGCGGCCGGATGTAGCAGTCGGTCTTGAGCTCTTCGGCGCGCAGCAGGTCCTGGAGATGCCCGACGAGACCTTCGACGGTGTCCGGCAGCTCCATGCAGAGGAGCCTGGTCGAGTCGAGGAAGCGCTTGAAGTGGTCGCGCGGGCGGAAGACGAAGAGTTCCCGCTCTTCGTCGTTCCAGTAGCCGCGCAGGCCCGCGAAACAGCCGGTGCCGTAGTTCAGGCCGTGGGTGAGGACGCCCAGACGGGCCTCGCCATAGGGAACGATCCGGCCGCGGAAGAGGACGTACTTGGGGAGTTTCATGTTTTCACCTCAAGTCCAAAGTGGATTGCCAAAGTATCCAATCCTCCGGCTCTTTTGTCATAATGCACTTGAATCAGATTCCAATTCAATAGCCAATTTCGTAGAATTGGACTGATATGCATTCTCAGGAGGCGAGCGGATTCGCCGCGGTGCTGGGGAGCTGGACGAGCGGTTCCGGGCCTGCCTACCGGCGGCTGGCCCGCGCGATTCGCGAAAGAGCGGAGGCGGGAGCCCTGACGGTGGGCGCGAGGCTTCCGGCCGAGCGGTCGCTGGCGGACGCTCTGGGCGTTTCGCGCACGACGGTCGTGGCCGCCTACGACCTCCTCCGCAGCGAGGGATGGCTCGAGAGCCGGAGGGGAAGCGGAAGCCGCTTGCGGCGCTCGGGCGCGACCGCGAGAGGCATCGCGAGCGGAGTCGAGAGCCCGGCGCACGGCGGATTCGAGCGCGCGACGATCCTGCGCAGCCTGGTCGAGGCGAGCGGCTCGAAGATCGAGTTCATGGGGCTGCACCTGCCGGCCGCGGCGCCGTTCGTCGCGGAGGCGCTCGCGAGCGTTGAAGCGGACGTGCGGCCGCTGCTCGCCCACCATGGCTACTGGCCGCTCGGACTTCCGGCTCTGCGCGATGCGATCGCGTCGCACCTGACCCGGTCGGGTCTTCCCTCGCGTCCCGACGAGGTCCTGGTCACGCACGGGGCGCAGGAGGCCATCGGACTCGCGGCCGCGCTCTTTCTCGGGCCCGGCCGCACGGTCATCCTGGAGGACCCGACCTATGTCGGCGCGATCGACGTGTTCGCGGCGGCCGGGGCGCGTCTCGTGCCGGTCCCCGTCGGCGATCACGGCGTACGCCTCGATCAACTTCGCGATGCCGTCGCGCGGGAAGCTCCGAGCCTGATCTACCTGATGCCGACCTTCCAGAACCCGACCGGCGTCGTGGCGCCGGAAAGCCACCGCCGGGAGATCGCGAGGATCGCCGTGGAGAGGGGCATCCCGATCCTCGAGGACGACGCTCTGGCCAATCTCGACCTTGGCCAGCCGCCGCCTCCTCCGATCTCCTCCTTCGCGCCCACGGCCCCGGTTCTCTCGGCCGGGTCGCTGTCCAAGCTAATGTGGGGCGGCCTGCGCGTGGGATGGATTCGCGCGCCGGAGCCTTTCATCGCGCGTCTGGCCCGGCGCAAGGCGCTTGGGGACCTCGGCAACTCGGCCGTCGCGCAGGCCGTCGCCGCGCGCCTGCTCCCGCGCGCCGACGAGATCCGCGAGTCCCGCCGCCGGCAGATCGCCGAGCGCCTCGCGGTGATGGAGGAGCAGATGGCGCGGCTGCTTCCCGAGTGGACCTGGCGGCGGCCGCGAGGCGGACTCTCGCTCTGGGTGCGCCTGCCGCGCGGCAGCGCCGCGGAGTTCGCGGGCGTCGCGCTGCGACATGGAGTCTCCGTTCTTCCGGGCCCGACCTGTTCGCCGTCCAACGGCTGCGCAGAGTTCCTGAGGCTTCCTTACGTTCTCGAGCCGCCGAAGATCCGCGAAGGCCTGCGACTGCTCGCCCGGGCCTGGAGCGCCTACGCGCCCGCGAAGCGCCGCGAGCGAGCCGCCCTGGAAGTGCTCGTTTGAGCGAAGCCTCCCCCGAGGATCGGGCGATCGAGACCCGGGTGCGTTCGTCGCTCGAGGCTGCCGGCGGCTCCTTCGAGATCCTGCCCTGCGATCCCGCGCTGGCCGACACGGCCGCCTTCTGCGCCCACTACGGCGTCGATCCCGCCGAGAGCGCCAACACCATCGTGGTCGCCACGAGGAAAGAGCCGAAGAAGTACGCCGCCTGCCTTGTCCTCGCGACAACGAGGCTGGACGTCAACCACGCGGTGCGCAGGCTGCTCGGCGGGCAGAAGCTCTCCTTCGCGTCGGGCGAGGAGACCCGAGCGCTGACCGGCATGGCGATGGGAGGCGTGACGGTCTTCGGCCTGCCGCCGGATCTGCCGGTCTACATCGACGCGGCCGTGCTCCGAGCCCGTTCCGTCGTCGTGGGCGGAGGGAGCCGCTTCTGCAAGGTCCGGATCGCTCCCGAAGCGCTCACGCGGATTCCAAATTCTTCGGTCGTCCAGGATCTGGCTCTCTCGGCTCCCGCTCCGCCTAGCGGTGTGTAACATTCGAATCGATAGTGGCGGAAAATCCGCCCCGGAGCCTGCGGCATTCCCTGCCGGGGCACGCTCGCGCAGGCCGTTACAGAGAGAACCGGCGCTCGCTGAGGGTTCCTCGCAGTCTCATCGCGGTGCCGGCTGCAGCCTTCCATGCTCGTCACCCATCACCCCGTACGGGAACGCCTCCGGCTCCAGGGCTCCGGTCTGGCGTATCGCCACGCTGGAGCGACGGCGGCGGCGGAGCCTCCCGGAGGAGGCCATGAGCGAAGAAGCACGCCACAGACTCTCCTTCGCCCCGCTGCCCGTGCGACTGAGCGACGAGCGACGGCCCGGAACTCCTCTACGCGGCCGGGCCGGAGCGTGCCGACGAGGGAGGCGCAGTCGCCGCCGTGGCGGATTCGAAGGGAAGTTGATCCCCATTGCCGGCATCGATTCCGCTGTTGCACGGAACTAAAGAGTAGAATCCCGCGGTTCGGGAGGGCCCATGCCTCGCGCGGCCACCGCAGTTTTCATCATTCTTTTCGGCGTTTCCGCGGCCGTCGCGGAAGCGGAGCCGACCGTCTTCACGGTCGGCACCGCCGCCGCCGCGCAGGGGCGCGAGGCGACGGGTCTCATCAACGTGCCCGCCGGCGTGGACCCCGCGCTCCACATCCCCGTCGCCGTCTTCCACGGGGCCTGGCCGGGACCGGTGCTCGCCCTCGTCGCCGGCTCTCACGGCACCGAGTACGCCTCGATCATCGCTCTCGAGAAGCTCATCGAGGAGCTCGATCCGACGGAGTTGACCGGCACGGTGATTGTCGTCCCGCTCGTCAACATTCCCTCCTTCGAAGGGAAGGTCGTCCACGTCAACCCCGTCGATGGCAAGAGCATGAACCGCTACTACCCCGGCAAGCCCGACGGCACGCAGAGCGAGCGCGCGGCCTACGCGATTACCCGCGAGGTGGTGGAGCGCTGCGACTATCTGATCGATCTGCACGGCGGCGACCTGGACGAGAACCTGCGTCCCTACAGCTACTGGGCGAAGACCGGCAACGAGAGGCAGGACGCGATCTCGCGCGCCATGGTCCTCGCTTTCGGCTTCGATCACATCATCATCACGACCGACCGTTCGAAGGACCTCAACAACACCCGCTACCTCGAGACGACCGCCGCCGTGCGGGGCAAACCGGCGATCTCCGTCGAGGCGGGCCGCGCGGGAAGGGTCGAATCCGGGGACGTCGACGCCCTCGTCAACGGATGCCTGAACGTGATGCGGCAGCTGAAGATCCTGCCCGGCACGGCGACTCCGGTCGAGCACCCGGTCTGGATCGAGAAGGTCGTCACGGTCTCGAGCGACCACTCGGGCGTGTTCTATCCGAAGGTGGACCGCGGGACGTACGTCGACGCCGGGATGAGGATCGGGCTCCTGACCGATTACCTGGGAAGGACGATCTCCGATTTCCGAGCGCCGGCGACCGGGGTCGTTCTCTACATCGCGGCCCTGCCGTCGATGAGACGGGGAGACACGATCGCCAATATCGGCGTCGTCGCCCCCCGGCCTCCCTAGGTGATAGGCGGCGGGTTTAGAATTCCTCGATGGCGCGGAGGGGCCTGGGCGTTCTGCTGATGGTCGGCGTGCTCTGTGCGACCGGCGTCGCTTCCGGCGCGCCCTGCTGCAAGCTCCTGAGACTCGACACGACCAACGGAGCCGGGGCCGGCGCCGGAGACTGCTGCGGCAGTTCCAATTGCTGCCGCATCGAGAAGCGGGGGCCGGCTCAGGCGGAGCTCCTGGCGATGGCGCCGGAAGCCGCCGCGCCGGAGGCCCCGTCCGTCTCCCATCCGCTCTTCCTCGTCGAGGCGGAATCCTTCCGGCCGGCGGTCTCTGAACGGCAGCGGCTCTTCTCGACCGATCATCCGCCGCCGCCCGGCGGCCGCGACACGCACCTCCTGATCTCGCTCTTCCGGATCTAGGCCGCATCTCTCGCGCGGGCGCCCGCCCGCGACCGAATCCCTCTGCAAAAAGGAGATGCGCGTATGAAGTCGAGGTCCGTCCTCCGAGTCTTTTCTCTCGCGGCCGCGCTGCTGACGGCTGGCCGAATGGCCGCGCTGCCGGCGCCGGACTGGCGCGTGCGGCTGAAAGAGGCGCTCGCCCGCGTCGCCGACAACCCCGAGGTCTCCGGCATGGAGGCGAGGATCTCCTCCGCGCGGCACCGGGTCGGCCAGGCGGAGGCGCTTCCCGATCCGGAGATCGAAGTCGGCTTGAAGGATGTCCCCGTGTCCAGTCCGTCCCTTTCCCGGGACGACTTCACGATGGAGATGATCGCCGCCCGCCAGCGTTTCCCCGCCGCGGGGAAGCTCTCGGCGGAGAAGCGCGAGGCGCAGGCGGAGCTCGCGGGCATGGAGGCCGAGCACGTCCGCCACGTCGTCGAGGTCGCGGCCGACATCGCCGACTCGTTCTTCCGCCTGGCGGCTCTGGACAGGAAGATCGCGATCGCCCGGGAGACCAAGCAGCGTCTTTCCGACGCCGTCGCAGCGGCGCGGGAGCGCTACCGGGTGGGGAAGGGAGCGCAGGCCGACGTCCTGCGCGCGGACCTGGAGAAGACGGCCCTCGAAGACCGGCTGGCGGCGCTCTCAGCCGAGAGGCGCTCCGAGGCCGCGCGCTTCAACGCTCTCCAGAACCTGCCGGCGAGCCAGGAGGTCGCGCCGATCGAGATCGAGCCGGACATCGGTGGAAAGATTGCCGTGCGCCCTGTCCCCTCGGCCGGCGACCTGCTCGGACGGGCCGAGGCGGAGAGTCCCGCGTTGGCCGTCGCCTCCGCCGAGGTCGAGCGCGGCCAGGTGCGGCTGGAGGGAGCTCGTCTCGAACGACGCCCGGACTGGATGCTCAATGGCTACTACGGCCGGCGGCAGAATTTCGAGGACCTCGCGGGCGTGTCGGTATCGCTGACCCTGCCCTGGGTTCATCCGAAGAGGCTCCGGGAACGGCAGGCCGAGCGGGAGGCGGATCTGGAGAGCGCGCGGGCAGGCCTCTCGGCCGCACGCAACACGCTGCGCCGCGACATCGAGCAGGCCTGGGCGGAGTTCGCGAAGAACCGCGACCAGGCCCGCCTCTACCGCGACTCGATCCTGCCTCAGGCCGAGATCAACTATCGCGCCGCGCGAGAGGCCTACACGGTGGGAACGATCGATTTCCTGACGTACGTCCGGGCCGCCACCGATCTCGACATGTACGAAGCGGAGTCGGTCGAGCGCGAGACGGGGGAGGCGCGGGCGCTCGCGGCCCTCCAGAAGGCTTCCGGGCTGCCTTTGATCGCGGGAACTCCGGTGGGGGGAGGAATCCATGCGGAATAGCAGTCCTCTCGCGGCATTCCTCGTGGCGGCGGCATTGACGGCGCCGATTGCCTGCCGGAAAGGTCCGGAAAGCTCCTCGGCTTCTCCGCCTCCCGCCTCCCGCCTCCCGTCTCCCGCCCCGAAGGTCCTCTACTGGTACGACCCGATGAAGCCGGACTTGCATTTCGACCATCCCGGAAAGTCGCCCTTCATGGACATGGAGCTCGTCCCGAAGTACGCCGAGGAGAAGCCGCCGGCGCCGGCCGGCGTCCCTCCGGGCTACTCGATCGTGCGCATCCCGCTCGAGCGGCGGCAGGAGATCGGCGTGACGACGTCGAAGGCGGAACGCCGCGCGATCGGCGGAACGTTCGAGACCAACGGCGTCGTGGCCGAGGACGAAGCGCGCGTCCACGCGGTCAACGCCAAGTTCTCCGGCTACATCGAGCGCATCTACGCCGATCGGACGGGGCAATCGGTGCGGCGCGGGCAGCCGCTGCTGTCCGTCTATAGCCCCGACCTGGTCGCGACCGAGCGGGAGTACCTGCTCGCTCTCGAGAACCTCCGGCGGCTTTCCGGCTCTTCCAGCGCGGACGCGGCCTCCGACGCGCGCGCCCTCGTCGAAGCCGCGCGCCAGCGGCTGCGGCTCTGGGACATCCCCGAGGCCGAGATCGATCGCATCGAACGCACGGGCCAGGTCTCGAGGGACCTCGACCTGCCGTCGCCCGTCTCCGGCGTCGTCCTGAAGAAGGACGCTGTCGCGGGCCTTGCGATCACGGCAGGCATGCCGCTCTACACGATCGCAGACCTTTCGAGCGTCTGGGTGCTCGCCGACGTCTACCAGTCGGAGGTTGCGCGGATCGCGCCGGGCGCGCGGGCCGAGATCGTCGCGCCCTTCCTGCCGGGCGAGACGCTGCACGGCCGGATCGATTTCGTCTATCCGACGCTGACGGAGGAGACCCGCACGGTCAAAGTGCGCGTCGCGATTCCGAATCCGAAGGGCCTCCTGAAGCCCGGCATGTACGTGCGTGTCTCCTTCGCCGGTGTGGAGCGCGAGGCGTTGGCCATCCCGAGCTCGGCGCTGATCCAGACGGGGGAGCGGCAGATCGTCTTCGTCGAGCAGTCGCCGGGCGTCTACGCCCCGAGGGAGGTCAAGACCGGCGCGCAAGGAAAGGACTTCGTCGAGGTTCTCTCCGGGCTCGCGGCCGGAGAGACCGTCGTCACGTCGGCCAACTTCCTGATCGATTCGGAGTCCCGCATCGGCGCGATCGGTACTGCTCCGGCGGGGGCTTCGGGCCAGCCGGCCCAGTCGCTCGGCCAGCCCACGCCCACGCCGGGAGGGCCGCAATGATCGAGAGGCTGATCGCCGCCTGCGTCCGCAACAAGTTCGTGACCCTGGCCGCCGTCGCCGGCGTCTTCGGAGCGGGGCTGTGGGCGCTCAACCGCATCCCCCTCGACGCGCTCCCGGACCTCTCGGACGTGCAGGTGATCGTCTACACCAACTGGGAGGGGCAGAGCCCGAGCCTGATCGAGGACCAGGTCACATATCCCATCGTCTCGGCCCTCATATCCGCTCCGAGAGTCAAGACCGTCCGCGGCTACTCCTTCTTCGGCCTGTCCTATGTCTACGTCATCTTTCAGGACGGGACCGACCTCTACTGGGCGCGAAGCCGCGTGCTCGAATACCTGAACGGCCTGAAGGGCCAGCTCCCCGAAGGCGTCAATCCCAACCTGGGCCCCGACGCCACCGGCGTGGGCTGGGGCTTCGAGTACGTGCTCGTGGACAAGACCGGCCGCAATTCGCTCGCCGATCTTCGGACGTTCCAGGACTGGGACCTCTCCTACTGGCTGCGCGCCGTGCCCGGCGTGGCGGAAGTCTCCTCCGTCGGCGGCTTCCAGAAGCAGTACCAGGTGGAAGTCGATCCGACCAAACTCGCGTCCTACGGCATCGGGATCCAGGACGTCCTGACCGCGGTGCAGGAGTCCAACGGCGACGTCGGGGGGCGCGTGGTCGAGTGGACCGGCCGCGAGTACATGGTGCGCGGGCGGGGCTACCTCCAGAGCCTGGAGGACCTGCGCCGGGTGCCGATCAAGGCTCGCGTATCGACCGGAACGCCCGTGTATCTGTCCGACGTCGCCTCGATCCACTTCGGACCGGAGATGCGGCGGGGCGTGATCGATTGGAACGGGGAAGGGGAGGCCGTCGGCGGCGTCGTCGTGGTGCGGACCGGCGAGAACGTCCTGTCCGTCGTCGAGGCGGCCAAGAGGAAGATCGCGGAGCTCGCCCCCTCTTTTCCTCCGGGCGTGAAGCTCGAGGTCGCCTACGACCGCTCCGAGCTGATCCACCGGGCGATCGACACGCTGAAGCGCACGCTCGTCGAGGAGATGATCGTCGTCGCCTTCGTCATCCTGATCTTCCTCTTCCATTTCCGCTCCGCGCTCGTGCCGATCACGGTCCTGCCGATCGCGATCGTCGTCTCGTTCCTGCCGATGTACCTGCTCCGCGTCTCCTCCAACATCATGTCGCTCGGAGGCCTCGCCCTGGCGATCGGCGTGCTCGTGGACGCCTCGATCGTGATGGTCGAGAACGCGCACCGGCACCTGGCCGCCGCCGGCAACCCGCTCGGCGTCGCCCGCGAAGCCGCGATCGTTTCCTCGGCCCAGCAGGTCGGGCGCGCGATCTTCTTCTCCCTCGTGATCATCGTGGTGTCGTTTCTTCCGGTCTTCCTCCTGACCGGCGAAGAGGGGCGGCTCTTTCACCCGCTCGCCTTCACGAAGACTTTCGCGATCGCGGCCGCGTCCCTCCTGTCGATCACGCTGGTCCCGATCCTGATGACGGCCTGGATGCGCGGAAGGATCCGGTCCGAGGAGCACAATCCGGCCGCGCTCTGGACGCGCCGCCTCTACGCCCCGGTCCTCGACACGGCACTGCGCTTCCCGAAGACCACGCTCCTCGTCAACTTCCTCTTCGTCCCGGCCGTCGTCCCGCTGGCCCTTTCGCTCGGCTCTGAGTTCATGCCTCAGCTTCGCGAGGGCTCGCTGCTCTACATGCCGACCGGCCTTCCGATGATGTCCGTCGAGCAGGCGCGCGACGTCCTGGTCAAGACCGATCGCATCATCCGGACCTTCCCGGAAGTGCAGTCGGTCCTGGGCAAGTCGGGCAAGTTCGACAGCCCGACCGACCCGGCCCCCATCGAGATGTTCGAGACGACGATCGTCCTGAAACCGCGGGAGGAGTGGCCCAAGAGCTTCCACCGGCGCTGGTACTCGGGCTGGCCGGACTGGATCAAGCCCGTCCTCCGGCCGATCTGGCCCGAGAGGAGCGCCCGGGCCCAGGACGAGCTGATCGCGGCGATGAACGAGAAGCTGCAGGTTCCCGGGATGCCGGTCGCCTGGACGCAGCCGATCCGCAACCGCCTGGACATGCTGGCGACGGGCGTGCGGACGAAGGTCGGAGTCAAGGTCTACGGCGCCGACTACCCGACGATCGAAAAGGTCAGCCTCGACATCGAAAGCGCCTTGAAAGGCCTTGCGCGGGTCCGCAGCGTGTACGCCGAGCGGACGACCGGCGGAACCTACCTCGACTTCACGGTGGACCGGGACGCGGCGGCGCGCTACGGCCTGTCGGTCCGGCAGATCGAGAACACGATCGAGGCCGCGACGGGCGGCAAGATCGCGACGACGACGGTTGAAGGGCGCCGGCGCTTCACCGTCCTCGTGCGCTACTCCCGCGACTTCCGCAGCGACGCTGAGGCCCTGCGCCGGATCCTCATCACGACGCCCTCCGGCGTGCAGGTCCCCGTCGGCCAGGTCGCGCGGATCGGCGTCACGACCGGTCCTCCGATGTACAGGGACGAGAACGGCCGCCTCTCGGGAGTCGTTTACGTGGACACGGACGTCTCCGACCTCGTCGGGTTCGTCCGGGAGGCGCGCAGGCGGGTCGAGGAGCGCGTGTCTCTGCCGCCGGGAATCACTCTCGACTGGACCGGCCAGTACGAGTTCCAGGTCCACGCTCGCAAGACCCTCCAGATCGTGCTTCCGATCGTCTTCGCGGGGATCTTCTTTCTCCTGACGATGACCTTCCACTCCGCCTCCGAAGCGACGATCGTGATGCTGTCGGTCGTCTACGCGATGACGGGGGGCGTGATCCTGCAGTGGCTGCTCGGCTACAACTTTTCCGTCGCGGTCTGGATCGGGTACATCGCGCTCTACGGCGTCGCGGTCGAGACGGGAGTCATCATGGTGATCTACCTCCACGAGGCGCTCGACCGGAGGGTTGCCGGCGGGAAGATCACCCGCGAAGACCTTCTCGAGGCGACGCGGGAAGGCTCGGTGCTGCGCCTGCGGCCCAAGCTGATGACGGTCTCGGCGGCGATCCTGTCGCTCGTCCCGATCTTCTGGTCGAGGGGGACGGGCAGCGAAGTCATGCGTCCCATCGCGGCGCCCATCGTGGGCGGCATGGTGACTTCGACCATCCACGTCCTCCTGGTCACGCCCGTGATCTTCTTCCTGATGAAGGAGAGAGCGCGCCGAAGGGGGACCCTGCGCATTTCGGGCATGAAGGTCTAGCTCCGGGTTAGGTCATCGGGGCTAGGATTGGGGTGGCGGGGAGGGGGGGCCATGATCGGGAGAGAGCTCGAGCGGGTCGTGGATCTGGTGGATCCCGGCGTGAACCGGATCCACAACATGAGCCTCGAGGAAGCGCGGGAGCGGGTTGCCCTGGGGACCGCCGAGGCGGTCGCCGGCATCCACGGCTCTTTCGCGCTCGTGGCGCGCAGGGGAGAGGCCGCCCGCCTCGCGCGCTCGCTCGACCGGCCGCTGCGCTACTTCCTCGCCAAGCGGAGCGAGGGGCCGGCCCTCGTCGTGTCCGACCGGATCGACTCCATCCGGGCGCATCTCGAGGCCGAGGGGCTGGCCGGACAATTCCATCCGACCTACACGCGGATGGTGCCGGCGCATCACGTCGTCGAGGTCCGGCTCGTCGGGTGTCCGGATCCGGAGGCCGGCTACACCCGCTTCTTCACGCCGGAGCGTGCGACCGGGCCGGCCGACGCGGCCGAGCTCGGAAGGCGCTACGTCGAAGCCCTCGCGGCTGAAATCGCCGCGTGGCTCGAGAGTCTTCCCGAAAGCGAGCCCGTCGGGGTCTGCTTCTCCGGAGGCGTGGACAGCGGCGCCGTCTTCCTCGTGACGTACCACGTGATGGGGAAGCTCGGGATGAATCCCGGGCGCCTGAAGGCCTTCACGCTGTCGGTGGGAGGCGGCTCGGACCTCGAACAGGCGCGCCGGTTCCTGCGGGCGCTCGACCTCGAGATGTTCCTCGAGCCGATCGAGACCGGGGTGGAAAAGCTCGACGCC
Organism: Thermoanaerobaculia bacterium; assembly: GCA_033853815.1. Classification (GTDB taxonomy): domain Bacteria; phylum Acidobacteriota; class Thermoanaerobaculia; order UBA5066; family Gp7-AA6; genus JAWOLE01. Next base: position 15,612 of record JAWOLE010000285.1, read on the forward strand.
TTCGAGGCGGTGCGGGTCATGGAGGATTACAAGCCGCGGGACGTCGAGTGCGCGGCGGTGGCCCTGGCTCTCTGCCGCGAGATCCGTGCGCGCTACCCGGAGTGGCGCTTTCTGGTCGACGGCGACGGCGGCGACGAGAACCTGAAGGACTATCCGATCGAGGAGAATCCCGAGCTGACGATCGTCTCGGTCGTCAACAACCCGCTGCTCTATCAGGAAGGATGGGGCGTGGGCCGGATGAAGCACTCGCTGACGTATTCGGGCGGCCACAGCCGCTCCTACGCGCGCACCTACGCGCCGCTTCGCGGCAACGGATTCGAAGGGTTCAGCCCGTTCACGCGCCCGAGCGTCATCGCGGCCGCGGAGCGGATCCCCTTCGCGCGGATGACGGGCGGCGATCATCAGAAGCTCTACGCGCTCAAGGGGGAGATCGTGTCGCGCGGTGTGGAGGCGGTGACGGGCCTGAAGATGCCGGTCTTCCCCAAACGCCGTTTCCAGCACGGCGCCCTGCCGCCGGGAGAGTCCTCGCGCCGGTTCCGCTTCCGCGAGGCGGACTACAGGATGCACTTCCTCTCGCTCTATTCGTGAGCGCCAGGTGATGTGCACTCCTCGAATCAATTTTGGCGGAAATCCCGCCCCGAAGCCTGCGGCATTCCCTACCGGGGCACGTTCGCGCAGGCCGTTACAGCAAGAACCATCGCTCGCTGGGGGTTCCTCGCAGTCTCAGCGTGGTACCGGCTGCGACCTTCCATGCCCGTCACCCATCACCCCGTACGGGAACGCCTCCGGCTCCGGGGCTGCCGTCCGGCGTAACGCCACGCTGGAGCCACGGCGGCGGCGGAGCCTCCCGGAGGAGGCCATGAGCGAAGGAGCGCAGCGTGGAATCGCCGTCGCCGTGCTGCCCGTGCGACTGAGCGACGAGCGACGGCCTGGAACTCCTCTGTGCGGCGGGGCCGGCGCGTGCCGACGAGGGAGGCGCAGCCGACGCCGTGGCGGATTCGGATGGGAAACCACTCGCACAGCCGGTACCGATTCAGCTGTCGCACGGAACTCGTGAGTGCCGGCTACCCGCTCGAGCCCTTCCGGCAAGACTCCTGGATCCTCGCGCGACGCGGCTCGCGCAATGCGCTCGACCCGCGGCGCGCCTATGCGGCCCTGATGGAAGAAGAACCGGATGGTTCCGGGAGCCCGGTCTCCGTCGCCACGATCTTCATCTCCAACCGGGAATGTCCGTGGCGCTGCCTGATGTGCGATCTCTGGCGCAACACGCTGCAGGAGCCAGTTCCGCCGGGGGCGATTCCAGAGCAGATCGCGCGGGAGCTGCCGCGTCTTACGCCGGCCCGGTGGATCAAGCTCTACAACGCGGGAAGCTTCTTCGACCCGAAGGCGATTCCGCCGGAGGACCACGCTCCGGTCGCGCGGCTGCTCTCGGGTTTCGAGCGGGTGATCGTCGAGTCCCACCCGGCCCTCTGCGGAAGGTCCTGCCTCGAATTTCGCGACCGCCTCGAAGGATCGCTCGAAGTGGCGCTCGGCCTGGAGACGGTCCATCCCGAGGTCCTGCCGCTCCTGAACAAGCGGATGACTCTCGAGGGCTTCCGCCGGGCCGCGCGCTTCCTCGGCGAGAACGGGATCGGCGTGCGGGCCTTCGTGCTCGTGGGGCTCCCGTTCGTCGCCCCGGAGGAAGCCGTCGAGTGGGCCTGCCGCTCGGCCGCGTTCGCCTTCGAATGCGGAGCCCGGGTCGTTTCCCTCATTCCGACGCGGCCGGGCAACGGAGCCCTGGACGCGCTCCAGGAGAGGGGAGAGTTCACGCCGCCGGACCTCTCGGATCTCGAGGAGGCGGTCTCCGGCGGGCTCGCCCTCGCGCGCGGGCTCGCCTTCGGGCGCGGACGCGTGCTGGCCGATCTCTGGGACCTCGAGAGGTTCAGCCGCTGCCGCACGTGCTTCGCCGCGCGGGCGACGCGGCTCCTCGAGACGAATCTCTCTCAGAGCGAGCGGCCGCGAGTCTCCTGCGCGGATTGCGGGGGCTCCCGTTGAAGCGCTGAACTGCTGAACAGATGAAGGGATTGTTCGACGTCGCGATCATCGGCTCCGGATTCGCCGGGTCGCTCCTCGCGATGGTCTGCCGGCGCCTCGGCCGCTCGGTCGTTTTGGTCGAGCGCGGGTCCCATCCGCGGTTCGCGATCGGCGAATCCACCTCGCCCCTGGCGAACCTCCTGCTCGAGGAATTGTGCGATCGCTACGATCTCTCGCGGATCCGCCCGCTCTCGGCCTGGGGCTCCTGGCAGCGTGCCCATCCCGGGATCGGCTGCGGCTTGAAGCGGGGCTTCACCTTCTACGGCCACCGCCTCGGGCTCCCCTTCGCGGGCGACCCCGAGCGAAGCGATCAGCTCCTCGTCGCGGCGAGCCCGCGGGACGAAGTCGCCGACACGCACTGGTACCGGGCGGACTTCGACGCCTTCCTCGCCGGCGAAGCGCGGCGGGAGGGGGCGGAATACCTCGACCGCACGCGGCTCGACTCGGTGCAGGCCTCGCCGTGGGGCTTCGGGCTCGAAGGGGACCGGCAGGGGAAACGGATCTCGCTCGAAGCAAAGTTTCTCGCCGACGCCTCAGGGCCCGGGGGCTTCCTCCACGGCGCTCTCCGGCTGCCGTCGGAATGCTTCGCGGACCTGCCCGCGACGGCCGGCCTCTACACGCACTTCTCCGGCGTGCGGAGATTGGACGACCTGGAGGTCTTTCGGTCGCCGCAGCCGCCGCCGTATCCGGTGGACGACGCCGCCGTCCATCACGTCTTCGAAGGGGGATGGATCTGGGTGCTGCGGTTCGCCAACGGCGTCACGAGCGCCGGCGTCGCCGCGACGCCGGCCCTGGCCCGCGACATGCGTCTGGGCGAGGGCGCCGCGGCCTGGGACCGCCTGCTCGATAGGCTGCCGACGGTTCGGTCGCAGTTCGCCCAAGCGCAGCCTCTGCTGCCTTTCGTCCATCGCGGCCGCCTTCCCTTCCGGAGCGGGAAGGCCGCCGGAGAGAACTGGGCGCTTCTCCCTTCGGCCGCGGCCTTCGTGGACCCCCTGCTCTCGACCGGCTTCCCGCTGACGCTTCTCGGTCTCCTCCGGCTGGCCGAGACGATCGAGACCTCCTGGGGCCGGGAATCCCTCCCGCGGCGGCTCAGGGACTATGAGGCGGAGACGCTCTCGGAAGCGGACCGGGCTGCGCTCCTGATCTCGGCCCTGTTCGCGAGCCTGGGCGACTTTCCTCTCTTTGCCGCCCTATCGAAGCTCTACTTCGCCGCCGCGAGCTTTGCCGAGGCGTCGCGGCGCTTGAGGCGGCCCGATTCTCCGCGTCGCTTTCTCTGCGCCGACCATGCGACCTTCGGCCCGGCGTCGGCGGAGTGTTGCCGCCTCGCGCTCGGGGCGTTCGCGCGCGGAAGGCCCACCGCCGCCGAACGGGAAGCCTTGCTCGAGAGGATCGATCGGGCGATCGAGCCGGTCGATGTGGGCGGCCTCCGCGACCGGAGCCGCCGCAACTGGCATCCCGTCCTGGCCGAGGACCTCCTTGCCGGCGCGTCCAAACTCTCCGCCACTCGGGCCGAAGTCGAGGAGCTCCTCGAGAGCTCGGGCTTCTACGCCCCCTCCGCCTGAGATCTTCCGGAGCCCTTGCGCAGGAGGCGGAGGGAAACGACGAGCGCGAGGACCATTACGGTCAGCAGACCGAGCTCGATCATCGCGCTGCGGAAGGCGGCATCATTCCCCTTTTCGAAGATCGTCGCGAACTGCGCCGTGACGACGAGGATCCGCCGCGTCACGGCGATGAGCCCCACGATCAGGAACGGCTCGGGCACGAGCGTGTGCTCGCGGAAAGAGACCTGGACGGTGTAGAGCAGCTCGACGATCATGAGGATCAGGAGCATGCGGTCGAGAAGGTCCACGATCGACTGCGCCGACGCTCCCGAGAAGAGGCTCTTGCCGAACGCGACCGCGACGTTGACGAGGAGAGCCGCGGCGCTCAGGCCAAGCAGGATCCCCAGACCGACGTAGACGACGTCCTCAACGCGGGTGAATCCCCGCGCGATCGTCAGGCGCAGCGCCCCCGGTTTCTTCGCCTCGGCGGAACCCATCGCGGACGGCCTCGAACGTGAAGGGGAAAGAACCGAGCTACCTGCCCGGCATAGACTGTAAGTTTATTCGATGAGCGGGGATCTGCGCGGGGTGCTCTGGACGGCGGCGGGCGCGACGGCCGCCGCCTTTCTGGCGTTCGTGGTTTACGAGACCCTGCGGCCGCTGCGCCGACGGCGCGAGTCCCGCCTTCGACGCACAGGGCGCAACCTGACGGCCGGAGGAATCTCGCTCGCCGTCGTCACTCTGCTGCAGACGCCCTTTCTGGTGCCCGTCGCGAACTGGGCTGCGCTGCGGCACGTGGGCCTGCTCAACATGGTGGAGCTCTCCCGCCCCGCCCGGATCGTGGTCGCCGTCGTTCTGCTCGACTACACGCTCTGGATCTGGCATCGCATCAATCACGTCGTCCCCTTCTTCTGGCGCTTCCATCTCGTTCATCACGTGGACCGCGACATGGACGCCTCGACGGCCTTCCGGTTCCACTTCGGGGAGCAGGGGCTTTCGGTCGGCTACCGGCTCCTCCAGGTCGTCGTGCTCGGCGTCGATCCGACGTCGCTCTGGATCTGGCAGGGCCTGCTCGCTGTGTCGATCGTGTTCCATCACTCCAACAGCAGGCTGCCGGTTGGCCTGGAGCGAGTCCTGGTCAAGGTGATTGTGACCCCGCGCATGCACGGGATCCACCACTCCAACTACCGCAACGAGGCCAACGGCAACTGGGCGAGTTTCTTGTCCGCGTGGGACTACCTTCACGGGACGGTCCTGCTCGGCGTGCCGCAGGACGCTGTCGAAATCGGCGTCCCCGCCTACGATCGCGAAGAGGACGTGACCCTCGGCAGGATCCTCGCCATCCCCTTCCTGCCGCAGAAGGACGACTGGATCGGGGAGTCGGGGCCGCGCCTCGAGAGGGCCCACGACCCGGCGGCGAAGCTCCAGCTCGCGCCATGATCCTCGAGGAGGACCTTCGCGCGCTGGCAGGGCGGATTTCCCGCGCGAGCCGGGTCACCGTGGTGACGGGCGCTGGGATCTCGGCCGCGAGCGGCGTGCCGACCTTCCGCGGGCCCGGCGGACTCTGGAAGGACTTTCGGCCCGAAGAGCTGGCCACGCCCGGAGCCTTCGCGCGCGATCCCGCGACGGTCTGGGAGTGGTACGACTGGCGGCGGCAGCTCGTGGCGCGCTGCCGGCCGAATCGGGCGCACGAGGTCCTGGCCCTCTGGAGCCTCCGCTATCCCTCCTTCGCCCTGGTCACGCAGAACGTGGACGGCCTGCACGAGCGCGCGGGCACGCGAAACGTCATCCGGTTCCACGGCTCGCTCTGGGAGGTCTCGTGCTGGAAGAGATGCCGGCCCGGCTCCTGGGGCGACGAGACGGTCCCCTTTCCGCGGCTGCCGCCTCCGTGCCCGCACTGCGGCGGCTTCCTGCGCCCGGGAGTCGTCTGGTTCGGCGAGGCCATTCCCCGCGACGCCCTGGAGGCGGCCGAGCGGGCGCTCGACTGCGACGTGTGCCTGGTGGTCGGAACTTCCTCGGTCGTCTATCCCGCCGCCGGACTCGCGGCCGAGGCGAGGAGCCGGGGCGCCTTCACGGCCGAGATCAACCCGGAAGCCACGCCCGCCTCCTCCGAGATGGACCTCGCCATCGCCGGACGGGCCGAAGAAGTCCTCGACGACCTGGAGAAGATCCTGAAGGAAGGAAACGCGAGCCGGTAGGCGGCAGGCGGCAGGCGGCAGGCGGAGGCTGCGAAGACCTACTCCAGCTTCTCCGCGAGCACTTTCGCCGCCTGCTCCTCCCGGAAGGCGCGCAGCTTCTCCTTCAACTCGGGACGGCTCCCCGCGAGCACGGCGGCTGCCAGGAGCGCGGCGTTGACGGCCCCGGCCTTCCCGATCGCCAGCGTGCCGACGGGGATGCCGGCCGGCATCTGGACGGTCGCGAGCAACGCGTCGAGCCCCTTCAAGGCCGAGCCCTCCAGGGGCACGCCGAAGACGGGCAGGAGCGTTTGCGAGGCGATGACGCCGGCCAGGTGCGCGGCTCCGCCGGCTCCGGCGATGAAGACCTCGATTCCCCGCGACTCCGCCTGGCGAACGAACTCGGCCAGCTCTTTCGGCGTCCGATGCGCCGAGAGGACGCGGGACTCGCTCGCAACGCCCAGCCGGGCGAGAGTCTCGCCGGCCGAACGCATCGTCTCCCAGTCGGACCGGCTTCCCATGACGACCGCGACCAGCGGTTTGGAAGGGGCTTTCGGCATTCGGAGGCGATTCTACCGGACGGTTCCATCCCGGCCAGGGCTGCGGTTTTTCCCGGTTGGAAGCTTCTCGCTTCGAGCCGCCCCGGCGTCGGGCCGCCTCCCTCGTCGGCACGCGCCGGCCCGTCCGCGAAAGTCGGAACCAGGCCGTCGCTGGTCGCTCAGTCGCAGGGTTGGCGAAGCAAGCGGCTCAGCGTGGCATGCTCCTTCGCTCATCGCCTCCTCTGGGAGGCGTCCCGCCGTCGGGGCTCTTACCCGGACTTGAGCAGCAACGCCAGTCCCGGAGCCGGCGGCGTTTCCCGGAGGAGGCCTTGTCCGAGGGCACACACCACAGTGGCTGCTGAGGTTTGTTGTCTCTGTGCCCGAGAGACTAGAGCGGCGGCCTACGTTGGCGTTAGCGGCCTGGCCGCCGCGTGCCGACGAGGGAAATGCCGACGGATCCGGGGCGTCCGTCGCGAAGCACTGCTATCGTGAGAGTCCGGGACGCTGGCCAGGGCTGCTAAGATCTTGGGCAGGCAGGTTAGCCTGGTGAAAAGGGGAATCTGGATTGCCGTGGCGATCGCGATTGCGGTCGCCGGCGCGTGGGGCTACGGCGCTCTGATGCGCCAGGAAAACGACGATAGCCGCAGAGTTCAGCTGCTCGCGATCGCCGAGGAGCAGCATCTGGACCTTTCCTTTTCCAGGAGCGGACGGCTCGTGACCCGCGTTCCCGAAGAAGGCGAGACCGTGAAGGCCGGCAACTTCGTGGCGCGCATCGAGGAGCCCGGACTCGCCGAGGACGCCGCGGATCTCGAGCGCCAGCGCGAACAGATCGCCGCGCAGGAGAAGACGCGCGTGGCAGAAGTCGCCCAGCTCCAGGCGCAGCTCGCGCAGGCGGTCAGCGAGGAGAAACGGATGTCCCGCCTGGCGTCGGAAGGCGTGGCGCCGGCCGCGGACCTCGAGACGCTGCAGCACAAGCGCGACGAGCTCTCCGCGGGCATCCGCGCGCGGGAGGCGGAGAAGGGCAACCTGAGCGCGCAGGAACGCGCGTTGAGTTCGCGTCTGGACAAGGTCCGGCGCTTCCAAAAGGAGGGCACTCTCGTGTCCCCCTCCTCGGGCACGGTCCTGACGCGCTACCACAGGCGGGGAGAGTTCGTCACGGCTGGGGATCCCATCCTCACGCTCCAGGTCGAGGCTCCCTACCTGCGCGTGGAGGTGCCGGAAGAGCGCCTCTCGGTTTTTCCGGTGGGCTCGAGCGTGACCGTGTGGCCGCAGGCGCGGCCGGACGCGCGCTTTGCCGCGCGTGTGGTGACCGTCAAGCCGCGGGCGGAGTTCGCGACCCGGAAGAACTGGGGCCTCCAGAGCCGGGACCTGAAGACTTTCTCCGTGCGCCTCGCTCCCCAGGGCGTCGCGGTCATTTCGGGTCAGACCTTCGTCGTCGAAGCCGGAAGGAACTGATTCTGACTTCTTCTCCTTCCATCGAAGCGGAGGAGCTGACCAAGAAATTCGGCGACTTCGTCGCCGACGACCGGTTGACGTTCGCGGTGCAGGCGGGGGAGACCTACGGGATCCTCGG
>JAWOLE010000286.1:0-8903 GCA_033853815.1 Thermoanaerobaculia bacterium
CGACTCGACGTTGATCGGAGCCGGATTCACCGAGACCGGGTTCACTCAGGACGTCTGGAGGACCACGACGACGGCCGGGGCGCCGTCAGGGCGCCTGAACCACACGGCTGTCTGGACCGGCACGAAGATGATCGTCTGGGGCGGCTACGACAACGTGAATGTCCTCAACACCGGCGGCCAGTACGATCCCGTCGCGGACTCCTGGACGGCGACCGCGACGACGGGGGCGCCGGCGGGGCGCCAGGCGCACATCGCGGTCTGGACCGGCACGAAGATGATCGTCTGGGGCGGCACCGACAATACGAATTACCTCAACACCGGGGGCCGTTACGACCCGGCCGGGGATTCCTGGACGGCGACGACGACGACGGGCGCCCCCCCGGGATGCCAGCACCCCGCCGCCGTGTGGACGGGCACGAAGATGATCGTCTGGGGCGGATACAACGGGGCCAACGTCAACAGCGGAGGCCAGTACGACCCGGCCGGAGACTCCTGGACTCTGACAACCACGACAAACGCGCCGACGGCGCGCCAGCTGCACACCGCAGTCTGGACCGGTTCGAAGATGGTCGTCTGGGGAGGCGCCGCTTCAGGGGACACCAATACCGGGGGCCAGTACGACCCGGCTGGCGATTCCTGGACGGCGACGACGACGACGGGTGCTCCGACGGCGCGCTTCGGGCACACGGCGGTATGGACCGGCTCGAAGATGATCGTCTGGGGCGGCAACGACGGCACGTTCACCAACAGCGGCGGCCAGTACGACCCGGTCGGCGATTCCTGGACGGCGACGGCGGCGGGAGCGCCGGAAGGACGAGACCTGCACGCGGCCGTCTGGACCGGCTCGAGGATGATCGTCTGGGGCGGCATTGACGGGGCGAACGTCTTGAACACGGGCGGCGTGTACGAGCCGGTTACGAACATATGGTCGGCGACCTCGACCTCGGGGGCGCCGGCGGGACGCTATGTCCCCACCGCGGTGTGGACCGGTTCCAGGATGGTCGTCTGGGGCGGCCAGTCCTCGGGGCCGGCTCTGAACACCGGCGGGCAGGACTTTCTCCTGTCGCTCTACGTGAGGAATTGACCGGCCGACCTACTCGGACTCGCTTCTCTTTTGTCTCGCGTGCGCAGCGACCGAGCGCAGGAAGCTGCCGGGCAGCGTGCCGTGGATCGAGACGGCCTCGCTGTCGCTCGAGACTGAAAACTTGCGCAGGACGGAGACGAGCTCGGGCGACTTCTCCTGCACGGCGAGACGCCACATCGCGAGCACTCCGCGCAGGGAGTCCTCCAGGAGCTGTCGGGTCTCCGCGTCGCTCGCAAGACCGGTCGCCGAGAGTTCCAGGCTGTCACCGTTCGCCTTCGCCTCGACGGCGACGAGCGAGACCGACTTCATGGCGCCCATGAGGGCCACCGCCGGCTCGCTATCGCCCTCGGCGTCGGCATGGACTCGGGCGCTCCTGCGGGCGACCGAGGGATAGCGGGTCACGTCCACCAGGACCCAGGCCGAGGCACTCCGATCGACGCGCTTCAACTCATGTCCGAGCCCCGCGCCTGAAGCAAAGCCCGTCCCGCCGGCCCGCCGGTCGGCGAGCGCCTGGGCCACCGCGGACTCGGTCCCCGCGATCACCAGATTCGGGCTGACGAACGCAACCGCTGCCGGACGGTCGTGTTCATGCTTGTCCGGGAGGAGGTAGTAGTCGCCGGCGGGCGTGGACCTGTGCACGGCTCCACGAGAGAGAACGGCGCCGGACAGACTGTTGGGGTCGAAACGCCCCTCGAACAGAGCAAGGACCGGCGTCCCGCCGCTGCCCGCGGAGGGCCTGCCCGCGACCACCACCGTGTCCACGTCCTTCTTCGGGTCGAGCTGGGCTTCCTCCAGGAACCGGGCGGCATCTCCGTTCGCCGTCATGTGGTCCGCGCCGGAGAAGAGCTTCGCGGACACCGGGCTGTTTCGCAGGTCGGCGAGGTGCACGACCGCCACGGAAGCCGCGTCGGCCGGGACGAGAGAGAGAAGGTCGTCGGTCGAGCGAGCGGAAGCCGCCAGAGGCGCGGCCGCCGCGGCGACGGCCAGCGCGAGAACAGCGACCGGAAGGCGCGAGCGGAGTCTCGGGTTACCCATGTCAGAAGTCCTTTCTGGAAAAGAGCCAGCAGGAGAGAGCGAGCGCGACCAGGCCAAAGAGCGCGGTCGAGCCGTAAACGGCGAACAGGTCCGCGGGGGCGGCTCCGTGGAGCACGCGGCCGCCCGCGACCTGGGCCACCGTCGCGCGGCCGAGCTCGGCCGTTTTGGGAAAGACCCAGTAGAGACCGTTCACCAGTTTTGCCGTCCACTCGGCCGACATCGCGGCCGCGATCTTCTCGTGGGCGGCGAGGATCGCCGCCACGAAGAAGACGGCGTACGTGGTCATGAGTGAGACGCCCGTCGAAGACGTCACGACGCCGACGAGGAACGCGAAGGCGAGCAGGGCGGCGATCGTGAAGAGGATCGTCAAGCCTCCGAGCAGGAAGCGTGGGTGGACGACGCGCGTCTTCCAGATGATGATGGCCCAGATGGCGCCGATGAGATAGACGAGGTTCGCGGCGGCGAGAAGCATCCCGCCGGAGTACCGGGACAGGAGCAGCGCCACACGCCCGACCGGGCGCGAGAGGTAGAGGTCGATCGTCCCCTTCTCCTGGAGTCTCGGCACCAGATGCGCCGTCGCGAAGAGCGCCAGGAACGTGCCGACCAGATAGAGGAACCCCGAGAATCCGGACTCGAAGCCCAGCACGAGGCGATCGATGTCGATCGTGTGTCCCGGCAGATCGACCGACTGGCCGAAGAGCTTGGCGCCGGCGAGCGCGCCGTTGACCACGTCGAGGTTGACGGCCAGCGCGAAGACCAGGATGAAGAGCGAGGAGAGGGCGAAGTAGGCGATGAGCGTCCAGCGCGCCGCCGCCTCGCGAAAGACCTCCTCGACGCTCGCGGCCCACGCCCTCATCGCGGGACCTTCTCTCCATCGACGGACTGGAGGAGGGCGGGACTGGGGGACTGGGGGAGAGCCGATTGAGAATTCTCCCAGTCTCCCAGTCTCCCAGTCTCCCAGTCGCTCCCGTTCCGAGGGGGCGCCACTAAACCGACAAAGACATCCTCGAGGGAAGAACGGAGCGGAGCGAGTTCCTGCAGGAGCGCGCCGCGCGCCCGCAGCCGGTCCACCAGGGCGTTCAGGTGCGCCAGGTCGTGGGCGGTCAGGTCGAAATGCCCGTTGACGCGCTCGACGGAAGCGCCTGTCCTCCGCAGCTCGTCGAGGAGCCCGTCGTCCACGCCGGACGCCACGAGCTTGTAGCGCGACGCCGCTTTCGCCGGCCTGTCATCCGAAGCCCTGGCGAAGGATGAGGTTTCAGCGGTCGCGCTCGCGGCCGTCAGGTCCTCGATCCGTCCTTCGGCGGCCACCGAGCCCTCGCACAGCACGGCGACTCTCCCGCAGATGAGCTCGACTTCGGACAGCAGGTGCGAGTTGAGAAGGATCGCGCGCCCGCGCGCAGCTTCCGCCGCGAGGAGGTCGCGGATCTCCCTCCGTCCGACCGGGTCCACGCCGTCGGTCGGCTCGTCGAGCAGGAGAACCTCGGGCTCGTGGACGAGCGCCGCGGCGAGGCCGAGCCGCTGCGTCATTCCCTTCGAGAACTTCTTGACGCGTACGTCGGCCCACTCCCCAAGGCGCACCCGTTCGAGAAGACTCGGGACCCTGCGGCCGAGGTCCGCGGAGGCCACGCCCGACATGCGGCCGAAGATCGAAAGGGTCTCGCGCGCCGTCAGATACCCGGGAAAGCGGTGCCCCTCGGGAAGGTAACCCACCCGCCGCCGGCTTTCCGGGTCGCCGACGGGGATCCCGAAAATCGAGGCCTCGCCCGCGGTGGCGTGCGTCAGGCCGAGGAGGATCTTGACCGTCGTCGTCTTGCCGGCCCCGTTGGGTCCGAGGAGCCCGAAGATCTCTCCCGGCTCGACGCGCAAGTCGATGCCGTTTAAGGCGATCACTCCGCGCCGGCTCAGCCGGGAGCGATAGACCTTCCGCAGTCCCAGAGCCTCGATCGCGGTCATCACCCCTATTAAACGGAAAAAAGGGGTGAAAGTTCAGCAGGTGTCAGGTGCCAGGTGCCAGTGTCAGCTGCCAGGTTGGAGCTCGCTCTCGTCCCTGAAAGCTGACACCTGGAACCTGCATTTCCACTGACACCTGTTCCCTGAAACCTGTCTGCCCTGAAACCTGTCTGCCTCTTCAGGATTTCTTGGCCGGGGCCGGCGCCGCGGACCAGGGGGGCACGACGCCGTTCATGCGCGCGTAGGCGATCGACTGCCCGAGGTGCTCGTGCATGTGGTTGAGAATGAGGATCATCACCGCGCGCTCGGTCATCTCGTTGCCGAAGACCTTGACCTTCTTGTCGAGGTCGGCGTCGGACATGTTCGCCGCCATGCTCTTCAAGTGCTCCAGGCTCTGCTTGAGCGTTTCGACGACCTTCGCTTTCTCGGTGACGGTCTTCTCCATGTCGCGGCTGATCCCCTCCGGGACCTTGACCCCCATGAACGAAGGGATCAGGTAGTCGGCCCCGGCCACGTGCACGTAGACCTCGCTGACCGAGCGGATGCCCGCCGCCGGCCGCCAGGAGTACTTCTCCTGCGGCATCGCATTGGCGAGGCTGATCAGCTTCTTTCCGACGCTGTCCACCTCGGCGATGAATTCCGCCCGGAACCCGGTGGGCGCGGCCGGCTCGGCGCCCCTCGCCGCCAGCGCCAGACCCACGGCCCCCGCCGCAACCACAACGACCAGAGTGAATCGCCGCTTCATTTCCCGTCCTCCTCTTCTTTCGTTCTCCGATTCGCGGCGGATTATCCTCCGGAACCGTGAGTGAGACCTCCGAAAAGCGACGGGGAGAGCATCGCGTCTCGGAACTGGCGCGAGCCTTGCGGGGCGAAGCCTTCTCATGAGCGTCCGGGCCGGTCGAGTCGCCATTGCCATCGTTCTGCTTGCCGCCGGACTGACGGTGGCCGCGCTTTCCGCGGTCCACCGGATCCTCTCCGGAGACCTCCTGAGGCGCTGGGTCAACACGAACCCGGAGGAACTGTTCCTCGACTACGACGAGGCGTCCGCCGGGATGCCCGGCACGATCCGAGTCCGCGGCCTGACGCTGCGCGGAAGCGATCCCAACGTCCAGTGGTCCTTTCGGATCGAGAAGGCAGTCGTATCCATCTCGCTCCTCGACCTCCTCCACAGGGAATTCCATGCGACGCGCGTGCGCGCGGAGGGCCTCACCTTCCGCCTGCGCGAGAAGAAGGGGAGAACGGAGTTGTCCTCCGCGCACGAGGCGCTCGTCCCGTCGATCCCCGGCTTCTCCGGGCCCCCTCTGAAGACCCGCGTCGTGCCCCCTCCTCCCCTGAGCGCGGAGGAGAAGCGACTCTTCTGGACGATCCGCATCGAGAACCTCGTCGCGGACCCCGCCCCGGACATCTGGATCGAGATCTACCGCTTCCGCGGGCGCGCGCGCGTGACAGGAGGCTTTCTCCTGCGCCCGCACGAGCACGCTCAAGTCGGCCCGGCGGCCGTGGAGTTCCTTTCGGGCGCCTTCACGCTCGGCCCGGGACCCACCATCCTCGCCGACGGGTCGGGGCGAGCCGACTGCGTCATCGACCGCTTCAATCCGGATCTGGTCCGAGGACAGGAGGTCTGGCGCAAGATCTCGGGGAACATTCGGCTGGAAGGGCGGCTCGAGGACATCCGGTTCGTCAATCACTTCCTCCGCCGGGCGCCCGAGCCCCGTCTGGCCGGGGGCGGCGGCCCCGCGCGCTTCTCGGCCCGTTTCGATCACGGCATCGGCCGCGGAAACGGCGACTTCGAGATTCCACGCGCCACCTTCGCCTACGCGCGTGGGACGCTGGCCGGACGCGCCTCCGGACGGCTCGCGGTGCCTCGTTGGGACGTCGAGCACAGCGACATGGGAATCTCCGGAAGCCGGATCGAGCTGGCCGACGTGACCACGAGCGGCACGAAGCACGAGGAACAGGGCTGGTGGGGGCGCTTCGACTTTCCCTCGGGGCACCTGCGCGGGGGCCTCGCCGCGGAGACCGCGATCTCCTGCCGGGACGCGCGACCCCTCTACACGCTCTTCCGGGCGAACCTCCCGGGCTGGGCCGAGGGGATCCTGAAACTCAACGGCATGACCGGCAAGGCGCGCGTGCGGCTCGCGTCCCAGCTCGCGGACATCGAGGGACTCGAAGCCTCCGGCGGCAAGTTCCGCATCGCTGGCCGCTACCACGACAGGGGAAACGACCGGCGCGGCGCCTTCCTGATCGAGTCGGGTCCCCTCGCCGTTGGCGTCGAAATCGCCGGCCCGGTGACCCGGGTCAAACTCCTCGGCGCCCGCAAGTGGTTCGCGCAGGAGAGCGCCGGTGCTCCCCCCGCGCGGCCGTAGCTCCCGTCGGGAAGCCGGCGGCCGCCGCTGCTCTCACGCGCCGATCAGCTTGCGGGACTTGAGCTCCGAGAGGAGCCGGTCCACTTCCTTTTCCTTCTCCAGGGCCGCGAAGCGATCCTCGACGTCGTCGGAGGTCATCTCGGCCCAGGCCTGGCTGACCGCCTCGGCATGAGTGACCCTCTCCTTCATCCGGTCGAAGGTGTTCGAGCCGGCGCCGGCTGACATGGCGTGCTTCGCCTCGCTCGCTTTCCTGGACACTCGGGCCCGCCGGTGCCGCGCGATCAGGAGATCGCTCTTGGACTGCGCCTCGGCGAGCTTCCCCTCGAGCTTGTGAAGCGCCGCCTTCAGGTTTTCGACCTCGGTCTTCTGGTCGGCGACCTGCTGGTGAAAATTCGCGGCGAGCTCCTTGTAACCCATGGCGCGCTCCAGCGCCGCGCGCGCCAGCGTGTCATCCTTCTTCTCGACCGCCAGCTCGGCCTTGCGCATCCACTCGGCCTCCTTCTCCTCGTTCTCCGACGCTTTCTTCGCCAGCAGGTGCTGGTCGGCGATCGCGATCGCCACCTGCGTCTTGACCTGCAAGAGCTGGTTCTGCATGTCGAGAATCACCTGTTTGATCATCTTCTCGGGGTCCTCGGCCTTGTCGATCAGGTCGTTCAGGTTCGCCCGAACCAGGGTCGCGACTCTTTCCAGTAATGCCATGACGGCCTCCTATCGGAAGTTTGAAGTTTCAGGTTTCAGGAATGCTCACTTCGCATCGATCACCTTCTTTTCGCCGAAATCCTTGACCTTGGCGAAGAGCTCGGAGATCCGCATGCCCGACAGCGCCTCGAAGAGCGCCGGAACCTGCGCGGCCATCTTGGCCATATCGCCGGTGATCTTGTTGGCGCCGGCCGAATCCCCGTTGCCGGTCGAGACGATCGTGATCTTGTCCACCTTGGAGAGCGGTTCTGCCATCGCGCGGACGACCTCGGGAAGCCCGCCGATCAGGCGGTCCACGACGGCCGCCTGGTTCCAGTCCTGATACGCCTCGGCCTTGACGTTCATCGCCTTGGCCTCGGCCTCCCCCTTCTTGTAGATGATCTCGGCCGTCGCTTCGCCTTCCGCGCGCACCGCCGCGCCGCGCCCTTCGGCTTCGAGCGTCAGCCGCTGCCTCTCGGCGGTCGCGAGAGTCTCGATGCGCTGCCGCTCGATCTCCGCCTGCTTCAGGACGGTCGCGATCAGTTCCTTCTCCCGGCGCTGGATCTCGGCCTCCTGCACCTTGATCTGCTCTTGCTTCTCGACCTGCTGGACGCGCACGGCCTCGGCCACGACTTGCTGCTGCATGACGTTGGTCTGGATCTCGTAGGCCTTGTCCGCCTGGGCCTGCTGCTTCTTGACGGCCTCGAGATAAGCCGCCTTCTTGACCTCCATGTCGCGCTGCGCCTCGGCCTGTTTGGCCAGGGAGAGCGTCTCGGCGAGCACGCGCTCCTGGTCCGCCTGCGCGCGGGCGACGGCGGCCTCCCGCTGGGCGAGCGCCCGCTTGATCGCCGTGTCGCGCTCCGCCTCCGCCGCCGCCACGTCGGCGTCTCGCTTGATGCGAGCCACGTCCGGGCGCCCCATGTTGGTGATGTAGTCGTTCTTGTCGCGGACTTCCTTGATCGTGAAGGAGACGACTTCGAGCCCCATCTTGTTCATGTCGTCCGCGCAGGTCGAGCGCATGCGGTCGGCGACCATCTCGGGCTGCTTGACGATCTCCTCGACCGTCAGCTGCCCGATGATGCCTCGCAGGTGGCCCTCCATGACGAGGCGGATCAGGCCCTCGCGCTGCGGCGGCGTCTTGGTCAGGAACTGCTCGGCGGCGGTCTCGATGGATTCACGGTCGGATTTGACCTTGATCTGCGCGACCGCCTCGACCGTGACCGCGACCCCCTGTTTCGTGTAGAGGTCCTGCTGCGGCGCGACGTCGAACGACATCAGCTCGAGCGACAGCTCCCGGCAGCTCTCGACCATCGGGAAGATGATCGTGCCGTGCCCCTTGATCACTCGCGTGCCCCGGAAGCCGTACACGACGAGCGCCTCGTTCGGGCCCGCCTTCCGGAACATCTTGGCCAGCATGACCAGGATGAACAGGAGGGTCAGACCCATCAACCCCAGGATGATCCAGGTCCCCATGGCAATCCCGAACATAGAGCCTCCTTGCTCCGCGAGGCCTGCCGGCCCGCGGGCTATTTGATGAACTTTCCCGAGATCCCCCGAGCGGTTCTCCTCGGCGAAGAGCGCGGCGGCCAGCACGAGGCCCGCTCCGACTGCCGCCAGGATCCAGAGGATCTTTCTCATCGTCTCTTCCTTCATGGTTTCTCCTCCCCCGCCATCTCCTCCCAGGGGCGCACGTAGGCGATTCCCTTCTCGTACCGCGTCACGACGACTTCGCTGCCGCGCGCGATGGGGCTATTGGTGTCGCTTCGGGCACCCGCGCTCCTTCGAGTTCC
>JAWOLE010000287.1:0-3094 GCA_033853815.1 Thermoanaerobaculia bacterium
TCGAGGGCGAAGCGGTTCAGGAAGCTCGACCCGAAGACGAGGCGGCGGAAGGTGTCGAGGTCGTAGCAGCCGATGTAGAACATCTCCAGCCGGGAGGGATCGAGCTGGCGTCCGCCGATGAACCAGGGGTGCGAGACGATCTCCCGGAAGCCCGCCTCGATCTCCTCCTGCTCGTCCGCTCGCTGGTCGCGCCGCCAGGCGGGCACGGTCCAGAGCCGGTCCTCCTCGCGACCGAGGCAGAAGTCGTCTTCGAAGAGAAAGGAGACCGGACCCGGCTCGACCCCTGCCCGGGCCGGCGGGAGCGCCATGCCGACCGGGTACATCCGGCAGGCCCAGGGGCGGTCCTCGTAGACGGTGCAGCCCTCGGGCCCCACGAACGGACAGCGCTTCCCCTCCCCGTCCTCCATCCGGAGGATGACGACCGGGATGTGAAGCTCCTTCGTGATCGGCGTCAGCGTGTGCCGGTCGAGGAACTCCGTCGTCGTCAGGCCCTTCCGGCGCGCCAGCCTGAGGATGTCGACCGGGGTCAGCAGGATGTTCACGTCGGCGCAGCACCGGTTGAAGCAGGCCACGCCGGGGTGGCACGCGAATCGAAACGGCTCGTCGTCTCCGAGCTGGCGCTGCCGCCGCACCGCTTCTCCCACCGGACACGCCTGTGTGCTCATGGTTCGTTCCCTTTCTTGTCGCCGGAATCGGGGGTCACGTCGGGGTCGCCGGACTCACCTTCTTCGCCGACCGCGACGTCAGCCTCGAGGATCCGGTCTCGGATCGCCGTCGGCGACCAGACCGGGAGGGGAGAGGTCGTTCCCGTGGCGGGATCGAGCCGATGGCGATACGAGGAGCGGACGCCGTAGTGCTCCTCCATCCAGGCCCAGCCGCGCACGTAGTAGGGACACTCGTCATTGAAGCAGGCGAGCTGGAACGGGGTGTCCCAGCCGCCCTGCTCGGGGAGCGAGAACGGGACCATGGCCACCCCGCAGTGGGGGCAGACGGGGGCGGATGGTTTGGGCGGCACATCAGCCTCGCTCGAAAAAACCGGCCCCGGGCGCCGCGAGGCGCCCGGGGCGAATCGTCGCGGGAACTCAGGCGCCGACGAGCACACCCTCGCCGGCCTTTACGAACGAATGAATGATCGGCCGCTTGGTCATCTCCCACTCGCCGGTCGGAGTCAGACGGCAGTTCACGAACACGTGCCAGTTCTTCTCGTCCATCCGGGGCTTGTCGGAGCGGAAGTAGTAGCCGGGCCAGCGGGTCTCCTCCCGGAAGAGGATCGACCGGACGTGGGCCTCGGCCTGGTACATGCGGTGAACGTTCTCCCAGCAGCGCATGAGCTCGTGGAGATCGGCGGCTCCCAGCTTGGCCGAGTCCTCCTTGAGGAACGCGAGGAGCTCCAGGCCCTTCTTGCAAAGCGCCTCGGAGGTGGTGAACTGCGAGGTCACGCCACCCGCGTACTCGTCCATCAGCTTCTGCAGGCGCATCTGGAACATCTTGGGCCGGATGTAGTTGGGGTTGACGTCGGGCTGCGTCGTGGCACCCTTGAACTCCCCGAAGATCTTCAGCGGCTTGTAGACCTCCGCCTTGAGCTGCTCGATCTTCGCCTCGTCCACCTTGGGAGCCGCGATCTTCTCCTTGACGATGAACCGGATGGCCGACTTGGCGGCGATCCGCCCTTCCGCGTGCGAGCCGGAAGAGAACTTGTGCGAGGACGCGCCCGAGGCGTCGCCGGCGCAGAAGAGGCCGCGCACCGTCGACATGTTCTCGTAGCCCCAGAAGTACTCCTTGGGGGCGAGGTCCTCGGGCCCAGAGACCCAGGCGCCGGAGGCGCCCGAGTGCGAGCCGATGAAATAGGGCTCGGCCGCCGCGATTTCGGACGACTTCTCCTCGGGCGACACGTTCGTCGCCGCCCAGAGGATCGCCTGGGAGATCGTCATGTCGAGGAAGTCTTCCCAGGCCTCGGATTCCAGCTCCTTGAGCTTCTTCTTGGCGGCCTTCTCGTCGCCGGAGGTCGAGGCGATCTTCTGGATCGCCTCCTCGGTCCGCATGGAGATGGGGCCCTTGCCCTCCATCACGTCCAGCATCCCGAGGTAGTTGCGCAGGTTGGCCGGAACGGGCTTGACATGGCCGTACGGCTTCCAGTTGTCGAGCTCGGCCTTGCGCGTCTCCATGTAGTTCTCGCCGAGGGCGTTCGTGGCCCGCGACTTGAAGAGCAGGAACCACGCGCCGACGGGGCCGTAGGCGTCCTTGAACCGGACGGGGATGAAACGGACCTCCTGGCAGGTCATCTCGGCCCCTGCCTTGAGGGTGAAGAACGCTGAGGCGCCGGCGTTCCAGGGGGGATACCACGCGCGCCCCTGGCCTTCGCCGGAGGACCTCGGCTTGAAGACGTGGACGGCGCCGCCCATGGCCGTCAGGACGGCCTTCGCCTTGAAGACGTAGAAGGTGTTCTCGCGCACGGAGAACCCGTACGCGCCGACGCACCGCCCGTCCTCGAGGATGGGGCCGACGATGAAGACGCGCTCGTAGATGTTCTCCTTGCCGATCGCGTTCTTGGCGGCCTCGGCCACGACGACTTTGTACGACTCGCCGTTGATCATGAGCTGCCAGCGTCCCTCGTGGACGTACGCCCCCTTCTCGTCCTTCCAGATCGGCAGGCCCCACTTCTCGAAGAGGTGGACCGTGGAATCGACGTGACGGGCGATGTTGGCCACGAGGTCCTCGCGGGTGATCCCCATGAGGTCGTTCCGGACGTAGTCGACGTAGTCCTTGATGGTGTTCTGGCCGTCCCTGAGGCCCACGTACTGGTTGATGGCGGAGAGGCCCATGGCGACGGCGCCGGAGCGGTCCACGGCGGCCTTGTCGACGAGCGTCACCTTGAGCCCGTGCTTCTTGGCCCAGTAGGCGGCCTCGACCGCGGCGCCGCAGGCGGCCATCCCGCCGCCGAGGATGAGGAGATCGGTGTCGACCGTGACGGTTTTGAAGTCAGCCATGTCCGCCTCCTCAGGCTTTCGTCCACACGGCGGGCAGGCCGAGGGAAGTCGGTTCGGTGTAGAGGACCGGCCCGTCGAGCGGCGGCGCACCGTTGAAGCCGCCATCG
>JAWOLE010000288.1:0-11899 GCA_033853815.1 Thermoanaerobaculia bacterium
TGACCGGGGTGACGGCGGCCTGGTCTTCCTCGGCGGTCCGGATGCGATAGACCTTCTCGACCGGCAGGACGAAGATCTTGCCGTCGCCGACGGCGCCCGTCCGGGCCGCCGAGAGAATCGCTTCCACTGTCGGCTGGACGAAGTGGTCGGAGACGCCGATCTCCAGCCGGACCTTTTCGGAGAGCTCCATCTTCACGGTAGTCCCGCGGTAGGTCTCGACCCGCTCGGTCTCTCCGCCGTGACCCTGCACGCGGTGGAGGGTCAGCCCGCGCACTTCCGCGCGGAACAGGGACTCGAGGACGTCGCTCAGTTTCTCCGGCCGGACGATCGCGACGACGAGCTTCACACGCCGCCGCCGGGTTCGAGGACCGGACGGGCCGCGGGAAGGTTATCGGGCGGCGTATCGGGCAGGACCAGGATCGCCCCCTCGCCCTGCGTATAGGCCTCTTCGCCGTGCTGCGTGACGTCGAGGCCCAGCCCTTCCTCGCGCGCGCCGGCGCGCAGAGGCGCCACCAGGGCGAGGGCCTTCAGAATGCCCCAGGTCATCGCCGAGCTGTAGACGATCGCGGCAAGGACGGCGGCGGTCTGAACGGCCAGCTGCCGCGGATTCCCGA
This sequence comes from Thermoanaerobaculia bacterium, assembly GCA_033853815.1. GTDB lineage: Bacteria > Acidobacteriota > Thermoanaerobaculia > UBA5066 > Gp7-AA6 > JAWOLE01. The sequence goes on from JAWOLE010000288.1 coordinate 615, forward strand.
ACAGCAGGCCGTCGGCCACCCCGTTCCAGCTCTTCTGCGCGAGGACTCCGGTCAGCAGGGCTCCGACGGTCCCGCCGACGCCGTGGGCCGCGACGACGTCCAGGGAGTCGTCCAGGCTGGTGCGCGCGCGCCAGAGCAGGGCGAAATAGCTCGGCACGGCCGCAACGGCTCCGAGGAGGATCGCCGAGACCGGCCCGACGAAGCCCGCGGCCGGCGTGACCGCGACGAGGCCCACGACGATAGCGGTGGCCGCGCCGACCGCGGTCGCCTTGCCGTTTCGCGTCAGATCGAGCAGCGTCCAGACCGAGAGCGTCGCCGCGGGCGCCAGCATCGTGTTGGCGAACGCAAGGGCGGCCGAGGCATTGGCGCCCAGAGCGCTGCCGGCGTTGAATCCGAACCAGCCGAACCAGAGCAGGCCCGCCCCGAGCAGGGTGAAGGGAACGTTGTGCGGCAGGATGGCCTGGCGCGCGAAGTCCTTGCGCGGCTTGAGCATCATCGCGGCGACCAGGGCCGCCGCCGCCGCGTTGACGTGCACGACGGTGCCTCCGGCGAAGTCGAGCGCGCCGAGCTTCGAGAGCCAGCCTCCTCCCCAGACCCAGTGGGCGATCGGCGCGTACACGAGGATGCCCCAGAGGAAGAGGAACGCCAGATACGGGGCGAAGCGCATGCGCTCGACGATCGCCCCGGAGATCAGGGCCGCCGTGATGATCGCGAAGGTCCCCTGGTAGGAGAAGAAGAGCAGGTGCGGGATCGACCCCTGCGCCTCCAGTCCGACGCCGCGCAGGAGCAATCGTGAGAGGTCGCCCGCCCACGGGGTTCCCGGAGCAAACGCCACCGAGTAGCCGGCGAGCGCCCAGCCGATTCCGACGATTCCGAGCGCCGAAACGCTCATCATCATCGTGTTCAGGGCGTTCTTGGAACGCACGAGGCCCCCGTAGAAGAAACCGAGGGCGGGGGTCATCAGGAGCACCAGGGCGGTTGCGACGAGCATCCACGCGGTGTCGGCGGAATTCATAATCCGGGAGATTAGCAGTCAGTCGCATGGGTGTCTACGGAAATCTGCAAGATGTGCATAAATTATTCTTCATTTTCTGGAATTCGTGCGGTTCTTCGAGCGAAATGCACTTAGAAATGTGCATGACATGCAGAATTTTTGCGACACCCTCCATCCGGGTTCCCTGACGCTTGCTGATGTGGTTGCATCATTTCCGCCGGAGCCTCTCCCTGGATACTCCCTGTGAAAACAAGAAGCCGAAAGATGCTCACGAACGACCTCCGCGGGTCTTCGGCGCAGAAGCGATCGCCACGCGAAGCCAGAGTTCTTGCGTTCAAAAAAATGTACGCTGATCAAAGAAAAGAGTTTCGGCCGGCAAGAAAAAAGGAAGAAACAATCCTCTCGCGCGAAATGGAAAGTTCGTGTAGATTCCGTCCCGATAACCCGAGCCCAGAAAATTCATCCTTGCCCCTTGAGATTCGAAGAAGGAGGAGTTCGATGTGCAGATCCCTGTCTGCCCGATGGCGGGCCCTTGCCTTTCTGATCCCGGTCCTGGTGTTCGCGGTGTGCTCCGCAGCGTACGGCCAGTCGGTCAACTACACGACCGGCTCGATCGCCGGAAAGGTCAGCGACAACACCGGCGCGAGCATTCCCGGCGTCACCATCACCGCGACGAACCTCGAGACCGGTCTGACGCGCACGGCGTATTCCGACAAGGACGGCGGATACGAACTCGGCCTTCTGCCGCCCGGTACCTACTCCGTCTCGGCGGAGCTGACGGGGCTCGGCAAGGCCAGCGTACCGCGCACGACCGTTCTCCTGGGCAACACGACGAAGACCGACCTGAGGCTCGCGATGCAGGTCGCCGAAGCCGTGACGGTCTCGGCGGCCCGTCCGGTCGTCGACCCCCGCGCCACCGGTATCAGCGAAACGGTCACCAGCCAGGAGATCAAGAGCCTGCCGCTGCTCGGCCGGGACTTCCGCTCGCTGGCGCAGCTGACCCCCGGCATCAGCGTCGGCTCGTTCGACACGACCGCGATCACCGCGAACGGTGCGCGCCCGCTCTCCACGGACTACAACATCGACGGCGCCAGCTCGAACAACGACTTCTTCGGCCAGCAGACCGGCGGCTCGCGTCCCCCGTTCACTTTCTCCCAGGCCGCCATCCAGGAATTCCAGGTCGTCCGGACAGAGTACGACGCGGAATACGGCCGCGGCGTGGGCGCCGTTGTGAACGCGATTACGAAGAGCGGCACCAACCAGTTCCACGGTGAGGCCTTCTACTACGACCGCAGGAAGTCGTGGGCGGCGACCCGGCCGACCACGATCAGCACCGACATCGGCGGAACGACCTATCCGCTTCCCATCTCGGACAGCTTTCTGTCCAAAGACGTCAAGCAGCCGGGAGCCGTCGTCGGCGGGCCCATCCTGCCTGACAGGCTCTTCTTCTTCGGCGGCTTCGACTCGATGACCCAGAGCCAGCCGGCCGTCATCGGCAACGACATGAGACAGTCCGCGCAATTCCTCGCCCTGACGCCCGCCCAGCAGCAGTCCGTGCTCTCGAAGATCCAGAACGCCGTGGGGTTTCCCTACGAGACAGGCCTCAACTACTCCGTGGACAACGATTTGAAGACGTATCTCCTGAAGTTCGACGGCAACATCGGCTCGAGGAACCACTGGTCGCTGCGCGGCAACTACACGAACTACGACACCACCAACAGCGGGGCGACGTCATCCTTCGGCCTGAACCAGACGAACGAAGTCGACAAGTTCTATCAGGTCGTCGGCGAGGTCGACTCGATCTTCACGGACAAGCTCTCCAATCAGTTCTTCACGCAGGTCGGTCGGGATCAACGCCCGGTCACCAGCGTGTATGGCGGCACCGAGTTCTCGATCAACTTCGGCCAGACGCAGTTCTTCGGCGCGAACGACACCACGCCGAACACGGCTGATGAGAAGAAGCTCCAGTTCAAGGACACCGCTAATTACGAATGGAAGGGGCATTCCTTCAAGGCGGGGGCGGAGCTTCTCCGGCGCGACCTGTTCGACTCCTTCCCGCGATTTGCCGGCGGCTTCTACTCGTACAGCAGCCTGCTCAATTACGTCAACGACAAACCGAATACGTTCCAGCAGGCGTACGGTCCGCAGAACGGCGACGTCAGCTGGATCACCAACCTCTGGGGGGTCTACCTCAACGACGATTTCCGCGTCGCTTCGCGCCTGACCCTCAACCTCGGCGTCCGCTACGACTACGAGGCGACGCCGCGACCGGGCTCGAACGCGTACCCGCAGCACCCGGAGCTCCTCACGCAGATCAAGAACGACACGAACAACGTCGCGCCCCGATTCGGGTTTGCGTGGGACATCTTCGGCAACGGCGGATCCGTGCTCCGCGGCGGCACCGGCGTGTTCTACGAATACATGCCGGACATCCTGCTGGCGGCCCCCATCCAGGGCATCAGCGGCGCGCTGATCACGACCACGTTCACCTGCACGACCACCGCGACCAATCCGTGTCCAACGTACCCGAACAAACTGTCGCCGGCCGACTTCCTGGCCAAGTCGCAGCTCTCGGCCAACCTGGTCACCATCGGCCCCGACTACCAGGCGCAGCAGGCGTGGCACTCGAGCCTGCAGTTCGAACACCGCCTTTTCAGCGACCTGGTCGTCGGTGCCAGCGCCGTCTACTCGAAGCTGACGCACATTCAGGGCACGAGGAACATCAACCTCGTCCCGACCGGCTACAGCCTCGGCAACATGCCCGTCTACGACTACAGCAGCTCGACAAATCCAGCCCGCCCCTTCAACGACCTGGGCATCGTCCGTGCGCTCAGCAGCAACGAGACGGCGTGGTATCGCGGGCAGACGATCGAGCTCCGCAAGAGACCCACTGCCGACTCGCGGCTCTCCTGGGAGATCAGCTACACGCACTCCGATTCGGTCGACGACGAGACGAACACCCGCTCCACGTCGACCACCTTCCTCATCGATCCGAACAATCCCAGCCTGAGCGAGGGGCCGAGCGACAACGATGTGAAGCACCGGGTCGCCGGCAGCGCCACCTACCGCTTGCCGTGGGGCTTCGAGCTGTCCGGCGTGGGCTTCTGGCACAGCGGCTTCCCGTACACCGGAGCCATCAGCTTCACCTGCAGCGGCTGCCCCGCCAACAGCCTCACCGGACAGGCGCAGACGACTCAGGCGGCGAATTTCACCCCGGTCTTCGTGGATAGGAATGGAAATATCATCGACCTCACCCAGGCCAACGGCATGACGCTGCCGCAGTTTTCCGCCTTCCTCGCCTCGCAGAACGCACAGCTCATCCAACGCAACTCGTTCCGCCAGCCCAGCGTCTGGGACATCGACCTCCGACTGGCGAAGACCTTCGACCTGCCCTACAACGTGACGCTCACGCTCCTCGGCGAGGTCTTCAACGTGTTCAACCAGAACGCGACGGTCGTCACCGGAGCCAACCAGGATCTCTTCAGGATCACGTACACGCAGTCGACCGGCAAGTACACGATTACGAAGTTCACGAATACGGTGAACGGCAAGGCGCTGAATACGTTCGGCGTCCTCCAGGGCTACTCCGCCGAGTCCACTCCCCGCACGTTGCAATTCGCGGTGAAGCTCAGCTTCTAGCGGTCTTCCACCGGCCGCCCGTCACGCGAGGCCGCCTCCGGGCGGCCTCGCTCGTTTCCGCGAGGGACCCGTTCTCTGGCAGGGCGGCTTCACGGGCGGCGCCATCAACGCCGTCACGAAGAGCGCCAACGTCAGCTTCGACGCCAACGGCAACCCCTCGGGAGCGCATTGAATTCATTGAGGCCGCGCCGCAACAGAGAGCGAAAAAGAAGAAACAATTCTCTCGCGCGAAATGGAAAGTTCGTGTAGATTCCTCCCGACATTCCGGTTTTCCCAAAATTTAGTCCGGCCCTCGTGATTCGAAGAAGGAGGAGTTCGATGTGCAGACCCCTGTTTGCCCGGTGGCGGGCCCTCGCCTTCCTGATTCCAGTCCTGGCGTTCGCGCTTACTCTCCCGGTTCTCGCACAAACCGACGTCACGACGGGCCGGATCTCCGGCACCGTTCAGGATGTTGACGGCGGAGCGCTTCCGGGGGCCACGGTCGAGGCGAAGAACATCGACACCGGGTTGAGCGCCACGGCGACGACGAGGAACGACGGCTTCTACCAGATCATCAATCTCCCCGTCGGCCGCTATTCGGTGACAGCGTCGCTTTCGGGCTTCCGCTCGGCCACACGGCCCGAAGTGCGCCTGGACCTGGGCTCGGTTCGCACCGTGGACTTCAAGCTCACGCTCGCGACCGTCTCCGAGTCGGTCGTCGTGTCGAGCCAGGCCCCGGCGGTCGAGATCACCAACACGGCAGTGCAATCGACGATGCAGACCGAGCAACTCAAGAACCTCCCGGTCAACGGGCGGAACTTCCAGCAGCTCGTCAACCTCCTTCCCGAGACCAAGACGGAGTCGCAGCGAAACTACATCCAGATCGGCGGAGAGCGCGGCATCAACACCAACGTCACCGTGGACGGCGCCGACTACAATGACTCCTTCTTCGGTGGGCCTGTCGGCTCCGCGGAGGGCCGCGCTCCTCTCTCTCTCTCCGAGGAGTCGATCAAGGAGTTCACCGTGATCACCAACGGCGCTTCGGTCGAGTTCGGCCGCTCCGGCGGGGGTTTTGTCAACGTCATCACCAAGAGCGGCACCAACCAGCTTCACGGCTCCGGTTTCTTCTACTGGCAACCCAAGACCCTGACCGCCAAGTTCGCCAACGGCCAGGATCCGCTCGACCAGGACAAGAAGCAGTACGGCGGCTCCCTGGGCGGCCCTATCCTGCAGGACAAGCTCTTCTTCTTCGGATCCTACGACCAGCAGAAGCAGAACATCACCCGCACGATCAACTCGACGGTGCTCGATCCCTCGATCTTCGCCAAGTACCCCGTCCTCGCGAGCCCGGCCGAATACGTCCAGGGCAATGACGGCTGGGTCGCGTTCGGCCGTCTGGACTGGCAGGTCAACGGCTCGAACCGGGTGATGGGCCGCGTCAACTACTCCAAGTACGACGGCCCGAATGGCACCAACAGCTCTCCGAACGACACGATCCAGCACAACGGCATCGAAGGCATGAAGGCGCTCTCCGCGGTCGGCACGTATTCGTCCCAGTTCGGATCGAGCCTCTTGAACGACATCGGCTTCAATTACAAGAAGGAAGACGTGCCGCGGCAGGACAAGGGACTGAACCTCCCGGAGATCCAGGTGGGCAGCGCGCGTTACGGGGAGGTCAGCTTCCTGCCGATCATCTCGACGGTCAAGCGCTACGAGGTAAACGACACGCTCACCTACCTGCTCAAGAGCCACGTCTTCAAGATCGGCGGCGACTACAACGACACGCCCATGTCCGAGGACTTCAAAGGGAACTGGCGGGGAGTCTTCGTCTTCAACAGCGTGGCGGACCTCCTCGCCGGAAAATACTTCCAGTACCGGCAATTCGGCGGCCTCGGGGGCCTGACGGCCGACCAGGCCGGGACCATCGACATCAAGCAGAGGGAGTATGCGGGGTTCATCCAGGATCAGTGGTTCGTGAGTCCAAGGCTGACGGTCACGTTGGGCGTCCGCTACGAGTACCTCGACAACCCGAACCAGCCGGTCCTGAACCAGGCCGCCCCGCTCGCGAGCGGGCAGTTCCCTTTGAACGGCCAGATCCCCGACGTGAAGAACCAGTGGTCGCCAAGGCTTTCGGCCTCGTTCGCGCCCGACCCCAAGACGGCGATCCGCCTCTCGGCGGGCCGCTACTGGAGCCGCACTCCCGGCCTCCTGTGGGCGCAGCTCTTCGCCTCGAACGGCCTGCAGGGCGTGCAGTACACGAGCAAGACGAACAACGCGGGACTGGATCCGACCAATCCCAACTGCAAGGTCGGCAACGTGTCCTGCTTCGACCCGCTGGCGCCTCCCTGGGGCGCGGCCTGGTCGCCGGTGGGGGTCGAACGCGTCAACCTCTCCGGCCTGCCGGCCGGCACGCCCGGCCTCCCCGTCTTCACCGTGGACCCGAAATTCAAGGACCCACACGACGACCGCGTGACCCTCGGCTTCCAGCGCGAGGTCCTGCCCGAGATCACGGTTCTCCTGAGCGGCACGTACGCCAAGGGATACAACCTCGAGCGGCTGACGGACGCCAATCGCGCCTACGACGGCACCATCTCGGCCAACGGCACGCCGCACTACAGCTCGGTGCGCCCCGACGCTTTCTACTCGACGATCACCGAATACCTGTCCGACGCGCACTCGAAGTACTACGCCATCGACTTCGTCACCGAGAAGAGGTTCACGAAGAACTTCAGCGCCAACGTCAGCGCGACCTGGTCCAAGGACTTCGACGAGGACTCCAACGAACGGAACTTCTCGGGCATCCAGGCGGAGGACTTCAACAACCTGGCCACATCCTGGGCCCCTTCGGACCGGGACCAGCGCTGGAGAGTGGGCGCGAACGCCGTCTGGCAGTCGCCCTGGTTCGGGATCACGACGGCCGGGGCGATCCGGTTCGCGACGGGCCTTCCCTATACCCCGCGCGCGAACTTCGATTTCAACAACGACGGCCAGAGCGGCACGGACCGTCCGACCCTCGGCTGCACTCCGGTCGGCTCGACCTTCGACTGCACCAACGGCACGCACCTCGGCCGGAACTCCTTCCGCCAGCCCAGCACCTACGCTCTCGACTTCCGGCTCCAGAAGGCCTTCCGGATCGGCCCTGGAGACTTCGGGCTCGCGGTGGATTGCTTCAACTGCACCAACACGGGGAACAAGTTCGTCTCGCAGACCACGTACGGCCGCATTCCGAGCTCGACGAATCCCACCGAGACCCCCAACGCCGGGTTCGCCAACGCCAACAACCCCGGCACGCCGCGCACGCTCCAGGTTTCCGCGCGGTACGACTTCTAGAAACGACCCGGCTTCGAGTTTGCGGGGCGGGAGGCTATTCCTCCCGCCCCTGGCCTTCGGCCGCAGGCGTTCGCTTCGCGAACGGCGGCCGAGAGTTTCTAAACCAGGGCTCTCCGCAGGGCGCGCTCCTTGTCTCGGCGAAAAATCTCAGTTCGCGGCCAAGCTGCTCTCCATCTCGGTCACCGTTTTTCTGTCGCAATGCTCCCCGGCGCCGTCAGTCGCCCGTGTTTCGGCGGGATGACCATGAATAATGCGGGCTAAGATGGAGGTGCCGGGCGCGGCGCTCGGCGGGAGACGAGGATGGCAATTCGGCCGGGAGCTTCGGCAGGCGCTCTCTGGATGGCCCTAGGGACGCTCCTGTGGGCCGCCCGCGCCGGCGGCGAGGCCAGGCACGCGCCCGCGCGGACGTGGGGCGGGACGGGAATCCGGCTCGAGATCACGGCGGCGGGCGGCCGCGTCGAGTACGACTGCGCCCACGGGACGATCGATCGACCCCTCGTCTTCGACCGCAGGGGCCGGTTCGACGCTCCCGGGATGCACTTCCCCGAGCACGGCGGTCCCGTGCGCGAAGGGGAAGAGGCGAAGGGTCAGGCCGTCCGCTACACGGGGCGCGTCACCGGGGACACGATGAGGCTGACCGTGAAGCTTCCCAACGGAAAGATCCTGGGGACCTACACCCTCGTTCGTGGCAGCGCCGGGCGCGTCCACAAGTGCCTCTGATCGTTTTGAAGGCCGCCCCGGATCCGTCGACTTCCCCCTCGTCGGCACGCGGCGGCCAGGCCGCGAGGAGAAGATCCGGGCCGCCGCTCCGGTGCGAGGGCACAGCGACAAGATCCCCGATCTCCTCCTAGGCGTGTGCCCTCGCACAGGGCCTCCTCCGGGGAAGCCGCCGTCTCCGGGGCTACCAGCGCACCTTTAGTCTCGGCGTGAGCTTTGGCGGCGGGATGCCTCCCGAAGGAGGCGATGAGCGAAGAAGCATGCCACGCTGAACCTTTCGGCTGACTGTCTCTGCGACCGAGCGACCAGCGACGGCCCGGTTTGATTATCGCGGCCAGGCCGGAGCGTGCCGACGAGGGAGGCGGCCCGACGCCGAAGCGGCCGGGAATGCGAAGACGATCCCAACCGGGACACGCTCCGGTGTTGCGCCGCCATCAGACGGTCGCTGGCTCGGTAATCGCGACCTTCCTGGCGCCGGCGTCCAGTTCCGCCTCTACGCCCATCGGGATCGTCGCCTTCTCCTTCGTGTGGCCGAAGACGAGGCCGGCGAGGACGGGCTTCCCGAGGTCGCCCAGGATCTCGTCCAGGAGATCGGACATCGACAGGTTGACCTCGAAGCTCGACTTCGCGGGCGTACAGTCGGTGCAGGTGCCCCAGACGATGCCCGCGGCTTCCTGGAGCTTCCCGGCGAGCTTCAACTGGGTGAGCATCCGGTCCACCCGGTAGGGAGCCTCGCCGGTGTCCTCGAGGAAGAGGATCCGCCCCTTCGCTTCGATCTCGTAGGGAGTGCCCATCGTCGTCGAAACCAGAGTGAGGTTGCCTCCCGCGATCGGCCCGCGAGCCTTCCCCGAAGCGACCGTGTGAAGGGGAAACGCCGGCCAGTTCGGATCTTCCTCCGGCGGGTTGGAGAGCTCGCCGATGGGCTCGGGCGAGAACAGCGCTTTCTTCAGGCTCGCGAGCGACCAGGGAGGCAGGGATCCGAGCGCCACGGGCCCGTGAAACGTGACGAGGCCGGCCTTCCGCGTGATCGCCAGGTGAAGCCCGGTGATGTCGGAGAAACCGAGAAGGACCTTCGGGTTCCTCCGCAGGAGCTCGTAGTCGATGCCGGAGAGCAAGCGCTCGGTCCCGTAGCCTCCCTCCAGGCAGAAGACCCCGGCCACGTCGCGATCCGCGAACATGGCGTGCAGGTCTTCGAGCCGTTCCTTCTCGGTGCCCGCCATGTATCCGTGCCGACCCTTGACGTAACGTCCGAGCCGGCACCGGACGCCGAGCTGGTTCTCCAGACGCGCCGCCGCAAGATCGATGCGCCAGGTGTCGAAGACGTAGGAAGAGGGCGTGATCAGTCCGATGGTGTCGCCGGGCTTCAGCGTCCTCGGCTTGACCATCGGCCGAGACGCTCCCGGCGCGGGCGTCGGAACCGGTTTGCGGGAGGCCGCGGCCGCAAGGGCGCCCGCCCCGGCGACCCCGGCCGCCCGGAGAATCTCGCGCCGGGTCTTCACGCCGCGCGATTAGATCAGAAAACGGGGTTCCTAGAAGACGAAGCCGACGGTCACGGGAACGAAGGTGAAATGGTTCCCGAGTGCGAAGTTCGGGTCGGTTTCGACGCGGATGTAGCGCGCCTCGATAAAGATCGAGGCGACAGGCCCGACCCCGAAGGACATCCCGCCACCGGCGTTCCAGCCGAATTTGTCCTGCGTGTCCTCGAAGCTTGCTGGCCCATAAGTGGAGGTGAATCGGACGCGATAGAACCCGCCGCCGGCGATGAAATACGGGCGGAAGCCGATCGCGCGCGGACCGAGGACGATGTTGGCCGTTCCGGAGCCGACCTGGACGTGTTCCCTCCCGTCCATGCGGGCGTACATGCCTTCGATCCTCAACCCGACCGGCGCGAGCGGAGCATTGAAGAGGAGCATGGCAGAGCCGTGATAGCCCGTGTCGTAGAGATTGCCGGCGTCTCCTGTGGGGAACGCCGCGCCACCGGCGATGCCGAAGTGCACCCCCGGCGACCCTTGGGCGCGCGCGACGGACACCGCCGCAAGGAACGACAGAATTGCCAAAAGCACGCAAAGCCCTGGTCGCTTCATGGAGTCCTCCTCAGCCCCGGCCATTGCCCCGCAAATTGCAAGAGAGGTGCCCGTAGACCTCCCTTCAGAAGCATGAAGTCTACGGAACTCGCGGGTCTCTCGTTGCCGGAGGGGCGGCTGTCGCGACGGCCGCCCGCGTTTCGTGCGAACGACCAGGGCGGGAGGGGACGCACCGAGCGTCGTCGGCCGCCACAGCGGCCGAGGGACGCGACATGCGGCGGGTTCGCCGCCGCAAACCCCCTCCCCTACGGCACCAAAGACACCGAAGCCGTCTCTCAGCGATTCTTCAGTTCCGCCAGCGCTTTGTTTCGCACGGCCTCGAACTCGTCTCCTTTTTTCCAGCGGGGCATGGCGTCGGCGTTGGCGACGCGGCAGCCGATGAGGAAGGCGAGCCGCGCGTCCTCGACGGCCCCCGAGAAGTCCCAGGAGTCGTTGAGCTCGTCGGAAGGCTGGTGGTAGTTGTTCTTTCGATAGAACTCCGCCTGCTCGCGGCCCCATCCCTCGGGCTTTCCGATGACGTCCGTGCCAAACTTGATGTAGGC
>JAWOLE010000289.1:0-11798 GCA_033853815.1 Thermoanaerobaculia bacterium
GATCCGCTCCAGGGCTATCCCCGCGTCTACGGCCTGGCCTGGGCCTTCGTCGAGCACACCGACAGCCGCTTCGATCCGGAGACCCTGAGGCGATTCGTCCGCGCCTACCAGCGCACGCGCCTGCTGACGATCGGCGAGCTCTGGGCGATCGCGATCTCCCTGAGGCTCGTCCTCGTCGAGAACCTGCGGCGCCTGGCCGTCCGCATCGCCGACCGGCGCCGGGCGCGCGAGGAGGCCGACGCGATCAGCGACACGCTGCTCGGCATCGAAGGAAAGCCGCCCGCGGACGCGCGGCCGATCCTGCGCGGGCTCGAGAACCGCCCTCTGACGGGGCCCTTCGCCGTGAGACTCATCGAACGGCTGCGCGAACAGGACCCCGCGGTGACGCCCGCCGTGACGTGGCTGACGGAACGCCTCGCCGCTCAGGGGATCTCGGCCGACGAGATCGTCCGGCGCGAGCAGCAGGAGCAGGTGGCCACCCACGTCACCGTCCGCAATGTGATCACGAGCATGCGCCTGATGTCCTCGGTGGACTGGGCCGAGTTCTTCGAAAGCGTCAGCCTGGTCGAGCAGACGCTGCGGGAGGGCACCCGCGTGGCGGAGATGGATTTCCCCACTCGCGACCGATACCGGCGCGCCGTCGAGGAGCTGGCGAGGGGGACCCGGCTCTCGGAGATCGACGTGGCGCGCCGCGCGGTCAAGCGCGCCGCGGAGGCGGCGGCCTCGGAGCCGCGCGGTCAGCCGTACCTAGCGGACCCCGGCTTCTTCCTGATCTCGCGGGGACGGGAGACTTTCGAGAAGGAACTCCATTACCGCGTGCCCGTGCGCCAGTGGCTGCGGCGGGTCTGGATCCGCCACGCCGCCGCCGGATACATCGGGACGATCGTCCTGACGACCGCCATCTTTCTGCTCTGCCTGCTGGCGGTCTCGCACCGGCTGGGAGCGCCGCCGGCGACCCTGATTCTCCTCGGCCTCGCCGCGCTCGTTCCGGCTTCGAGCCTGGCGGTCGCGATCGTCAACCGCGACGTGACCGAGATCGTCGGCCCGCGGCGGATGCCGAAGCTCGAGTTGAAGGGAGGCGTCCCCCCGGACCTGCGAACGCTCGTCGTCGTGCCCACGATGCTCTCGAGCGAAACCGACATCGCCGACCAGGTGGAGCGTCTCGAAGTCCACTTCCTCGCCAACAGCGAGGGGGACCTGCTCTTCGCCCTGCTGTCGGACTGGACGGACGCGCCGGCCGAGACCATGCCCGAGGACGAGGAACTGCTCGTGGCGGCGAAGGACGGGGTCGCCCGGCTAAACGAGGCCCACGGGCCCGCGCCGGGTGGGGGAGACCGGTTCTTCCTGCTGCACCGGCGCCGCGTGTGGAACGAGAAGGAAGGCCTGTGGATCGGCTGGGAGAGGAAACGCGGAAAGCTGCGGGAGTTGAACCGGCTGCTCCGCGGCGCGACCGACACGACCTTCTTTTCCCTCGCTCCCGGAGGGCCCGCCATCCCCGCTGGCGTCCGCTACGTCATCACGCTCGACGAGGACACCCGCCTGCCGCGCGAAGCCGCGCGGGCGCTGGTCGGCGCGATGGCCCATCCCCTCAATGCTCCGGTCTTCGATCCGGCGACGCGGTGCGTCACGGCCGGGCACGGCATCCTCCAGCCGCGGGTGACCCCCACCCTGCCGGCCGCCGGTTCCGGCACGGTTTTCCAGAGGGTCTTCTCGGGCCCCCGCGGCACCGACCCGTACGCCTTCGCGGCTTCCGACGTCTACCAGGACCTCTTCGACGAGGGGATCTACACCGGCAAGGGCATCTACGACGTAGACGCCTTCGAGCGCGCGCTCCAGGGACGCGTCCCGGAGAACGCTCTCCTGTCGCACGACCTCTTCGAGGGGCTCTTCGCGCGCGCCGGCCTCGTCTCCGACATCGAGCTCTTCGAGGGATATCCCGCCCACTACGAAGTCGCGGCGATGCGGACGCACCGCTGGGTCCGCGGCGACTGGCAGCTGCTGCCGTGGATCTTCGGACGCGTGCCCGACGAGGCCGGGCGGCGCGTCCCGAACCCGATTTCGGCCATCGGGCGCTGGAAGATGCTGGACAACCTGCGCCGCAGCCTTTTCGCTCCGACCGCCCTGGCGACCCTTCTGGCGGGCTGGACGCTTCCCGGCGCGAATCCCCACCTGTGGACGGCGTTCGTGGTGGCGACGGTTCTCGTGCCGGGGCTGCTCACCTTCTTCTCCGGGCTGCTCGTTCCGCGCCGGCGCCGGATCGCCAAGAGGAGCTACCTGCGCGGCCTCGCCGCCGGTCTGACCGTCTCGATTTCACAGGCGGCGATGAACATCGTGCTGCTCGCCCATCAGTCTCGGCTCATGATCGACGCGATCGCGCGCACACTGGCGCGTCTCCTCGTGACACGCCGCAGGCTGCTCGAGTGGGTCCCGGCGCGTCAGACCCGGCGCCGCCTCGATCTGACTCTCACGGGCTTCTATCGCCGGATGGACTCGGCCGTCGTGATCGCGGCGGGCTGCGGCGTTTTCGTCGGGATCCTTCGTCCCTCGTCCCTGGCCGACGCCGCGGTCTTCGTGGCCGCCTGGCTCCTGTCCCCGGCCGTGGCGCGATGGGCGAGCGTCCCTCCGCGCGCGGCCGAGGAGGAGCCGCTCCCTCCGGCGGACGCCCGATTCCTGCGCCGGATCGCTCGCCGGACCTGGAGGTACTTCGACGCTTTCGCCGGAATCGAGGACAACGCGCTGCCCCCCGACAACTTCCAGGAACTTCCCCAGCCCGTCGTCGCGCACCGCACCTCGCCGACGAACGTGGGCCTGATGCTTCTCTCGACGGTCGCGGCCAACGACCTCGGGTGGATCGGAAACGTGGAGATGATCGAACGGCTGGAAACGACCTTCGCCACGCTCGGCAAGCTCGACCGCTACCGGGGCCACTTCTACAACTGGTACGACACGCGCGACCGTCGCCCGCTCGAACCGCGGTACGTCTCGACCGTGGACAGCGGCAACCTGGCCGGCCACCTGATCGCCTTGAAGCAGGCCTGCCTGGAGCGCGTCTCCGCGCCGGCCGAGTGGACCAATGTCCTTCCGGGAATCGGCGATGCCCTCGACCTGCTCCGGGAGGCTGCGGAAGGCCTCGCGCCGGCGGTCGGCGAGGGGGCGTTGACGGGCCGGCAGCTCCGCGCCTCGATCGACGCGCTCGAGGCCTGCCTGGCGGATCCGCCCTCGAAACTCTCGGGCTGGGCGGCGCGCTTGAAGCAGCTCGAGGTGGACTCGGAGACTCTCGCGGACACGGTCCAGGCGCTCGCGCAGGACAGCCGCGCGCCGCACGCGGCGGACGCTCTCTTCTGGGCGGCCGCCGTGCGGTCCGCGGTGAGGAGCCACGCGCGCGATTTCGAGGCGACCCGGCGCTGGGCGCGGTTCCTCCCGGGCGCCTCCGCGCAGCCGGCGCCGCTGCCCGGTCCCGCGATCGTGTCGCTCGAGACGCTCGCCGGGGAGGATCCGGCCCTGGAGGCGATGCCCGATCTGTACACGACGGCCGCCGAGGAGCTCAAAGAGGCCGCCGCCGCGGGGGGCGCCGGCGATTCGGCGGCTACAGACGCGGTCGCCGCCGAGCTGCGTCTCTGCGCGCAGGAGGCCGCGGCGTTGACGCGCCGCCTGACGGCCCTCGCGCACCAGGCCGGAAGTTACGCCGAGGAGATGGACTTCACGTTCCTCTTCGACCCGGAGCGCAAGCTCTTCTCGATCGGCTACAACCTGGCCGACGGGCGTCTGGACCCCGGCTACTACGACCTGCTCGCATCCGAGGCCCGGCTGGCGAGTTTCATCGCGATCGCGCACGGAGACGTTCCCGCTTCCCACTGGTTTCGCCTGAGCCGGGCGCTCACCCCGATCGGCAAGGGCTCGGCTCTCATCTCCTGGTCCGGCTCGATGTTCGAGTATCTGATGCCGGCCCTCGTCATGGAGGCCCCGGCCGACAGCCTGCTCGAGCAGACCGCACACCTCGTCGTGGAGCGCCAGATCCGGTATGGCGAGGAGCGCGGCGTCCCGTGGGGAATCTCCGAGTCGGCTTTCAACGCCCGGGACCTTCAGTTCACCTACCAGTACTCGAACTTCGGCGTGAGCGGCCTCGGCTGGAAGCGCGGCCTCTCCGAGGACCTGGTCGTCGCGCCCTACGCCACGGCCCTGGCGGCCATGGTGCGCCCCTCCGCCGCCGCCGAGAACTTCCACCGCCTCGCCTCGGCCGGAGCGCTCGGCCCCTACGGCTTCTACGAGGCCCTGGATTACACCGCCTCCCGCCTGCGCGAGGGAGAGAAGGCCGCCATCGTGCGCGCCGTCATGGCGCACCACCAGGGAATGACGGTCGTCGCGCTCACCGACGTGCTCGAGCGCGGGATCATGCGCGTCCGTTTCCACACCGAGCCGGCCGTTCAGGCGACCGAGCTGCTGCTGCAGGAACGCACGCCCTCCACGGTCGCCGTCGCTCGCCCGCGCGCCGAGGAAGTCTCGAGCCACCTCCACGTCCGGGATTTCGTGCCGCCGGTGCTGCGGCGCTTCCGCTCGCCGCACGACCCGACTCCCCGCGCCCACCTCCTCTCCAACGGGCGCTACACGGTCATGGTGACGGCCGCGGGCTCCGGGTTCTCGCGCTGGAATGGGCGCGACGTGACGCGCTGGCGCGAGGACGTCACGCGGGACTGCTGGGGGACCTACGTCTTCCTGCGCGACGTGGGCAACGGGCGGATCTGGTCGGCTGCCTACCAGCCCGCGGGAGTCGATTCGGATTCCTACGAAGCGATCTACTCCGAGGACCGCGTCGAGATCCGCAGGCGCGACGGCCCCCTCATGACCACGCTGCGCATCGTGGTGTCCGCGGAGGACGACGCCGAGATTCGCCAGGTCTCCATCACGAACCTCGGCACGCGCCTGCGGGAGATCGAGATCACGTCTTACGCGGAGCTCGCGCTCGCTTCGGCCGTCGACGACCGGTCCCATCCGGCCTTCTCCAACCTCTTCGTCCAGACGGAGTTCGTACCGGCGCTCGATGCGATTCTGGCCACGCGGCGGCCGCGTAGCGCCGAGGACCGCCCCATCTGGGCGGTTCACGTGGCCGCCGTCAAGGGAGAAACCGTGGGCGCGGCGCAGTACGAGACGGACCGCGCGCGCTTTCTGGGGCGCGGCCGGGGGATCCGCAACGCCGGCTCGATCGAGGACGGAAGGCCACTGTCCAACACCGCCGGTTCGGTGCTCGATCCGATCGTCAGCCTGAGACGGCGCCTGCGCCTGCCGTCCGGAGAGACCGCGCTCATGCATTTCGCGACGATCGCCACCGATGCGCGGGAGAAGGCGCTCGCGCTGGCCGACAAGTACCGCGAGTCCGCGGCTTTCGAGCGCACGGCGAACCTCGCCTGGACGCAGGCGCAGGTCCAGCTGCGCCACCTCGGCATCACGGCCGACGAGGCCCACCTCTTCCAGAGACTGGCGACCCGGGTCCTCTACTCGGATCCGACCCTGCGCGCTCCCGCCCACGTGCTCGCGCGCAACCGCAAGGGGCCTTCCGCGCTCTGGCCGCACGGGATCTCGGGGGATCTGCCGATCGTCATGCTCCGGATCGACAATCCCGACGACCAGGACATCGTCCGGCAGCTCCTGCGCGCCCATGAGTACTGGCGGATGAAAGGGCTGGAAGTGGATCTGGTCATCATCAACGAGCAGGCGTCTTCCTACGGGCAGGACCTTCGAGAGACGCTCGAGGCCCTCGTGCGGTCGCGGCGCGAAGCGCCCGCGGAAGTGGGCGAGAAGCCCGGAGGCGTCTTCCTCCTGCAGCGCGACCAGATTTCCGCCGAGGACCACGACGTGCTGCGCTCGGTGGCGCGGGTGGCTCTGCTCTCGCGGCACGGGACGCTGTCGGAGCAGGTCGTCCGGCTGCTGCGGCGGGAGCCCGCCGCGAGGCCCCCGCGGCCTCTGCCCGCGAGCCCGCCGCCCGCCGACATCCCTCCCCCGCACCCGGACCTGGAGTTCTTCAACGGCCTCGGCGGCTTTGCCGAGAACGGACGGGAATACGTCACGATCCTCGGGGAGCGGCAGTGGACGCCGGCTCCGTGGGTCAACGTCATCGCCAACCCCTCCTTCGGATTCCTGGTTTCCGAGTCGGGTTCCGGGTGCACCTGGGCCGTCAACAGCCAGCAGAACCAGTTGACGCCGTGGTCGAACGACCCGGTCTCGGATCCCACGGGCGAGACGATTCTCGTGCGCGACGAGGACACCGGGGAGATCTGGGGCCCCACGGCGCTTCCCGTGCGCGACGCCTGGCCGTACGTGGCGCGGCATGGCCAGGGGTACAGCCGATTCGAGCACGAGAGCCGCGGCATCGCGCTCGAGTGGACACAATTCGTCCCGCTCTCCGATCCGATCAAGATCTCCATCCTGAACGTCGAGAACCGCTCGCGCGCGCCACGGACGCTCTCGGTCACGGCCTACGCCGAATGGGTCCTCGGCTCCCAGCGCGGCGTCTCCGCCCACCTGGTCCGGACCGAAAGGGACTCGCAGACCGGGGCGATCTTCGCCCGCAACCCGTGGAACGAGGAGTTTGCCGGGCGGGTGGCCTTCGCGGACCTCGCCGATCTTTCCGGGGGACGTCCGGGAGTCCCAAGCGCTCCGGAGGAGTGGACGGCCGACCGCGCCGAGTTCCTCGGAAGAAACGGCACGCTCGACGCTCCGGCGGCCCTCGCGGCAGACGGAAAGCTCTCCGGCCGGGCCGGACCCGGACTCGACCCCTGCGCAGCGTTGCAGACGATGCTCAGGCTCGCCCCCGGCGAAAAGGCGAGGGTGCTCTTCCTGCTCGGCCAGGGAGAGGACGAAGACCACTCGCGGCGTCTCGTCCTGCGCTACCGCGCGGCCGACCTCGACGCCTGCCTCGCCTCGGTCCGGCAGATGTGGGACGACACGCTCGCGGCCGTCGAGATCGAGACGCCCGACCGCTCGATGGACATCCTGCTGAACCGCTGGCTCCTCTATCAGGCCCTCTCCTGCCGCGTCTGGGGCCGGGCCGCCTTCTACCAGGCCTCGGGCGCCTACGGCTTCCGGGACCAGCTTCAGGACGTCATGGCCCTGACCGTCGCCCGCCGCGAGGTGGCGCGCGAGCACCTCCTGAGGGCCGCGGCGCGGCAGTTCGAGGAGGGGGACGTGCAGCACTGGTGGCACGTCCCGTCCGGCAAGGGCGTGCGCACGCGGATCTCGGACGACCTGCTCTGGCTTCCCTATGCCGTCACCCATTACATCGAAGTCACCGGGGACACGGCCGTCCTGGACGAGCGCGTCCCTTTCTTGAAGGGCGAGGTGCTGAAGCCCGAAGAGACCGAACGCTTCTTCGCGCCGCAGTCTTCGGCGGAGCCGGCCACGCTCTTCGAACACTGCGCCCGCGCGCTCGACAAGAGCCTCTCCTTCGGCAGCCACGGCCTGCCGCTGATGGGGACGGGGGACTGGAACGACGGGATGAACCGGGTCGGACGCGAGGGAAAGGGGGAGAGCGTCTGGCTCGCCTGGTTCCTCCACACGAACCTCTGGGAGTTCGTCCAGCTCGCCCAGGGGCGCGGCGAGCTGCAGCGCGCGGAGCGGTGGCGCGCGAGCGTGGACGCCCTGAAGATGGCTATCGAGCGGGGGGCCTGGGACGGCGACTGGTACCGGCGCGCCTATTTCGACGACGGCACGCCATTGGGCTCGACGCAGAACGAAGAGTGCCGCATCGACTCGATCGCGCAATCCTGGGCGGTCATCTCGGGAGCCGGAGACCGCGATCGCCGCCGCCGCGCCATGGCCGCGGTCGAGGAGTACCTGGTGCGCCGGGGCGACGGGCTCGTGCTGCTTTTCACGCCGCCGTTCGACCGAACACCGCTCGACCCCGGCTACATCAAGGGCTATCTGCCCGGCGTCCGCGAGAACGGGGGCCAGTACACGCACGGCGCGATCTGGTCGCTCATCGCCTTCGCCGCGCTCGACGAAGGGGACAAGGCGGGCGAGCTCTTCGCGATCTTGAATCCCATCAACCACGCCTCCACCCGCGCCGGCCTCTACCGCTACAAGGTCGAACCGTACGTGGCGGCCGCGGACATCTATGCCGAGATCCCGCACGTCGGCCGGGGCGGCTGGACGTGGTACACGGGCTCGGCCGGCTGGATGTACCGCGCCGGCATCGAGTGGATCCTGGGGTTCCGCTTCCGGGGCACGATGCTCCATCTCGACCCCTGCATCCCTCGCGCGTGGCGCGGCTACAAGATCTCCTTCCGCTACCACTCCGCGCGGTACCTCCTGACCGTCCGCAACCCGCGCGGCGTCACCCGCGGCGTCACCCGCGTGACCCTGGACGGCCAGGTCTGCTCGACCGCCGCCATCCCGCTCGCCTCCGACGGCAAGACCCACACGATCGAAGTGGAGCTCGGGTAACGTCGCTTCGGCTGCACGCGGGATCTGCGCCCTGCGGGCGCACCGGGGCGCGGCTCGCTCGGGTGCGAGCTCGACCGCGCCCCTGATCCCTCGCTTCGCCTCCGCTCCCGCGGCGCGCGCCTCCTCCCTCCTCCGTCGGGAGACTACGCGCGCCGCGAACATGACGTGACGTCGAGGTTGGACCGGGCCCTCCGTGCCGTAGGGGCGGGCCTCGCGCCCGCCCGCCCCGGGTCGCCTCCGTCTCAAATCGGTCAGGGGCAGCCTGCGAGGAATGGGATCGGTGCGAGTTCGGTTTTCTTCGCCGTGAAACGACAACGAAGGGGCCTTTTTTCGGTGCTCGGGATGATCTCCTTCGCGGCGCTCGCTTCCGCCGCTCCGCTGCCGTCGCGGCGAAGCGAGGTCGTCGAGGTCGTCGAGAAAGTGGCGCCGGCCGTCGTCAACATCGCCGCCGAGCAGACGGTGCGCCGCGCGCGGTCCGTCTTCGACTCCTTCTTCTTCGGCTTCGACCCGCGGCCGGCCAAGTCGCTCGGCTCGGGAGTCATCATCGACTCCAAGGGGATCATCCTGACCAACGACCACGTCATCTCGGGGGCGTCGCGGATCGTCGCGACCACCAAGAGCGGCCAGGAGCTCTCCTGCGAGGTCATCGGCTCGGACGCCGACAACGACCTGGCCGTGCTCAAGGTCAAGAATCCGAAGGGGTCGCTGCCGACGATCAAGATGGGCTCCTCCTCGGATCTCATGATCGGAGAGACGGTCGTCGCGATCGGGAATCCCTTCGGGCTCTCCAACACGGTCACCGCCGGCGTGCTCTCGGCGCTGGGACGCAGCGTCCCCGGCGAGAATCAGCGCGTCTACAACGACTTCATCCAGATCGACGCGCCCATCAACCCGGGCAACTCCGGCGGCCCGGTCGTCAACATCCAGGGGGACATGATCGGTGTGGCGACCGCGATCGTCGGAGGCGCGCAGGGCATCGGCTTCGCCATCCCCGTGGACCGGGCCAGGCGCATCGTCTCGGACCTCGTCAAGTTCGGCCGCGTCCAGCCGGTCTGGGTCGGCCTGCACGGGGGCACCATCGCCTCGCGCGACGATGAGAGCCGGCCCAAGGGCTTTCGCGTCCGCAGCGTCGAGCCCGGCTCCCCCGCCGACCGCGCGGGCATCCGGCCCGGCGATCAGATCGTCTCGGTGGATGCGACCCCGATCGACTCGCAGGAGGCCTTCGCGACCGCGCTGTCGACGCGCGGCCCCGGCAAGCCCATGAAGATCGGCGTCAAGACGGGGTCGGGAGTCCGCACGGTGCTGGTCGCCGGCAGGGAGCCGCCCGCCGATTACGGCGTGCGCATCCTGCGCGAGCTCGGAATGTCGGTGCGGCCCGCGAGGCGCGGCCTGTACATCTCGATCGTGGACTCACGCGGCGCCGCCGCGCAGGCGGGCCTGGAGACGGGCGACACGCTGCTCGCCCTGAACGGCACGGAGGTCCGCGAGACGGAAGACGTCAACAAGATCCTCTCGCGCGACCAGAACCGCACGACCCTCGTCCTCGTCGCCGGCCGCGGCGGCTGGGAGTACACGCTCACGTTCCCGCTCGACTGACGGGCCGTTAACCGTCAAACGCAAAACGTTAGACGGAGCACGGGCTCACGTCGTCCACGTTTTACGTTTCACGTTTTACGGTTTACGAATCCTCGGAGGCGCGTCTCCGAGGCGACGATGCCGGCGAGGACGAGCGCGCCGCCGAGAAGGCCGCGCGGCCCGAGGCGCTCCTCGAGGAGCCAGGCCGCCAGCAGCGCCGCGACAACCGGCTCGAGGGCAAAGATGATTGCGGCATGCGTCGCCGACATGTGCTTCTGCGCCCAGGCCTGACCGAAAAACGTCCCCACCGTGCCGATCGAGCCGAGATAGAGGACGCCCCGGAGAAAGGTTCCTCGCCACGCGAGCGGACGAGCCTCTAGGGCGGCCGCGTGGAGCCCCGAGAAGAGAGGCATCCGCAACAGGAGCGAGAGCGCCCCGGCCGCAAGCGCCACCACCGCCAGCTGGACTCCCGCGAACCGCAGCGAATCGTGCGCCGCCGTCCGCTCTCCCAGCTCGACGACGTAGAAGGCAAAGACGATCCCGCACGCCGTCACGAACAGGTCCCCCCGGTCGAAAACCGCAGCGCCGCGCGGAAAGGTCAACAGGAAGAACCCGAGTGAGGCGAGCGCGATCCCGGCGCCGTTCTCGAGCGAGGGCAGCCGGCGCGTTCGAAGGTAGGCGGCAAACGGTGTCAGCACGACCGACAGCCCGGTCAGGAAGGCCGCCTTGGATGCGGTCGTCTCGGTCTGCCCGACGACCTGGAACGCCATTCCGACCGCCAGGAGGAGACCGACGGCCAGGCCGTCTCTGAGGAGGCGCGGCGTCCCTCCCCTTCGGAGGGCCAGGGGAAGTATCAGCACCGCGGCGAGCAGAAACCTCCAGAAGAGAAACGCGATGGGCGGCGAGTCCCGCACGACGTCCTTGACGACGATGAAGGAGGACCCCCAGACGACCGTCACGGCGGCGAGCACCGCGTCGGCGCGCAGGCGCCCGGCCCGCAGATCTGGAGTCTCCGACATGTCCTCGCATACTATCGGCGCCTTGTCGCAAGGACCTGCCGTCCGCGTCCGGTTCGCTCCGTCCCCGACGGGGTCGCTCCACGTCGGCGGGGCGAGGACCGCTCTCTACAACCTGCTCTTCGCGCGGCGGGAGAAAGGCACCTTCATCCTCCGGATCGAGGACACGGACGTCGAGCGCTCGCGGGAAGAGCTGTCCCAACAGATCCTCACGGCCATGGAATGGCTCGGGCTCGATTACGACGAGGGCCCCCATTACCAGTCGAAGCGTTACGACCTCTACCGCGCGGCCGCCGAGCGCCTGATCGCCGAGGGGAAGGCGTACCGCGCCTTCGAGACCCCGGAAGAGCTGGAAGCCGAAAGGAAGAGGGCGGAAGCCGAGGGGCGCTCCTATCGCTACTCGGGAGCGGCTCGAAAGATCCCGCCGGGCGAGAGCGATCGTCGGGCGCGTTCCGGCGAGAAGTTCGTCGTGCGCCTGAAGATGCCTTCCGAGCCGATCGTCGTCGAAGACCTGATCCGCGGGAGGGTCGAGTTCCCGTCCGAGGCGCTCGACGACTTCGTGCTCGTGCGCTCCGACGGCCATCCCCTCTACCACTTCAGCGTCTGCGTGGACGACGCGGAGATGCGCATCACCCACGTGATGCGCGGGGACGACCACCTGGCCAACACCCCCAAGCACGTCGCGCTCTTTCGCGCGCTCGAGGCGCCGGTGCCCCGCTTCGCGCACCTGGGCATGATCCTCGGCACCGACAGGAAGAAGCTCTCGAAGCG
>JAWOLE010000290.1:0-14426 GCA_033853815.1 Thermoanaerobaculia bacterium
GGCAGCCGGGAGAGCGAGAGAACCTTGCCCCCCAGGCCGAGACCGGCAAATCCCGAGGCCGGCACCGTCTCCACTGGGAACCCCGCCTCGGGAACGAGCCGGCCCTCGAGCCCGCCCGGCGTCCCGACGAAGAGGACGGAAGCCCCCGGCCTGCGGGCCCGGATCTCCCGCGCGAGCGCGATGCCGGGGAAGATGTGCCCCCCCGTCTTGCCCGCCACGATCACGTATGTCCCCTCCACCACAATGCCGATCAGATCCTGAGCCGTAAAACGTAAAACGTAAAACGTAAAGCGGAGCCGCCTTCGAGAGGGCTCTTACCGGACTTCGTTTGACGATTTACGTTTGACGTTTTACGACTCCGCGGTTTCATGTTGGGAGATGTTGAGGATCAACCCTCCCGCGATCCAGCAAGCCACCAGGGAAGATCCCCCGTAAGAGACGAAGGGAAGCGGGATGCCTTTTGTGGGCATCAGGCCGAGCACCACGGAGACGTTGATGGCGGCCTGTACGACGATCATCGCTGTCGCCCCGGCGGCGAGGAACGCCGCGAAGGGCTCGGGAGCGCGCCTGGCGGCCCGCAGGCCTCTCCAACCCACGACCGCGAAGCAGAGGACGACTCCGAGGGCGCCCAGGAAGCCGAGCTCCTCGCCGATGATCGCGAAGATGAAGTCCGTGTGCGGATACGGAAGGAAGAAGAGCTTCTGGCGGCTCGCCCCGAGGCCGTTCCCGGAGACTCCCCCGGCGCCGACCGCGATCAGGGACTGGATCGTCTGGAAGCCGGCGCCCAGGGGATCGGCGTCCGGCCGCAGGAAGGAGAGGATGCGCGCCCGGCGATAGCTCGCCGAGAACGCGAGGACGGCCAGCAGCGGTATGGTTCCCGCAAGGCCGACCAGGAAGAGCCGCGCGCGAACGCCGGCCAGCCAGAGGACGACCGCGCAGAGCACGACGTAGGACGCCGCCGTGCCCAGATCCGGCTCGGCGACCACGACGCCGGCCGCCAGCCCCGTCAGCACGAGGGCGGCGGGCAGAACGCGTTCGGGCTGCGCGGCGGGACCGGTGGCCTTGTTCGTCACGACGCGGGCGAGCGCGAGCACGAGTCCGATTTTCAGGATCTCGGAGGGCTGGAGCATGACCGGGCCCAGTGTCAGCCAGCGCCGCGCCGAGTTGATCGGAGGGCGGAAGAGCGCGGCGACGCAGAGCAGGAGAGCGCCCCCGTAGATCCCGTATCCCACCCACCGCCGGGCGAAGACCTTGTAGTCGGTTCGATAAACCGCGAAGGCCGCCAGGGCGCCGGCCGCGAGCGCCGCGATCTGTTTGATCAGGTACTTGTAGGGGTTGCCGACCGTCTCCGCCGCCGAGACCGCCGACGCGCTGTAGATCATCACGCATCCGAAGAGCGACAGCGCGACGAGCGCCACGAAGAACACCTTGTCGGAGGAGAGCTTACGAGCCATAACCCTTCTCGGCGGCGGCGCGGGCGAGCGCCGCGAAATGGTCGCCGCGCTCCTCGAAGTTCCTGTACTGGTCGAAGGAGGCGCAGGCGGGCGAGAGCAGGACCGTATCGCCCTTGCGTGCGAGCGACGCCGCCCTCCCGACGGCGCGATCCATCGTCCCGGCGCGCTCGAAAGCAACCACTCCCGCGAGCGCCTTCTCGATCGATTGCGCCGCCTCGCCCACCGTGAGCACTCGCCGGCAGACGCGGGCGACGGCAGGGGCCAGCGCGGAGAAGTCCCCGTGCTTGTCGCGGCCTCCCAGGATCAGCAGGACGCTCGCTGGGCCGAAGCCCTCGAGCGACTTCTTCGTCGCATCGACGTTGGTTCCCTTCGAGTCGTCCACCCACCGGACGCCGCTCGCTTCCGCGACGAGCTCGGTGCGGTGCGGGAGGCCCTGGAACCGCGTCAGGCCCGCGACGATCGCCGGTGTGGGGGTCTCGAGACAGTCGGCCGCCGCCAGGGCCGCGAGCGCGTTCTCCGCGTTGTGGGCGCCGGGCAGAGCCAGGTCCTTCTCGGCCAGGACGACCCGGCGGGGCCCCGCGACTTCCGAGACGAGGGAACCGCTCTCGATCCAGGCGCCTCCCGGGACCCGTTGCCGCCGGGAGAAGGCGGCGCGCCGCGCCTTCGTCGCGATCGGGCGCGAGGCCGGGTCGTCCGCGTTGGTGACGGCAAAGTCTTCGGGCTTCTGGTTCTCGAAGATCCGCCCCTTCAAGCGCGCGTACTCCTCGAAGCTCTCATGCCGGTCGAGGTGATCGGGGGTAATGTTGGTCAGGACCGCGACGTGCGGAGTGAAGCGCTCGACCGCCTCGAGCTGGAAGGAAGAGACCTCGCAGACGAAATCCCGCGCGGCGCGTTCGGAGAGAAACGCCGAGAGCGGGACGCCGATGTTTCCGGCGAGCGCGACGGGCCGGCCAGCCCTGCGGAGGATCTCGGCGATCCAGGCCGTCGTCGTGGACTTGCCGTTCGTCCCGGTCACCGCGACCCAGCGGTTCTTCCCCTCCGCCTCCGCTTCGGCGATCCGCCAGGCGATCTCGATCTCGGCCAGGACCGGGAGGCCCCGCTTGCGGGCCGAGGCGACGAGCGGCGAAGTCATGGGAACTCCCGGGGAGATCGCGAGCCACTCGGCCCGGTCGAGAAATCCCTCTTCCGGAGGGCCGTCGAAGAAGAACCGGACTCCTGCCGCCTCGAGCGTCGCGATCTTCTGCTCTTCGAAGGCCGACCTCGGCCTGGCGTCTCCGACCGTCAAGGCGACGCCTCTCTGAGCGAGCGCTTGGGCGAGCGCCAGCCCGCTTTTCGCGAAGCCCAGGATCGCCACGCGGGAAGGCAGACTCACGCTCATCGCAGCTTCAGGGTCGAGAGGCCGAGGACGGCGAAGAAGATCGCCAGGATCCAGAACCGGATGATCACGCGCGACTCGGCCCAGCCGGCGAGCTCGAAGTGATGATGGAGGGGCGCCATCCGGAAGATGCGCCGCCCCGTGGTCTGGAAGGAAAAGACCTGGAGAATCACCGAGAACGCCTCCAGGACGAAGAGCCCTCCCACGATCGCGAGAAGGACCTCGTGCTTGGTCATGACCGCCACGGCGGCGATCGCGCCTCCGAGCGGAAGAGAACCGACGTCCCCCATGAACACGTCCGCCGGATGGCAGTTGAACCAGAGGAACCCGAGCGAGGCCCCGACGATCGCGCCGCAAAACACCGAGAGCTCGCCGCTCTGAGGCACGAAGGGGATCTGCAGGTATCGCGCGGCGACCGCGTTTCCCGCAACGTAGGCGAGCGCGGCGTAGGTCCCCGCGGCGATCCCCACGGCGCCGATCGCGAGGCCGTCCAGCCCGTCGGTCAGATTGACGGCGTTGGAGGAACCCACGATCACCAGCGCCACGAACGGGACGTACAGGATGCCCAGGTCGAGCAGGAACCTCTTGAGGAACGGGAACGTCAGCACGGTCGAGATGTTGCCCTCTCCCGCCCAATGGCGGATCGCGAAGGCGATGACGAGCGCCGCGGCGAACTGCGGGATGAGCTTTCCGCGCCCAGTCAGGCCGAGGCTCCTCTTGCGGGTGAACTTCACGAAGTCGTCGGCGAACCCGACCACGCCCAGGCAGGTCAGGGTCGCCAGGGCGATCCAGACGAACCGATTGGACAGCTCCATCCAGAGAAGAGTCGCGGCGATGACTGCGAGCAGGACGAGCAGGCCGCCCATCGTCGGCGTCCCCGCCTTCGCCATGTGCGATTTCGGCCCGTCCTCGCGGATCGGTTGCCCGATCTGGCGCCTCTTGAGCAGGCGGATCATGGGAGGCCCGAGGAGGAGCGCCAGCAGCAGAGAGGTGACGGCCGCCATCGCGGCGCGAAACGTGATGTACCGAAAGACGTTGAACGCCGGCAGGTAGCGAGCGAGAGGAAACAGCAGTTTATAGAGCACTGCTGCTCCCGCTCGCCTTTCCCGCAATCAGAAGCTGCACCGCGCGATCAAGTCCCACGCCGCGCGAGGCCTTGAAGAGCGC
This sequence comes from Thermoanaerobaculia bacterium, assembly GCA_033853815.1. Classification (GTDB taxonomy): domain Bacteria; phylum Acidobacteriota; class Thermoanaerobaculia; order UBA5066; family Gp7-AA6; genus JAWOLE01. The sequence goes on from JAWOLE010000290.1 coordinate 3,997, forward strand.
CGTGTCCCCTTCGGTGAGCGTGGAATCGAGCAGGTCAGCCGCCTGCTCGGCGTCCTCGAGCACGCGGATCTCGCCCGGGGGAAAGCCGGCCGCCGCCGCGCCCTCACCGATCGCGCGGGCGCGCGGGCCGACGCAGACGAGCCGGTCGGCGCGGCCCACCGCGTAGCGCCCGGTCTCGCGATGGAACCAGAGATCCTCGGAGCCGAGCTCGAGCATGTCGCCCAGGACCGCGATCTTCCTCCTGCCGGGAAGGAGCTTCAGGGTCTCCAGGGCCGCCCGCATCGAAGGCGGGCTGGCGTTGTAGGCGTCGTCGTAGAGCAGCGCTCCCGAAGCATGCCGGTAGATCTCTCCCCGGTGCTCCGCCGGCTTGAGCGAGGGCGCCGCGGCCGCGCAGTCCTCGACGCCGCCTCCCGCGGCGATCGCGACCGCCGACGCGGCCAGGAAATTGACGACCTGATGAAGTCCCGGCATGGGAAGCGCAATCGCCGACTCCCCCGCGGGCGTCTTCAGCCGGAACCGGGTGCCCGAAGAGTCCGCCGAGACCTCCTCGGCCAGGACGTCGGCCCCGGCTCCCAGGCCGAACGAAAGGGTCCGGAATTCACGCTCGCGGGAAAGAGCCACGACGCGCGGGTCGTCGGCGTTGACGACGAACACGCCCCCGGGCTTCAAGCCCTCCAGGATCTCGCCGTTGGCCTGCGCGACCGTGTCGAGGGATCCCAGGAACTCCAGGTGCTCGGCTGCGATCCTCGTCACGGCCGCCACGTCCGGCTCGAAAGTCCGGGAGAGCCGGGAGATCTCTCCCAACGCGCTCATTCCCATCTCTCCGACCATCCATTCGGGAGTCCGCTCGAGGTTGACGACCGACATGGGGAACCCGATGGCGCTGTTCTGGTTCCCCGGGGTCTTCTCGACGGCGAAGCGCCGCGAGAGGATGGCCGCCGCGAATTCCTTCGTGGTCGTCTTGCCGACCGAGCCCCCGATCGCGGCCAGACGAAAGTCCGCCTCCTTCTTCATCGCGCCGGCCAATCGCAGCAGGGCGTCCTGCGAGTCGGGCACCTGGAGGACCGGAAAGTCCTCCGGAAGACCCGCCGGCCGCCGCTGTCCGAGCAGGGCGCGCGCGCCGGCCGCCGCGGCCTGGCGGGCGAAGTCATGGCCGTCCGCCCTTGCGCCGGGCAGCGCCACGAAGAGATCTCCCGGCCGCACGCGGCGCGAATCCACCGCGACGCCCGAGAGCGGGACCTCGGCCCCGGGCGGCGTCACCACCGCGCCCAGAATCGAAGCCACGCGGGAGAGTGTGAACTTCATAACGAGAAAGCTAACCCCGAGCCAGCTCAGCGGCGACCCGGCGGTCGTCGAAGGGGAGGACACGATCGCCGATGACCTGAGTCGTCTCGTGCCCTTTGCCCGCGATGACGACGACCGCGCCGGGGCCGGCAAGCCCGATCGCGGCGCGGATCGCCTCGCGGCGGTCGGCGAGCTTCAGATATCTCCGGGCTCCGGAGGCCGCGAGCCCTCTCTCGACCTCAGACAGGATCGCCTCCGGATCCTCGGAGCGCGGGTTGTCGGAGGTCGCGATCGCGACGTCGGCCATTCGGCCGGCGATCTGTCCCATTGGAAAACGCTTTCCCCTGTCCCTGTCCCCGCCGCATCCGAAGACGAGGACGACCTTCTTCTCCGTCAGTTCCCGCACCGCCGAAAGGAGCCGCTCCAGCGCGTCCCCGGTGTGCGCGTAGTCCACGAGGATCGCATAAGGTTGTCCGGCTTCGACCGGTTCCAGGCGCCCCGGCACGCGGCCGACGGTCCCCAGGGCCGATGCGATCGGCCCGGGCGGCATCTTCAGGGCGAGCCCGGCCGCGGCCGCGGCGAGAAGGTTCTCGACGTTGAACCGGCCGAGCAGCGGCGAGGAGACGCGGAAAGTCGGGCCGCCGTGCTCGACTTCGAAAGCGGTCCCGGAGAGGTCGCACCGGGACCCGGCCGCGCGGACATCGGCTCCAGCATTCCCCGACGCCGAGTAGGTGACGATCGGACGGTCGATCTCCGCGGCGAGCCGGAGTCCGAAAGAGTCATCCAGGTTGACGACCGCCGCAGCTCCCGGCTTGCGCATCGCGAAGAGCCTCTTCTTGGCCCGGTAGTAACTCTCCATGTCCCCGTGGAAGTCGAGGTGCTCGCGCGTCAGATTCGTGAAGACGGCGACGTCGAAGCGGCAGCCGGCCACTCGCTCCAGGGCGAGCGCGTGGGAGGAAACCTCCATCGCCGCGGCCGGCACGCCGGCCTCGACCATCTCGGAGAGCATCTCCTGGATCTCGGGCGCCTCCGGCGTGGTGCGGGGCGCCGGGACTTCGCGGAGGCCGGTCCGATACCCGATCGTTCCCAGGAATCCGGACTTCCCGTGGCGCCGGGCGAGCAGCGCCTCGAGCAGCATCGTCGTCGTCGTCTTGCCGTTGGTCCCCGTCACCGCGGCGAGCACCAGCCTTTCGGCGGGATTGCCGGCCCGCTGGGCGGCGAGCAGGCCCAGGGCCCGGCGCGGATCGGGGACCCGTACCCAGGCGATCGAATCCGGCACGCCGGCCGGCGCCGGCCGGTCCGAGACGACGGCCGCCGCTCCCCGGGAGATCGCCTCCGCGACGTAGTCGAACCCGTCGGCCCTCTCGCCGCGGAGGGCGACGAAGAGGTCGCCCGCGCGGATCTGCCGCGAATCCGAGAGCACACGGGCAACGTCCGGATCGAGGGTCGGGCGGGCGACGTCGGCCTCCGGCAGGACCGGGAGGAGTTCCATGAGCTTCACGGACCGGAGTAGGGCGGGCTCGTCTCCTCCCGGCCGCGGACCGGCCGGCTGATCGAGGGAGCGGTTTCCGAGAGACGGAGGCTGTGAGTCTGGCCGGCGCGCGTCGCTGTTCCGGCCGGCGGGTCCTGGGAAACGACGAATCCGCTTCCCGTCAACTTCGCGGCGAGTCCCAGCCGCGCGAAGACGGCGAGCGCCTGCCGGGCGGAAAGCCCGAGGACGTCCGGCGTCGGGAATTCCCCTTCCTTCAGGCTCGGGAGATTTCCCATGGCTTCGCCCGATATCGACAGATTCTGCGCGCTCGGCGGGATTTCCTCGGAATCGGCGGCGAGGAGGTCGGCACGAGCCGGCTCTTTCCCGCCGGAGCGGACGGAGACCGGCACGACGCCGGCCGGATAGACGACGGGTCCGTCCGCGGAAGCGAGGACCGTCGAGGGCAGCCGCTGCTCGGCCGGCGCGACCCGGAGGATGTCGAGCGCCTGCGAGACGATCCGCGCGAAGAGCGGCGCTGCGACGTCATGGGCGTAATACTTGCCCTTGGGTTCCTCGACGACCACGACCGCGACGATACGCGGTTTGTCCGCCGGAGCGAAGCCCACGAAATTGGGGACGTACCGGCCGCGCTGATAGCCGCCCGGTCCCGCCTTCTGAGCCGTGCCGGTCTTGCCCGCCACGGTGAAGCCCGGGATGGCGGCGGTCGTGCCCGTGCCCCGCTCGACGACTCCGACGAGGATCTCGCGAAGGGAGCGCGCCGTCTCCTCGGAGAGGACGCGAACCGGCCGCGGCGCCGCGGGCCGCTCGATTCTCCCGTCGGGCCGCCGGATCGCCGTCACCAGCCGCGGCTGAACGAGCAGGCCCCCGTTGGCCACCACCGCTACGACGCGGGCGAGCTGCAGGGCCGTCAGCGCGACCTCCTGGCCCATGGAGATCGAGGCGTTGGAGAGCGCCGACCAGCGGGAGAGCGGGCGGAAGATTCCCGAGGCCTCCCCGGGCAGGTCCACTCCGGTCGGCCGCCCGATGCCGAACGCGCTCGCGCCTTCGAAGAGCCGCTTCGGCCCCAGGCGCAGTCCCACGTGGATGATCCCGATGTTGGAGGAATGCTCGAAGATGCCGGCCAGCGTCAGCGAGCCGTAATCGTGGTGCTTGTCCTCCTTGATCGTGATCTTGCCGATCCGGATCGTGCCGTGGCCGGTGTCGAAGACCTCGTCCAGGCGCACGACGCCGCGCTCGAGCGCGGTCGCCCCCGTCACGATCTTGAAAGTGGAACCGGGCTCGTAGGCGTCCGCGATCGCCCGGTTGCGGCGATCCTCGCCGGAGTAGGAGCCGTACTGATTCGGGTCGAAGCCGGGCGCGCTCGCCATGGCCAGGATCTCTCCGTTCCAGGGATCGAGCAGCACGACGCTGCCCGACTTCGCGTCGAGCTCGCGCATCGTCGCTTCCAGTTCCCGCTCGGCGGCGAACTGGATTCCCGAGTCGAGCGAGGTCGTCAGCGCCGCTCCCTCCTGCGCCGGCCTCCCGGCTTCCTCGGCTTCGCCGTAGATCGAGCGCCGCGCGTCGGTCAGGGAGACGATTTCCCCCGGCTTTCCGCGGACCGCCGCCTCGTAGGAATACTCCAGCCCGGCCAGGCCCTTGTCGTCCAGGCCGACGTATCCCAGAACCGAGGCCGCCAGGGGCCCCTTCGGGTAGAAGCGCTTGGGCTCGGCCACCAGATGCACGCCGGCGATTTTTCGAGAGCGGATCTCGTCGGCCGAAGCCGGGGCGATCTTGCGGGCGAGCCAGACGAATCCCTTCGTCTGGGACAGGCGCTCGAGGAGTTTTTCCCGGGAAACGTGGAGCAGCGGCGCCAGCGAGTCGGCGACGGCCGGTGCGTTCGCAACCTCGTCGGGAATCGCGTAAACGGAAGGGGCCTCGATGGAGACGGCGAGAGCCCGCCCTTCGCGGTCCAGGATCGCGCCGCGCCGGCCCGAGACCTCGATGCGCCGCTCCTGCTGGCGCTGCGCCCGCGAGCGGTACTTCGGACCCTGGACGATCTGGAGCTGAACGAGGCGCCCGACCACGGCGGCCGTCCAGAGAACGAGGAGGGCGGCGAAGATGCGCAGGCGCTTTCCGGCGAGGGCGTTCACCGCGGCGGCCCTCCTGGAGCGGGTCCTTCGATGTACTGGATCTGGCCGGGGCGCGGCGGGCGCAGCCCCTCGCGTTCGGCCACCGCCGCGACCCGGGCCGGCGAAGAGGCCAGGGCCAGCTCGGCGCGCAGGCGCCTGTTTTCCTCGTCGAGCTGCAGGAAGAGTCTCGCGCGGGCTTCGCGCGTGTAGCCGACGCGGACGGTCTCGATGTGGAGCGCCGCGCAGACGAGAAGGGCGCACGCGACCGGCAGCCCAGCCAGGACGAAGGTCGCGAGCTCGCGCCCGCGGCGGCGGTCCCTCTCGCGCGTCAGATGGAGGTTCTCGACGCGCTTGGCCTGGGCGTAGGAAACGGCGCTCATGGTCCTACTCCCTCTCCCTCAAGCCGTCTCCTCGATTTTCTCCGCGGCGCGCAGGCGCGCGCTACGCGACCGCGGGTTGCGGCGGATCTCCGATTCCGAAGGCACGATCGGGCGGCGCGTCAGGAGTTTCAGGACGCGCCGCGCCCCGCAGATGCAAACCGGCAGCGAAGGCGGGCAAAGGCAGACGCCCGAGGCGCGTCGAAAGGCGTCCTTGACGATCCGATCCTCCAGCGAGTGATAGGAGATGACCGCGAGGCGCCCGCGGGCGTTCAGGCGCTGGACGGCGGCCGCCAGGAAACTGCCGAGCGCGACGAGTTCCTGATTGACCTCGATGCGCAGAGCCTGAAAGACCCGGGTGGCGGGATCAATCCTCTCGCGGTCTCCTTTGACGCGCGAGACGATGCGCGCGAGCTGACGCGTGCTGGTGATCGGGCGAAAACTGCGCTCCTGCACGATTCCCCGAGCGATCTTTGCCGCCATCCTCTCCTCCCCGTATTCACGCAGAATGCGTGTCAATTCCTCGACCGAAGCCGTCGCCAGAATGTCCGCGGCGCTGCGGCCGGTCCCACTCATGCGCATATCGAGCGGCCCCTCGCGGCGAAAAGAGAAGCCCCGCGAGGCCTCCTCCAGTTGCATCGAGGACACGCCCAGGTCCGCCAGGATTCCGTCGGGCGCGGGAAAGCCGGCGAGAAAGCGGTCGAGTTCTCCGAAATTCTCCTGAAGGAATTCGACGCGCTTCCCGAAGCGAGCGAGACGCCGCCGGGCGAGATCCAGGGCCTCCGGATCGCGGTCGCAGGCGAGGAGCCGGATTTTCGTTCCTCGCGCGAGCAGCCCTTCCGCGTGCCCTCCCGCTCCCACCGTCGCGTCCACGAAGAACCCGCCTCGCTCCGGTGCCAGGATCTCCAGCACCTCTTCGAGGAGCACCGGCTGGTGTCGGACCGTGTCGGTCGTTTCCTTCCCCCGTCCGTCGGAACATCTCGAAATTCGGTTTTCGAAAGTCGGGCTCGTCTCTCACGTCAGCAGCTTCGACATCTCGTCGTAGTCCTCGGCAGTGAAGTCCTCGCTCGCGAGTCTCGAAGCGAGGGCTCCGCGGTCGGAGACGACCAGGTGATCGATGTTGCCCGTGACGACGACGTCCGGCGGCAGCTTGGCCGCGTCGCGCAGGATCTGCGGAATGAGAACGCGCCCCTGCGCGTCGAGCGTCGTGTTCTGTCCGTAGTAGTTGACCCTCTCGAGGAATTTCGCCTTCGCGCGATGGATCTCCGGCCGCGCCGCCAGCTTTTCCTCGAGCGTCCGCCAGACCGGAAGCGGGTAGAGGAGCACTTCGCGCCCGTGCAGGGATGTCACAAACATCTCGTTTCCGAATGTCTCTTCGATCTGCTCCCGGAAGAGACTCGGCACCTTCAACCGGCCCTTTTCATCCAGACGGGCCGGAGCACTCCCGCGAAACCGATCCATCCTTCCCAGCCTCTTGGCTCGATCACCTCAATCGAACCACTTTCATCCACTTTTTCCCAGATTAGACCACTTGGGAGGATGCTAGGTCTGCCGAGCTTTATTAGTCAAGAAAAAGATTTTGCCTAAAAAAATTAGGAGCGCAAGGAGGGCGTAACGTCGGATCTATGTCTCATGCCAGTGGCTCGTCATGTCCAACCAGAGCGCCAGACCGCGGTGCACTCCATATCGCGCGTATCGCCGCGCGATGGCACGATCCGTAGTAGTTCGAGGGCCCGGATGCCGTCGCCGGTACTCCTGACGGACCCAGGAGTCGAGCGCCAGGTAGTCGTGGCGCCCGAGGATGCGCAGGAGACCCTCCGCCGCGTACGGGCCGAAGCCGTGCTCCCGGAGAATCGCCTGGCGGATCTCCTCGGCTGTCGCCTCCGTCCGCTCCCAGAGAGCGAGGTCGAGCTTGCCGCGCGCGACCCGCCGCGCGAATCGGGCGAGCGACTCCGCGCGGTAGCCGCAGCGGATCTTCGACTTCAGCCGCGAGACCGTCAGCGCGGCGATGGCGGAGGGCGCCGGAAACGCGCGGCCCTCGGCTCCGGCCTCCGCGATCAGACGGAGGACCATCCCCTTCGTCGCCGCCCAGGAGCAGTTGGTCGTCAGGAGCATCTTGACCGCGTCCTCGAAGACGGTCGCCGCGCGCAGCATCCGCCCGCGGCCGCTCGCCAGCGCCCGTGCCAGCCCGGGCTCTTCCGAGATCGCCGCGGCAAACGCGTCGAGATCCACGTCGAGCGAGAAGACGCGCCGTGCGATCCGCGCGAGCGCCCCGCGTCCGAGCCCTTCCGACTCCGCTTCGAGCTTCCCGCCGCGCGCGCGGAACACGATTGCCGCGGTTCCTCCCTCATGGTCCGCGGAAGATGCCGGAACGGACTCTCTCGAGACGAACGTCCGCAGAACCCCGTCCTCGCGGTCGTACGCGAACGGCGGCAGATCGAACCACCCGTGCGATCGGACGACGCCGTCGAAAGAGAAATCGGGCGGGAGCGAAATCTGGATGCGGGCCAAGGTGTCAGGGAAAAACAGGTGTCAGGTTTCAGGTGTCGGGTGTCAGGGACGCGAGCTGGCCTGAAACCTGGCACCCGACACCTGACACCTGCATTTGACCTGACACCTTAAACCTGACACCTTATCCCTTCTTCTCGGCTTCCAGCTTCGCCAGCTCCGGGTCGTAGATCTTGACGTACGCCTCGCGGCGCAGTTTGTCCACGTACTCGCCGAAGCGCTTGTCGTAGAGGTTCTCGCCGATCCGCTTCTTCAGATCGTCGCTGACTTCCGCAAACGGGCGGTAGCCTGCAGGCTTTCGCTCGGTCACGTGGAAGAGATGGATCGAACGCGACGTCAGGGCCGGAGGCGGATACTCCTGAGGGGGGTTGCTGAAGACGGCTGCGTCGAGCGCGGGCAGCAGCTCGCCCTTGGAGACCGATCCGAGGTCCCCGCCGCGGTCGCGAGCGTTGCCCTCCGAATATTCCTTGGCGAGCTCGGCGAAGGGCGTACCGGCGGCGAGCTTGGACCGCGCCTCCTCGATCCGCGCCGCGGCCTTCTCGCGCGCGGCCGCATCCGTTTCCGAAAACCGGATGACGATCTCCGCGACGCGAGCCGATTCGGGGACCTTGTAGAGCTTGTCCTTCTGCCGCTCGTATTCGGTGCGAAGCATGTCGTCCGAGATGTCGAGCTTGGAGGTCACGTCGCGGCCGATCACCTTCTGCAGGATGATCGTCTGCCGCATCTGCCGCTTCAGTTCCTCCCGCGTCATGTTCGAGGACTTCAGCGCCGCATCGAACTCGGCGTCCGTGGCGAGGTTGTACTGCCTCTTGACGCGCTCGACTGCGGTCTCGACCTCCTCGTCGGTCGCTGTGACGCCCATCTCCCGGGCCCTCTCTTCGAGGAGTTTCTCCTTGATCAGATCCTGGAGCACTTCCCGCTTGATCTGGGTCTTGTCCGTCGGGGCGTTGGGCGCGTGGGACGCCGCGACGACCCGCTTTTCGAACTCCGAGTTGGTGATGAGGCGGTCGTTGACCCGGGCCACGATCTTCTCGACCAGCTCCGCCGCGCCGACCGTTCCGCCGGCCAGGGCCAGCGCGGAAAGAAAGATGAGTCCCCTCTTCATGTGACGTTCCATAACAACGGCACTCTAGCCGAATTCCTCGGCGTCCGGCGAAGCAGATCCTTCAGTGATGTCCGCTGGAATAGGCGCCCCGGATCCGTCGTCGTTCCCCTCGTCGGCACGCGGCGGCCAGGCCGCAAACGTCACCGGCGGGCCGCCGCTCTAGTCACTCGGGCACAGGGACGGCAGGTCTCAGTCATCACTGTGGCGTGTGCCCTCGGACAAGGCCTCCTCGGGAAACGCCGCCGGCTCCGGGGCTGACAGTGCGGCTTAAGTCCTTGCAAGAGCCCCGGCGGCGGGACAGCTCCCGGAGGAGGCGATGAGCGAAGGAGCATGGCGCACTGACTCGTCCGCCTCCTGAGCCCTGCGACTGAGCGACCAGCGACGGCCCGGTTCTGTCTTTGGCGGCCGGGCCGGAGCGTGCCGACGAGGGAGGCGGCCCGCCGCCGGGGCGGCTCGAACCGAGAAGCCATGCGGCATGAGGTTCACGCGGCCATGGGCCGTTCGAACTCGTCCAGCCATGCCATCAGCTCGGAGAGGACGGCGTCTCCCGCGGGGGACGGAAGGGAGAGGACACGGCCGGGAGAGAGCCGGGCGCCGCGGGTTCGGCGGACGAAGTCGAGGAGGCGGTCGGGGTCCACGGCCGCGTCCTCGGCGAAGCGCAGGTGGACCTGCCCGGCCTGGCGGGTGATCGAGGTCACGCGCAGCCGTTCGGCCCGGGCGCGCAGGCGCGAGTAGGCGACCAGGCGGCGGACCGGCTCGGGCGGCTCGCCGAAGCGGTCCGCGATCTCCCGCGCGGTCTCCTCCAGGGCCCGGTCGTCACCGGCCCGGGCGATCTTCTTGTAGATCATCATGCGCCAGTTCTCGTCGGCGACGTAGTCGGGCGGGATCGTGAGATCGAGACCGAGCGAAAGCGTCACGGCGCGTTCCGGCACCCTCTCCTCGCCGCGCATCTCGCGGACGGTCTCTTCGAGAAGCGTCAGATAGGTCTCGAACCCGACCGACGCGATCTGACCCGACTGCTCGCCGCCGAGGATGTTGCCCGAGCCGCGGATCTCCATGTCCTTCGCGGCGATCCGGAAGCCGGCGCCCAGGTCGCAGAATTCCTGGATCGAGGCGAGGCGCCGGCGGGCGACCTCCGAGAGCGCCGCCGTCTCGTGGACGAGGAGATACGCCTGCGCGGGCTTGTCGCTCCGGCCCACGCGTCCCCGCAGCTGGTAGAGCTGCGCCAGGCCGTAGTTCTCGGCGCGGTCGATCAGGATCGTGTTGGCCGAGGGGATGTCCAGGCCGTTCTCGATGATCGTCGTCGCCAGCAGCACGTCCGCCTCGCGCGAGAGGAACCGCATCATCGCGCGTTCGAGCTCGGCCTCGCGCATCGCGCCGTGGGCGACGGTGACGCGGAGCGTCGGAATGAGCTTCTCCAGATCTTCCTCGACCCGGCCGATCGACTCGATGCGGTTGTGCACGAAGAAGACCTGTCCGCCGCGTCCGACTTCCGCCTCGATCGCCTCGCGGATGACCTCGGGCCGGCGCGGCACGACCTGCGTCTCGATGGCCAG
>JAWOLE010000291.1:0-21255 GCA_033853815.1 Thermoanaerobaculia bacterium
AGAGCGCGCCTCCGACGGCGGCCGCTCCCGCCACGGCAAAGCCCCGGGTCGCGTAGTAGAGGCCGACCGTGCGGCCGCGGGCGCTCGGGTCGGACAGGTCCACGATCAGCGCCTTGCGCGCCGGCTCTCCGATCTCGCGCAACCCGCCCACCGTATAGGCCGCGGCCAGCGCGGCAAAGGAGCGCGAGAGCACGACCGCCAGCGGAAAGAGCGAGAAGAAGAGATAGGTCAGGAGCACGAAGGATTTCTTCTCGGCTCTCTCGGCCAGAGCCGCGGCAGGAAAGTAGGAAACGATCGCTGTCCCCATCAGGATCGAGGTGAGCAGGCCGAACCGCGGCGGCGAGATCTTCACGATCTCGATCGCCCAGATCACCAGGAACACGTCGGGCATGCCCTCGCAGAACCGGATCAGGCAATCGGCGATCAGGAGCTGCCGCAGCGCCGGCGAGAGCTTTCTCCCCCTCTCTCCGGGAGAGGGCGGTGTCCGGGTCGCCTTCTCTTCCGTCCCTCGCAGCCCTCTCCCCAACGCGAGGAGCATCCCGATCGAGAGCGCGATCGACACAGCAAACCCGAGGCGCATTCCGTGCTCAACTCCGAATCTCTCCAGTAGCAGGCCGCCCAGCGGAGGAGCAAGGACGATTGGGACCCGCTTCAGGATCGCCTGCACGGTGAAGCCGACGACGCGCCGGCCTCCCCCGAGCTCTTCGCCGATCAGCGCGAAGGTGGCCGGCAGTCCGAGCGACTGCCAGCACATCACGAGGAGAAGACCGAGAAACACGGCCGGGACGGCGGGCCAGAGCAGGTAGACGGCGAAGCCCGCGGTCGTCAGGCCGCCGAAGAGGAGCAGCGAGCGGCGAGTCCCCAGCCGGTCGGACAGTACGCCGCCCGGATAGGCGTAGGCAGCGTCGAGGAAGTCCCTGGCCGTCCCGAAGAGGCCGACCGCCAAGGCGGAGGCCCCGAGCACGCGGAGGTACTCGGGGAGGTAGCGGAACCAGAGCTCCTCGCCGAAGCCGTAGACGAAGAGCCCGGCGGCGAGCGTCGCGACGCGGCGTTCGAGCCCCAGCCGGTGCCGCCACCCGGACCCTCCGCCCGAAGACGCCATGTGGATCTTCTATCAGTTGCTACAAATTTCTGTCAATTGAGAGATTCCGTTTGTTCCATACCGGCTCTGAAAGACGCCCCGGATCCGCCGTCGTTCCCCTCGTCGGCACGCGGCGGCCAGGCCGCAAACGCACCGGAGGGCCGCCGCTCTGGTCACTCGGGCACAGGGACGCCAAACTCAGCTTCTCACTGTGGTGTGTGCCCTCGGACAAGGCCTCCTCTGGGGAACGCCGCCGGCTCCGGGGCTGACAGCGTGGCTTGAGTCCCCGGGTAAGAGCCCCGGCGGCGGGACGCCTCCCGGAGGAGGCGATGAGCGAAGGAGCATGGCACGCCGAGTCCTTCGTCCCTGCATCCCTGCGACTGAGCGACCAGCGACGGCTCGGATCTCTCTTTCGCGGCGGGGCCGGAGCGTGCCGACGAGGGAGGCGGCCCGACGCCGAGGCGGCTCGAAGCGGGAAGCTACGCTACCAGCCGAGGGCGGCGACGGCCAGGCCTACGGCGGCGATCACACCGCCAGCCACGGCGTCGCCGTAGCGGTCGAGCCAGGGGGCGGAGAGGACGCGCGCGCCGGCGCGCGCGGGCAGCACGAAGGCGAGCATCGTGGCAAGCGTGGCCGCTTCGTAGAGGAGGACGATCGCCGCCGTTCGGGGCGCGCCGAGGGGGGCCGAGGCGAAGACGAGAGGCACGACCGCGACGCACGGGTCGGCCGAGAAGAGCAGAAAGAGGGTCCAGGCGCTCGCGCGAGAGGGGTGCACGTGGTCGTAATGCCGGTGGGAGTGCCCGTGGAGACGGGGCGCCAGGGCCCGCCGCAGTCCCCAGAGGCCGTAGATCACGCCGAAACCCATGAGCAACAGCGGGGCGAGCGAGCCGATGCGCGCTCCGAGGGATTGGGCGAGCCGCGCCCCGAAGAAGAGCCCGGCCAGGCCGAGCAGGGCCGAGACCGTCACGTGGCCGAACCCGCAGGCGAGTGTCACGCCGGTCGTGCGGCGCGCGGACCAGCCGCGCGCCCGGGCGAGCGCGGCAAAGGGAACCCAGTGGTCGGGAGCCGCCGTATGGAGGCTGCCGACCGTGACCGCGGTCAGGGCGAGCGCCGAAAAGAGAGCTCCGTCCGTCATGGTTGTCTTGCTAACCCTTTCCGGAGAATCGCGGAGACCGCTTCTCGAAGAAGCCGTCGAGCCCCTCGGCGAAGTCGCGGCCATCGGCGATGCGGGCCAGCGCCTCGATCTCCCTGTCCAGGTGGAAGTCCAGGCGATCCACGCCGGCCGCCTGATGGACAAGCCCCTTGGCGATGCCGAGCGCTTCGGTCGGCCCGGCCGCGGCCCGGGCCGCGATCGCAAGCACGGCCTCGTCGAATCCCTCGACGGGCAGGACCGCGTTGACGAGGCTCCACTCGAGAGCCTTCTTCGCGTCGAGCCTCGGGTTGAGCATCACGAGCTCCATGGCCCTTCTCAGGCCGAGCAGGCGCGGCAGGAAGAAGGTCGAGCTCTCCGCCCCCGTCAGGCCGGTCTTGCCGTAGGCCCACTCGAAGCTCGCGCGCTCCGAGGCGAAGACGAGGTCGCAGGCCATCGCGATGCCGAAACCGCCCGCGGCGGCGACGCCGTCCACGGCGGCCAGGAAGGGCTTGGGCGCCCGCTTGATCTCCGAGATCGTCGAATGGATGTACTCGAGGATCTGCTTGAAGACCTCGCCGTAGCCGCCGGGCACCGAGCGGGTCCCCTGCAGGTAGGAGAGGTCCGCGCCCTCGCCTCCGGCGCGGATGTATTTCAGGTCGGCGCCGCTGCAGAAGACGCCTCCCGCCCCGCGCAGGACGACGGCGCGCACCTCGGGATCGCGCGCGAGCTGCAGCCCTGCCTTGCGGAAGTCCCTGGCCGTCGCGACGTCCAGGGAGTTGAAGCGCTCGCGGCGGTCGATCGTCAGGACGCCGACGGCGTCGCGCCGCTCGACACGGATGTGCGTCTCCGGAGCGGACGGCGTCTCTCCCACCTCTTGCGTCAGCATATGCGCGGGAGAGGCTCCCCCTCCGGCTCGGCCAGCAGGCGCCGGCCGAACCCGGTGTCGAGGATGACGTTGCCGGCGCGCTCGGCGAGGCACGTCCCGACGATCGCAGCGTCGCGGCCGAGCGGGTGCGCGCGCAGGGCCTCCAGGACGGCGTCGGCGGCTCCCGGCGAGACGCCGAGGACGGCCTTTCCCTCGTTGGCGACGTGGAGAGGGTCGATGCCGAGGAGCTCACCGGCGGCCCGCACCGCGTCGGCCACGGGAACCTTCGCTTCCTCGAGCAGGATCCCGACCGCGCTCTTGCCCGCCATCTCGTGGAGCGCCGAAGCGAGGCCGCCGCGCGTCGGGTCCTTCATCGCGACGACGGCCTCCCCGCCCGCCTCGAGCGCCGCCCGGACGAGGCCGTTGATCGGCGCGACGTCGGAGACGAGGTTCCCCTGGAGCTTCAAGGCGTGGCGCGCCGAGAGAATCGCGAGCCCGTGGTCGCCGATCGTGCCGGTCACCAGGATCCGGTCGCCCGGGGAGAGGCCGCAGTCGCGGACGATCCTCCCGGTCACCGCCACCCCGGTCGTGTTGAGCACGATCCCGTCGAGCTCCCCGCGGCCCATCACCTTCGTGTCCCCGGTCACGACGCGAGCCCCGGCTTCCGCGCAGGCGGCGGCCATGGAGGCTTGCACCCGCTCGAGGTCGGCCCGCGGAAAGCCGTCCTCGAGGATCGCCCCGCAGGTCAGGGCGAGGACGTCGGTCGCGCCCATCATCGCCAGGTCGTTGACGGTGCCGCTGATCGCGAGCCGCCCGATATCCCCGCCCGGGAAGAAGATCGGGTGCACGACGTGGGAGTCGGTCGTCACGACGATCCACCGGTCCCCGATCCAGAGCGCGGCGCCGTCGTCCATCGCGCGCGGCCCGACCTCCCGCTCCGAGACCTCCGGCGCTCCCTGGAGGAAGACCTCCTCGATCAGGGCGCGCATGGCGCGGCCGCCGGCACCGTGCTTCAACGTGACGCGCTCCTCGAGAAGGGCGAGCCGGGTCTTCACAGGGCCGCCAGGTCCGGGTGCCCGCCGTACTGGTGCCAGATCTTGCAAGTCCCTTCGGAGGAGACCATGCACGCGCCGACGGGGGCGTCGGGGACGCACTCCTTCCCGAAGAGCTTGCAGTCGGACGGCGAAGCGATCCCGGACATGATGTCGCCGCAGATGCAGTCGGCGGCGAGCGCCGGAGGGGCATAGTCCCAGAGCGCGGGCAGGTCGATCGTGAAGCGGCGGCGGGCGTCCAGATGGGCCCACTCCTCCCGCAGGCGCAGGTTCCCGTTGGGGACGTGGGCGATGCCGCGCCAGCGCCCTCCGACCGGGCGGAAGACGCTCCACAGCTCCTCCTGCGCGCGCAGATTCCCCTCCTTCGTCACGCACCGCGGGAACATGTTGACGACGGCGGGCCTGCCGTCGCGCACGAGCTCGAGAAGGCGCGCGAGCCCCGCCAGGATGTCGAGCGGCTCGAAGCCGGCGACGACCACGGGGATCGCGTGGCGCGCGACGAACGGCTCGAAGATCCCCCATCCCGTGATGGTCGCGGCGTGCCCGGCGGCGAGGAAGCCTTCGACGCGCGTCTCGGGCATCTCGGCCACGATCTCCATGACCGGGGGGATGTACTTGTGCGCCGAGAGGACCGAGAAGTTCTTCGGCGGATCGCCGCGGACGACGGACGCCGTCGCGACCGCGGTGGTCTCGAAGCCGGTCGCGAAGAAGACGACTTCCCGGTCGGTCGAGCGGGCGAGCTCGACGGCCTGCGTCGCGCTGTAGACGACCTCGACGCGCGCGCCTTCCGCCTGGACGTCCGAGAGCGAGAGGACGGTGCCGCGCACCTTCAGCATGTCGCCGTAGGAGGCGATGACGTGCCCCTGCCGCGCCAGGGCCACGCCCTCGTCCACCTCGGGCATGTCGGTGATGCAGACGGGGCAGCCCGGACCCATGATGACGTTGAGGTCTTTCGGGAAGGCCGCCCGCAGTCCAAATTTCGCGATCGCCTGTTCGTGGCTCCCGCAGACATGCATGACGGAGACGGGCGAACGGCCGATTTCCGCCGTCACGCGGGCGATCGTGCGGGCGAGGCGGCGCGCCAGAACCGGGTCGCGGAACTTCAGCTGCCGGATCGCGGCGTCGAGCCTGGCGTTATCCATTCCGCCGCCCCGTTCCCTCAATCTCGCCGCGGACGTCGGCCGCCATCAGGTCGCCCGCGCCCGCTTCCGCGAGCAGAGTCTCGTACAGCGCCAGCGTCTGTCCGATGTCCTCCTCCGGGATCCTGCGGATCGCGAAGCCGACGTGGTTCAGGATGTAGTCGCCCGGCGCCACGGGCTCGTCCACGATGTCGAGGGAAACCTCGCGGCGGACTCCCCAGAAGTCCACGACCGCGACCGCGCCGCGTACTTCGACGACCTTGCCCGGGACTCCCAGACACATCAGAGACCTCCTGACCCAGCCAGCGCGCCGGCGACGACCGCCTGGCCCAGCGCGAGGCCGCCGTCGCCGGGAGGCACCCGGCGATGGAGAAGGACGCGAGCGCCGCCAAGCCGCTCGATCTGCTCGACGGTCCGCTCGGCCAGAAGCGCATTCTGGAAGCACCCGCCGGTCAGAACGACGGGCAGGCGGCCGGCCCGTTCGAACGCCCGCTCGACGAGCGCGGCCGTGGCCCTCGCCAGCGTGTTGTGGAAGCGCCCCGAGATCGCGCCGGGAAGGGCTCCCGAAAGGCGGTCCTCCACGGCGGCCCGCAGCGCCGGCCGCAGGTCGAGCTCGGCCACCAGGGGGCTCGGGGGACCACAAGGTCCCCCGCTGACGTCCAGTTGGCTCGGGGGACCACAAGGTCCCCCGCCCACGATTGTTTCGCCTTCAACGGCGAAGGGATAGGAGCCCCGCTCGGCCGGATCCGCGGCCACGTTCCACGCGAACGCGACCTGCCCCTCGTGGCGCGAGAAAGGGCGGGACAGAAACAGGGCGCCGAAAGCGTCGAAGTACCGGCCGACGCCTCGGGCGCGCGCGACCGACACGTCCTGCTCGAGCATCTGCCTCACGAGATCGACGGCGTGCCGGTCGACCCGTTCGAAGAGAGGAAACCGCTCGAGCGGCGGCCCTTCCGGGAAGGCGTCCTCGAGGAGCGCGAGCGCTATGCGCCACGGCTCGCGGATGGCGGTCTCGCCTCCGGCGAGCGCGATGGGGCGGAACGTCGCGAGCCTCTGGAAGGTCGAAGGCGTCGCGAGAAGCGCTTCGCCTCCCCAGGCCGTGCCGTCGGTGCCGTAGCCGGTTCCGTCGTAGGCGATCCCGACGACCGGCCCGGCGAGCCCGTGCTCGGCCAACGCGGCGGCGACGTGCGCATGGTGGTGCTGCACGGCGACCTTCCGGCCCTTGCGCGCCTGCCGCGCCCAGATCGTGGAGACGTATTCCGGATGGAGGTCGTGGGCGACGAGCTGCGGCTCGACGCGCAGGAACCGCTCCATGCGCGCGACCGCTTCCTCGAAGGCCGCGAGCGTCTCGAGGTTCTCGAGGTCCCCGACGTGCGGCCCCAGGTAGGCCGCGGAGCCGAGGCCGATGCAGAAGGTGTTCTTCAAGTGCCCGCCGCAGGCGAGGACGGGCTCGTCAAACGCTACCTCGATGGGAATCGGCCGGGGAACCCAGCCGCGCGACCGGCGAAGGAGAACCGGGCCTCCCGCGACGATGCGGGCGACCGAGTCGTCGCAGCGCGATTCGATCGCGCGGTCATGGACGAGATACCCGTCCGCGACCCCGGCGAGACGGGCGACGGCCTCGTCGTTGTCCCGGGCGATCGGCTCCTCGGAGAGGTTCCCCGAGGTCATCACGAGCGGCCGGTCCGCGTCGGAGAGCAGCAGGTGATGGAGAGGCGTGTAGGCGAGCAGGAGTCCGACGAGCGGGTTGCCGTCCGGCGAGACCTCCGGTGCGAGCGCGGCTCCCTCGCGGCGCGCCGCGAGCACGATCGGCCGCTCGGGCGAGACGAGCAACCGGCGCTCCTCGGCGGAGAGGACGGCCAGTTCCTGCGCCTCCTCGAGGCCCCGGACCAGGACGGCGAAGGGCTTCTCCTCGCGGCGCTTGCGGCGCCGCAACCGTTCGACCGCGACCGAGGAGGTCGCGTCGCACGCCAGGTGAAAGCCGCCGAGGCCTTTGACGGCGACGATCAGGTCCGCGCGCAGCGCCAGGGCGGCACCGCGGATCGGGTCCTGCCAGAACACCGGATCTCCGGACGCCGACAGAGCCGAGAGAGCGGGCCCGCAGGCCGGGCAGGCGTTGGGCTGCGCGTGGAAGCGGCGGTTTGCCGGGTCGTCGTATTCGGCCTGGCAGAGCGCGCACATCGTGAAGGGAGCCATCGTCGTCGCCGCGCGGTCGTACGGGACTTCGCGCGCGATCGTGAACCGCGGGCCGCAATTGGTGCAGTTGGTGAAGGCGTACCGGTACCGGCGATTGCCCGGGTCGAAGATCTCCGAGAGGCACTCCTCGCACGTCGCGAGATCCGCGGGGATCGAGACCCGCAGTCCCTCCGTCCGCCGACTCGGCACGATGATGAACTCGCGCGAGGGCTCGGGCGGAATCGGATGACAGGTGAGTTCCCGGATCTCCGCCGCGGGCGGAGGGGCCGCGCGGATCCCGTCGAGGAAGCTCCGGAGAGCCTCGTCGCCGCCGAAGGCTTCGATCGTCACCCCCCGCGAATCGTTCGAGACCCGCCCCCCGATGCCGTTCTCGCGCGCGAGGCGCCAGATCCAGGGACGGAATCCGACCCCCTGCACGATCCCGCGGATCTCGATTCGCCGCCCGACCACGTTCACGGCGGCTTCGACGTTACGCGCCGGGAGGCGCCCTCGCCCTGATGCATTCGCATCACAAGCCGATCCGGAGGCTAACTGGTTCTCCGCACGGAGCTTGGGGGACGGGGCCGGGCCTGCTCAGGGCAGAGCGGCGGGGACCGGGGCCGAGCGCTTCCGGGAAAGCTCCTCCTCGAGGAGCGCGAACCAGGCCTCCATCCCCTCGCCGGTGCGCGCGGACAGGACGAGGAACCGCGCGGCGGGGTTCAGGGCGGCGACCTCCTGGCGCGCGCCTTCCAGATCGAAGGGCACGTGCGGCGCGAGATCGGCCTTCGTGATCACGGTCGCGGCCGCGCGCGCGAAGATCGCGGGATACTTGAACGGCTTGTCATCCCCCTCGACGACCGAGAGCAGGACGGCCTTGAAGTCCTCCCCGAGGTCGTAGGAGGTCGGGCAGATCAGGTTGCCGACGTTCTCGATGAAGAGCATGTCCAGACCGGCGAACCGCTCCCCTTCCTCGGCCAGCGCCTTCTCCACCTGACGGGCGTCCAGGTGACAGGCGCCTCCCGTCAGGATCTGGCGCGCCGGAATTCCCGACCGACGCAGCCGCTCGGCGTCGCGCTCGGTCGCGATGTCCCCATCCAGGGCTCCCAGCCGCAGCCGCCGCTTCAGCTCCCGGGCCGTCGCCTCGAGCAGCGTCGTCTTGCCCGAGCCGGGCGAGGAGATCAGGTTGACGACGAGGGTTCCGGAGGCGGCGAAGGCGCTTCGCAGAGCCTGCGCCGCCGCGGCGTTGGCGGCCAGGACCTTCTGGCGTACGTCGATCTCGGTCATCCGCCTCCCGCGGCGGCGGACGGAGCGTCGGAAAACGCGATCGTCCGCACGTCGAGCTCATCGCCTCCGGAGACCGCGAGCGGTCCCCCGCAATGAGGACAGAGCCGAAGCCAGGAGCCGGGCACGCGCTCGCGGATCTCGCCGCACCGGGAGCAGACCTGCCTCGCGGCCCGCCAATCGACGGAGAGCCGGGCCGGCGCGTCCGCCGTACCCTCGACGGTCGCCCGCCAGGCGAACTCGAGGAGATCCGGCTCGACGGCGGCGAGCTCTCCGATGACGACCGTCACCGATTCGAGCGGGCCTCCGCCGCGATCGTCCGCGACCCCGCGGGCGATCCGATAGATCTCCGCGGCGATCCCCATCTCGTGCACGCCCCCAGTATGGTTTTCGCCCCCGAAGGGCGGCCTGATGCAAACGCCTCAGTCGCGGCTCGAACTCTCACGCGCCGCAGGGATGCTCACGGTTCCCGTTTTCCGATCGACCGGATGTAGGCCACGAGGTCCCAGACGTCGGCGTCGGAGAGGGACCCCCAGGCGGACATGGAGGTGCCCCGGACGCCCTCGCGAATCGTGAAGAAGATGCGGCGGGCCGAGTTGCGCTTCTGCCAGGTCACGTCCGTGAAGTCGCGAGGAGAGGAGGAAAGCCCCTCGCGGCGCACGCCGCGCCCGTCGGCGCGGACGCCGTGACAGAGGGCGCAGTTCTGCAGGAAAAGAGCGCGCCCCCGCTCGCGCGCCGCAGCGGTGTCGAGCCGCTCGTAGGGGACCGTCCGCCTGCGGTAGGCCGCGGGAAGGTCGCCGTCCGGCCCGCTACAGGCCGAGAGGGCGAGGCTCGCCGACCAGACGAGAAGCAGGATCCGGCGCATGGGCCGTCCGACGAAGGAACTCGAAGCCGAGACGACAGGCTTCGGACACGACGGTCTCGACGAGCTCGGGCAGGCGCTCTTCGACAGGCTCGGAGCGCTCGAGCGAGAGATCGAGGCTCCCGGGGACCAGGCCGAGCAGGACGAGCGTCGCGGGAAGGCGCCCGAGCCAGCGGGCGCCTTCGAGAAGATCCGCGACGCCGATCTGATGCACCGAGAGCCGGGCGGCGACCGCCGGAGCCACCTCGTCGCCCTCCAGGCGGACGAGAGAGCCGGGCGGCTGATCGTCGCGAATCGCGTCCACCAGGATTGCCGCTTCGGCGTCCTCCAGCTCCGGGAGCAACGAGAGCCCGAGCGTGCCGCCGTCGACGACCCGCGCCCCCTCGGGAGCTTCGTAGGAGGCGGCCAGCCGCTGGACGGCGGCCACGCCGAGGCCGTCATCGCCGCAGAGCAGGTTGCCGAGGCCGAGCACCAGCAGATTGCTCGGAGCGTGTCCTGTCATCCCTGTCCCGGTCGCGGCGCGAGAAGTCTCAGCCCTCGTAATTGAAACTCTCGGCGCCGGTCGCGCAGCGACCGCCCGCGCCGAAAGTCGCTCGCGCCGCGGGAGGCGCAGCGAGAGGAAGGGACCAGGCGAGCGGTCGAGGCCGCAGCCGGCCGAGCCGCTCGCCGCAGGTCCCGAGCGAGCGAAGCCGACGTGCTAGCCATGTACGTCCTTGCGGTCGACGAACCGGTAGCCGGAGTAGATCAGGTCCTCGCGCGGCACGAACTTGTAGCCCGAGAAGATCGATTCCATCGTGGCGTTCTGCTCGATCTGCGACATGAGCACGGCGCTGTAGACGTGGTGCACGGCGAAGCCGAGAAGCATCCACATGCCGACGTGGTGGATCCATCGCGCGGTCTGGAGGCCCCCGAAGAGCGGGATGAAGAAGCGGAAGATCTTGAAGGGCGAGCCCACCGGCGCCCCGGCGTCGTAGAGCGCGAGGCCGGTGCCGATCATCACGAGGTAGACGAGGAAGACCAGGGTGTACGTCAGCCCGGCGAGCGGGTTGTGGCCGATGAAGCCCGGCGGCTTTCTCTGGCGGAAGAGGTAGAAATAGATCGTCGGCAGCAGTCCCCGGCGGCGCGGCTTGCGCACCGGAATGAACTTGTCCCAATGCGCGTAGGGATTCCCCGCGAACATCCAGTAGAGGCGCACGATCACGGCCAGCGCGAACGCGATTCCGAAGTAGAGGTGCAGGACGCGCACGGTGCCCATGACGAAGGACTGGCCGGCCGGGCCCGTCACGGTCACGAAGGGGTGGCCGATGTAGATCCCGGTCACCGCGAGCGCGAATATCGAGATCACGATTATCCAGTGGGTCAGCCGCACGGGCAGCTCCCAGACGCGGACTCGGACGAGGTTGGTGTCCTGCAGGGGAATCGTCGCCGGCCGGGCGGCCGCGGCGCGGCTCACAGCGCCCTCACCCGCGCGAGCTCGCGCCTCTTCGCGTCCACGACGTGGACGCCGCAGGCCATGCACGGGTCGAACGAGTGCACCGTGCGCAGGATCTCGATGGGTTTCTCCGGATCGGCCACCGGCGTCCCGACGAGCGCGGCCTCGTAGGGCCCGCGGTTGCCGGAGGCGTCGCGAGGCCCGCCGTTCCACGTGCTTGGCACGATGCACTGGTAGTTGGCGATCTTGCCGTTGACGATGTGCACCCAGTGGCCGAGGGCTCCGCGCGGCGCCTCGTGGAACCCCGCGCCCGTGCAGTCGGAGGGCCAGGTGTTGGGCTCCCATTTGGAGTTGTCGTGGATCCGAAGCTCCCGCCGACCCATGTTCGCCGCGAGCTCGTCCACCCAGTCGCCCATCTTGTCGGCCAGGACCTTCGTCTCGATCGCACGGGCGCCCACGCGCCCGAGCGTCGAGAAGAGGGCCTCGGGCCCCACGCCGAGCTTGCCGAGGACGGCGCCGACCAGCTCCTTGACCTGGGGATGCCCCGAGGCGTAAGCGACGAGCATCCGCGACAGGGGTCCCACCTCCATCGTCAGGCCGTCGTAGCGGGGAGCCTTCAACCACGAGTACTTCTCCGCAACGTTCAGCCGCTCGTAGGGAGGGTTGGGTCCCGTGTATTTCGGGCTGGTCTCGCCCTGCGAGGGATGGAGCGGCTTGTCGTCGCCGCCGCTGTAGTTGTACCAGGAGTGGGTCACGTACTCGGTGATCTTGGCGGGATCGAGCTTCTCGACCTGGCCGAGGTTCTTGCCGCGAATGACGCCCGAGGGCAGGAAGAGCTTCGCGTTGGCGCCGTCCTCCTCGGGATACTCCCCGTACACCAGGTAGTTGCCGACGCCGCCGCCGTAGCCCGCCCAGTCCTTGTAGAAGGAGGCGACCGCCAGGACGTCGGGGATGTAGACCTTCGAGACGAAATCGCGCCCCCTGGCGACGGTCTCCTTCAGGTCCGCGATCGTGCCGGCGTTCAGGGAGGCCTGCCGGTCCGGATCGACGGGCGTGGACATGCCGCCGACGAGGAAGCTCTGCAGGTGGGGGTTCTTGCCGCCGAGAACCGCGTGCATCTTGA
Organism: Thermoanaerobaculia bacterium; assembly: GCA_033853815.1. Lineage (GTDB taxonomy): Bacteria > Acidobacteriota > Thermoanaerobaculia > UBA5066 > Gp7-AA6 > JAWOLE01. The sequence goes on from JAWOLE010000291.1 coordinate 12,143, forward strand.
TGAAATCGCGCTGCCACTCGAGGGCCTCCAGGTAGTGGGCGACGGCGAGCAGGTTGGCCTCCGGCGGCAGCTTGTAGGCCTTGTGCCCCCAGTAGGCGTTGGCGAAGGGCCCGAGTTGCCCGCGCTCGACGAAGCCCTTGACTCGGTCGCGGACCCCGGCGAAGTACTTCTCCGAGGAGAGCGGCCAGTCGGAGATCGATTGCGCGAGAGCGGAGGTCTTGCCCGGATCGGCCGCGAGCGCCGAGACGATGTCCACCCAGTCGAGAGCGTGCAGGTGGTAGAAGTGGATCACGTGGTCCTGCACGCACTGCGAGGCGATGACGAGGTTTCGCAGGAGCCGGGCGTTTGGCGGAGGGACGGCCCCGATCGCGTTCTCGACGGCGCGGATCGAGGCGATGGCGTGCACGGTCGTGCAGACGCCGCAGAGACGCTGGGTGAAGGCCCAGGCGTCGCGCGGGTCGCGCCCCTTCAGGATGATCTCGACGCCGCGGAACATCGTGGAGGAGGACCAGGCGTCGGAGACCTTTCCGCCGTCCACCTCCGCCTCGATGCGCAGGTGCCCCTCGATGCGGGTGACGGGATCGACGACGACGTGGCTCATGGCCGACCTCCTTTGCCGGGCTCTTCCGCTTTCGCGGGCGGCGGCGCCTCATGCGGCGGTTCCCTGTGCACCGATCGGCGCAGGATCGTGATGAGGCCGTGCGCGGCGAAGGCCGCGCCGACGCCCACCGTCGCCCAGGCTCCGACGCGGTCGACGCTCGACTGGACGCCGAAGCCGGGGACGCCCGAGAGGTGCTGGTAGAAGGGGGTCATCTTGTCCCAGAAATCCGGCGAGGCGCAGCCGATGCAGGGATGGCCGCAGCCGATCGGCCAGTTGGTTCCCCCGTTCCAGCGAATGGTCGGGCAGTTCTGGAAGGTGACGGGGCCCTTGCAGCCCATCTTGTAGAGGCAGTAGCCAGTGCGGTGCCCCTCGTCTCCCCACCTCTCCACGTACTGCCCGGCGTCGAAGTGCGCCCGCCGCTCGCAGTTGTCGTGGATCGCCTTGCCGTAAGCGAAGAGCGGCCGGCGGTACTGATCGACCGGGGGCCACTTCTCGAAGGTCAGGAAGTAGACGATCAGAGCCGTCAGGTTCTCGACGTTGGCCGGGCAGGCCGGCAGGTTGATCAGGTTCTTAACGCCCGGCACCGCGTCGGCGACCGAGAGGGCTCCGGTCGGGTTCGGCGAGGCCGCGGGCAGCCCTCCGTAGGCCGCGCACGTCCCGATGGCGATGGTCGCCATCGCGTTGCCGCAGACCTCGCGGGCGATGTCGAGAGCGGACCTGCCGCCGATCGTGCAGTAGGCGCCGCCCGCGCCGGTCGGAATCGACCCTTCGACGATGGCGATGTACTTGCCCGGCCTCTCCTTGACGGTCTTGTCGCGCAGGGCCTCGGCCTGTTTGCCCGCGGCGGCCATGATCGTCTCGTGGTAGTCGAGCGAGATGGTGTCGAGCACCACCTCGGCCGCCGTCGGGCGCTCGGCGCGCAGAAAGGACTCGGAGTTGCCCGCGCAGTCCTGGAACTCCAGCCAGACGACGACGGGCTTCTCGGCCTTCGCGACCGCCCGGGCGATCTTGACGGCGTAGGTCTTGGGCAGAGCGAGCGCGGACGCCATCACGCCGCAGAAGCTCACGAACTCGCGGCGGGACACGCCCCGCGCCTCCAGCTCCTCCAGGAATCGGCTCTCTGGCCTCATCGGCACGCCTTCCTTTCCGAAGCCGCGGTCGGCGGAATCGACCGATCCGGCTCGAGGCGCGGCCGAAGCGGGCGAGCCCGATGAAACGCGGTTCTCTCTGTTTGGGAAAACGCTAGACCGGCGAAAACGCCGGATTCCATGATGCGTTCGCATCAAAAGACGCCCTCGGGGCCCCGGGAGGGCCGTATCCGGCCTTACGAATTGATGAATCCGCATGATGCCCGGAACGGGCCGTGGAGCGAGGCTTTCCACGAGTCGACCGTCTCCGTCGGGCCGACGGCCTGCGGCTGCTCGAGAAGCTTCAAGCGCGGGAGGCCGGTATGACAGAACCCACCCTCGCAACGCCGAAAACGGCGGGGAAGATCGCCGTGGACCGCCGCGAGTTCCTCCGAGTCTGCACGCTGGCCCTGGCTGCCGTGGGGCTGCCCTACTCGGCCGCCGCCCGGGCGGCGCGGGCCCTCGCGGCGAAGAAGCTGAAGCCTTCGGTCATCTGGCTCCACTTCCAGGAATGCACGGGATGCACGGAATCGCTCCTGCGGACCTCCCACCCGGCGGTCGCTGAGCTCATCCTCGACCTGGTCTCGCTCGACTACCACGAGACGCTCTTCGCCGCGGCGGGCGGCCAGGCGGAACGCGCTCTCCAGAAGGCCATGAAGGAGGGCGCCGGCAAGTACGTCCTGGTCGTGGAGGGCGCGATTCCGACGAAGGACAACGGGATCTACTGCAAGATCGGGGATCGCACGGCGCTCGAGATCCTCCGGGAGGCCGCGGCGGGCGCGGGCGCCATCATCGCGATCGGCTCCTGCGCTTCCTGGGGAGGCGTCGCCTCGGCCGACCCGAACCCGACCGGCGCGACCGGCGTTCCCGCGCTCCTGGCGGGCAAGAGGGTCGTGACCATCCCGGGCTGTCCGGCCAACCCGTACAACTTTCTCGGCACCATCCTCCAGTACGCCACGTACGGAACGCTGCCGGAGCTGGACGAGAAGGGCCGCCCGAAGTTCGCGTACGCGCGCACGATCCACGAGCACTGCCCGAGACGCCCGCACTTCGACGCCGGGCGCTTCGCCCAGAGGTTCGGCGACGAGGGCCACCGGCTCGGCTACTGCCTCTACAAGCTCGGCTGCAAGGGGCCAGCGACGCACGCCAACTGCTCCGTGCTCCAGTTTGGCGAGGTGATCGACGCCTGGCCGATCGGCATCGGCCACCCCTGCTACGGCTGCACCGAGCAGAAGCTCGCTTTCCGCGCCGCGCTCCACCAGACCGTGGACATCGAGCGCCCGACGCCGCCCGACACCTACGCGCCGATTCGCTCGCGCCAGGGAAGGGTCAGCCCCGTGGCGACGGCCGTCGCCGGCCTGGTGGGGGGAGCGCTCATCGGCGCCGGGTTCATGGCGTCGCGCAAGCTGGGAGAGGAGCCTCCCGAAGCGGGAGAGAAGCCTCCCGAAGAAGGAAGCGGTCCGGGAAAGGAGGCGTGACGTGCGGGCGGACAGACGCCTCTTCTTCAAGAGCCTGGCCGCCGTCGGCGCGACGGCCGCGGCCGGCGGGACGGTAGAGGCGCGCGTCAAGCCCGTCGCCCTGCCCGACGCCCTGGGGCTCCTCTACGACGCCACGCGCTGCATCGGCTGCAAGGCCTGCGTCGTCGCCTGCCGGGAGGCCAACAACACGAAGCCCGACACCTCCAACGCGCCCGGACACCTCTGGGACATGCCGATGGACTTGAACGGGCAGACGAAGACGCTCATCAAGCTCTACAAGAGCGCCGACGGCCGCGAGTACTCCTATTTCAAGGCGCAGTGCATGCACTGCGTGGACGCGGCTTGTACGAACGCCTGCCCGCTCGGCGCGCTGAAGAAGGCGGAACACGGCGTCGTCGCCTACAACCCGAAGCTCTGCATCGGCTGCCGTTACTGTCAGATGGCCTGCCCCTTCAACGTCCCGAAGTTTGAGTGGGCCAAGACCTTCCCCAAGATCGTCAAGTGCGAGCTGTGCCGGCACCGCTCGCTCGGGGCCGCGCTTCGCACGGCCGACGGATTCAGCCGTTATCCTCGCGGCCAGGGGCCGGCCTGCGCCGAGGTCTGCCCGCGGCAGGCCGTCATCTACGGCGTCCGCGAGGAGCTGCTGGCTGAAGCGCGCCGGCGTATGGCGGCCAACCCCGGCCTCTACGCGCCGAAGATCTACGGCGAGACCGACGCCGGAGGCACCCAGTGCCTCTACCTCTCGCACGTCGCCTTCGGGAAGCTCGGCCTGCCGACGCTTTCCGACCGGCCGGTCCCGGAGATCCAGGAGGCCATCCAGCGCGGCGTCTATCAGGGGTTCGTGGCTCCGGTCGTTCTCTACGGGCTTCTGGGAGCCGTCATCTGGCGCAACCGCAGGAAGGCGCAGATCGAGGAGGGTTCGGGCGAGAAACGGATCGACGAAGGGTCCGTTGAGAAAGAGGAGAAGCCGTGAGCGCGGGCGAGGGGAAGACCCTGGCCGCGCGGCTCCTGACGCGCCCCTTCCGCGTGCTGGCCGCGCTCGTCCTCGTGGCCTTCATCCTCATCGTGTGGCGGCTCGTCGCCGGGCTCGGCGCGACGACGGCGCTCTCCGATGCCTACCCGTGGGGGCTCTGGATCGCCTTCGACGTCGTCACGGGGACCGCGCTCGCCTGCGGCGGCTACTCCATGGCGATCCTCGTCTACGTCCTGAACAAGGGGCGCTATCACCCGCTCGTGCGCCCGGCCATCCTGACGAGCGCTCTCGGCTACACGGTCGCGGGCATCTCGATCGCGCTCGACATCGGGCGCCCCTGGATCGCCTGGAAGGTGCCGCTCTTCGTCTGGTCCTGGAACCTGCACTCGGCCCTTCTCGAGGTCTCCCTCTGCATCATGACCTACACGGGCGTGGCCTGGATCGAGCTCGCGCCGGTCTTCCTCGAGCGCTGGCACCCGGAGAGCCGGCTCCGCAAGCTCGCCGAGGCGGCGCACAGGATCCTGGACAAGTCCCTCGTCTGGGTGATCGCTCTGGGGTTGCTGCTGCCGACCATGCATCAATCCTCGCTCGGCACCCTGATGGTCCTGACCGGGCGCAAGCTTCACCCGCTGTGGCAGACGCCGCTCCTGCCGCTGCTCTTTCTCGTCTCCTGCGTCGCGATCGGATATGCCGCGGTCGTTTTCGAGTCCACGCTCGCCAGCGTCTTCTTCCGCCGGCCGCGCGAGACCGAGATGCTGGCCGGGCTCTCCGGGGCGATGCTGCCCGTCCTCGGCGCCTTCTTCGTCCTTCGCATCGGCGACGTCATCCTCCGCGGCCGCCTGCCGCTGGCGTTTGCCGCCAACCGCTATGCGGTCGCCTTCTGGGTCGAGGCCGCGCTGGCCCTGGCGCCTCTCCTGCTCCTCTGGCCCAAGCACGCTCGACGCGATGCGGGCAACCTCTTCCGGGCGGCGATGCTGATGCTCCTCGCGGGCGCCCTCTACCGGTTCGACACTTATCTGCTCGGCTACCGCGCCGCCCCCGACGTCCACTACTTCCCGAGCGTCCCGGAATTCCTGATCACGGTGGGGCTGCTCGCCCTCGAGGTCCTGGGCTACATCGTGGTCGTCAAGCTCTTCCCGATCTTTTCCGGCGCGCCCCGGCGCGCGGAATCATAGAGGCCAGCCATGTCCAAGCGCATCGTCGTGGACCCCGTCACGCGGATCGAAGGGCACCTGCGCATCGACGTCGAGGTGGATGGAGGCAAGGTCCAGAAGGCCTGGTCCTCGGGCCAGATGTTCCGCGGGATCGAGACGATCCTCCTCGGGCGCGACCCCCGGGACGCCTGGCTCTTCACGCAGCGCTTCTGCGGCGTGTGCACGACGGTGCACGCGATCGCCTCGGTTCGCGCGGTCGAGAACGCGCTGAAGCTCGAGGTCCCGTTGAACGCCCAGTACATCCGGAACCTGATCGTGATGGCGCACGCCATGCACGACCACATCGTCCACTTCTACCAGCTCTCGGCCCTCGACTGGGTGGACGTGGTCTCGGCGCTGAAGGCCGATCCCGCCCGGGCCTCGGCGCTGGCCGAGAGCCTCTCGCCCTGGCCGAAGAACGGGCGGCTGGAGCTGGCGGCGGTCCGGGACAAGGTCCAGGGCTTCGTCGAAGCCGGCCAGCTCGGCATCTTCACCAACGGCTACTGGGGCCATCCGGCGATGAAGCTGCCGCCGGAGGTCAACCTGCTGGCGGTTTCGCATTACCTCCAGGCGCTCGAATACCAGAGGAAGGTCAACCAGATCGTGGCGATCCTGGGCGGCAAGACGCCCAACATCCAGAACCTCGCCGTGGGCGGCGTGGCCAACGCGATCAACCTCGACAACGAGGCCACGCTGAACATGAACAAGCTCTACATGGTCAAGGACATCCTGGACGAGATCGGCACGTTCATCGAGCAGGTTTACTTTCCCGACGTCTGCGCGATCGCCGGGATGTACCCGGAGTGGCTCGGGTACGGGGCCGGCGTCACCAACTACCTCGCCGTGCCCGACCTGCCCCTCGACACGAGGGGAAGGAAGTTCGACCTGCCGGGCGGCACGATCTTCGAGGGCGACCTCGCGAGCGTCAAACAGATCCGGACTTTCGACGACTGGTACTTCAAAAGGAACGTCACCGAGTCGATCGCGCACGCCTGGTACGACGGCCAGTGGTCGAAGCACCCGTTCGAGGAGGAGACGGTCCCGCGGTACACCGGCTTCGAGGATTCCCGGAAGTACTCCTGGGTCAAGGCGCCGCGCTTCCAGGGCAAGGTCATGCAGGTCGGGCCGCTCGCCCAGGTCCTCGTCGGATACGCGGTCGGGCACGAGCCCACGCGGCGCTGGACCGACAAGACGCTCCAGACCGCCGGAGCCGTCGCGAAGGCGGAGGCGACGCCGGCCGTCCTGCACTCGACACTCGGCCGACATGCGGCGCGGATGATCCGCGCATGCGTCCTCTCGGAGCTCGCCCGCAAGCACTGGGCCCTCCTGGCGGCGAACATCGGAAAGGGGGACACGGCGATCTTCAACCAGCCCGTCTTTCCCGACGGCGAGCAGCGGGGTTTTGGCTTCCACGAAGCGCCGCGCGGCGTGCTCTCGCACTGGATCGTCATCAGGGACGGCAAGATCGCCAACTACCAGGCGGTCGTCCCCTCGACCTGGAACGCCGGGCCGCGCGACGAGAAGGACCAGCCGGGCCCCTACGAGGCTTCCCTCGTCGGCAACCCGGTGGCCAACCCCGAGCTGCCCCTGGAGGTCCTGCGCACGATCCACTCGTTCGATCCCTGCATCGCCTGCGCCGTCCACACTCTCGACCCCGGGGGGCGCGAGATCGCCCGCGTCCGGGCGCTGTAGAAGCGAAGCCATGTTGACTCCGGGCGAAGTCCGAGTCCTGGGCCTGGGCAACGTCCTCATGGGGGACGACGCGCTCGGCCCCTGGGTGATCGAGGAGCTGCTCGCCAACTGGGAGTTTCCCCAAGGGGTTTGCGTCCTGGACGTCGGCACGCCCGGCCTCGACCTGACTCCGTATCTGGCCGACGCGGACACCGTGATTCTCATCGACACGGTGAAGGCCGACGGCGCGCCCGGCACCATCCATTCCTACTCGAGCGAGGAGCTCCTCGCGCGCCCCGGCGGGCCGCGTCTCTCTCCGCACGACCCGGGGCTGACCGATGCCCTTCTTGCCCTGGATCTCGTGGGGTGCGCCCCGCGAGAGATTCTGCTCTTCGGAGTCGTCCCGGGAATGGTCGCCAGGGGGATCGGCCTGACCCCTGCGGTTCGAACCGCGGTGGTCCAGGCGGCGGCGCGCGTCGTCGAACGGCTGTCTTGCCTCGGGTTTCCCCCGCGGCCGCGGCCACGCCCGGCCTGCGTCTCCCCGTGGTGGGAAAGGCCCGCCGCGGCCGACTCCGCCGAGCTTCCAGTCTGAAGGCCTGGAGGCCATTAGGCCCCGGCCTGCCCCTTGCACACAATACGGTGTGCGAAATCCGTCTGACAGGATACCGACTCGTGCGCGACGCGCCCTCCTGCTCGGCGGGATCTTCCCGGCGGTTCTCATTCTCGGCTGCCGCACGATCGATTGGACGCTCAAGGAAGCGAAGATCCCGTGCGGCGTATACCGCTGGCGCGTCAAGACGCTGACCGACGACGAGGCGGGGGCGATCCGGCTCCGGCCGATCGACGCCGAGGTGCGCGAGCTCACCCGGTTTTCGAAACCCGACGGCTTTGACCGGCGCCGCCGCAACGCCAACGAGTTCTACGTCTACCGGGTGACGGCGCTCCTCGTCGCCGTTCACACCCGGCTCGATCAGGACGTGCACCTTCTCCTGCGCGATCCGAAGGCTCCCGACGCGTCCATGGTCGCCGAGATTCCCAATCCGCTCTGCGCGAAGAGGTCCCGATACGAACCCAATTTCGCCGAGGCGCGCCGCGTCGCCGAGGCGATTCGCGCCAGGCATACCGAGATCCTCGTGGAGGTCGTCGGCGTCGGTTTTTTCGACGAGCTCCACGAGGCCATCGGCAGCGCCCCCAACGGCTTCGAGCTTCATCCGGTCCTCAAGCTCGCCGAGATCTCGGACGCAGCCACGGCGGGACGGCCGGACGCGCGCTGACGAGCATGCCGATGGTCTCGCGTTCTCCCGCCCTGCGCTTCGTCCTCCTCGTCGGGGTGATGAGCTTCTTTGCCGACTTCGTCTACGAGGGGGCCCGCTCGATCCTGGGACCCTACCTGGCCCTTCTCGGAGCCAGCGCCACCGCGGTCGGTGTCGTGGCGGGATTCGGCGAGCTCGTCGGATATGGACTCCGGTTCGTTTCCGGCCGCGCGGCGGACCGGACCCGGGCGTTCTGGCCGATCGCGATCTTCGGTTACGTCATTCAGATGCTGGCGGTGCCGGCCCTGGCGCTGGCGGGAAGCTGGCCGGCCGCCGCGGCGCTGCTCGTGCTCGAAAGGGCCGGGCGCGCGACCCGGAATCCGCCGCGGGACGTGATGCTCTCCCATGCGGGCAGGGAGCTCGGCGGCTACGGATGGGCTTTCGGCCTGCACGAGGCGCTCGACCAGGCCGGAGCCATGGTGGGCCCCCTGGCGATGGCGGTGATCCTCGCCCGCGGCGGCCGGTATCAACTGGCCTTCGCCGTGCTCCTGGCCCCGGCGCTCGTGACTCTGTCTCTGCTGGCGGTCGCGCGCCTGCTCTACCCGAGGCCCGAAGAGCTCGAGAAGCGCGAGCCTGCCGCGCCGTCGAAGAAACTGCCCCGAGTGTTCTGGATCTATCTCGCCGGGGCCGCTCTCGTCGGAGCGGGCTTCGCGGACTACGCGCTGATCGCCTTTCATTTCCAGAAGACAGGCGGCGTGCCGGCCCATTGGGTCCCTGTCTTCTACGCGATCGCGATGGGATCGAGCGGCGCGGCCTC
>JAWOLE010000292.1:0-8405 GCA_033853815.1 Thermoanaerobaculia bacterium
CCTCGAGCAGGCACCGGGCGACCGCCTCGTCCACTCGGGATTTCACTTGCGGCCCCGCGACGCCCTCGAGCTTCGCGCGGTAGGCCAGGTATTCGCGCACGCGCATCTCGGGATACAGCGCCGCGGACTCGGGAAGGTACCCGAGGTTCGCGCGAGCCTGCCGCGACTCCCGGACGATGTCGTGGCCGTTCACGCGCGCGGCGCCCCCGCTGGGCGGAAGAAAGCCCGTCAGCACGCGCATCGTCGTCGTCTTCCCGGCGCCGTTGGGCCCGAGGAAACCGACGATCTCTCCCTGACGCACGGAGAACGTGACCTCCGAAACGGCGGCCGCGTCCCCGAATCGCTTGGTGAGGCTCTGGACCTCGATCATTCGTCCGAACCCTCGAAAAGCGCAAGAATCTAGCATGTATTCCCGCTCAAGTTCGGAAATCGGGAAACGGAGAACGAAAAACGACGAACGAGCCCTCTCGTTTCCCGTTTCCCGTTTCCCGTTTCCCGGCTATTCTCGACTCCCGTGATCTCCGTCTCCAACGTCTCGAAGACGTACGGCCGCTTCGGGCGGCGCACACGCGCCCTGGACGGCGTTTCGCTCGAGGTGTCGCGCGGCGAGACGCTCGGCCTGATCGGGCCCAATGGCGCGGGCAAGACAACGCTGCTCTCCTGCCTGCTCGGTTTCTTGCGCCCGGAGCAGGGGTCGATCACCGTGGACGGCAAGCCGCCCGACGACCTGTCGGTGCGGGCGCGCACGGGATACATGCCCGAACGCCTGGGGTTTGACCGGGAGCTCTCCGGGGGCGCTTTTCTCGCGCACCACTGGCGGCTTTCCGGAGGCGACCCGGCGCGGACCGGCGAACAGGTGGCGGCCGCGGCTGCCCGCGTGGGGCTGGAGACCTCCGTGCTCCACCGGCGCCTGCGCTCCTACTCGCGGGGGATGCTCCAGAGGATCGGCGTCGCCCAGGCGACCCTGGGAGACCCGGACCTTCTCTTCCTGGACGAGCCGGCCTCGGGGACCGATCCGCTGGGCGTCGCGGTCGTGCGCGAGAGGATCCTGGAAGCGAAGTCGCGCGGCGCGACGATCGTGTTGAATTCGCACCAGCTGGCCGAGGTCGAGAAGGTCTGCGACCGCGTTGTGTTCATCGACCGCGGACGCCTGACTCGGAGCGAGACGCTGCGAGGAGACGCCGCGACGCCCCGGCGCGCGGTCTTCCGCGTGCCTCCGACCCGGGTCGCCGACGCGCTCGCCGCGCTTGCCGCGGCGGGTTTCGAGGCTTCTTCCCGGACGGAGGGTGCGGTCGCCTTGCCGGCTGCGCGCGAAGAGGAAGTCGCTCGCGCGGTCAAGACGCTCGCGCTGGCCGACGTACCCGTCCTGGAGGTCCGCTCCTCGGCCGACCTCGAGGAGCTCTTCCGCGGGGCCGCGGACGCCGCATCGGGATCTCCCGGAGGAGAGGCGGGGTCATGACCGAGATGGTGAGGCGCCTCCTGCGGCAGAAGCTCGGCTCGATCGGAATCGTCATCGCGCTGTCGCTCCTCGGCCTTCTCACGGTCTTCCAGATCATCGCCGGCGGAGGCGAGGGGACTCTGGAATCGGGCGGCTTCCTGGCCCTTCTGATCCTGGCGGCGGGCTCCGTTTCGAGGGACAGCTCGAGCGGAGCCCTGCAGATGATCCTCGCCCGCCCCATCCGTCGGGTGGAGTACCTCTACGGGCGCTACTGCGGCATCCTGATCGCCTACACTCTCTACGTGGTCACGATCGGTGTTCTCGCCCTCGTGCTCTCGCCTCTTCTCCGAAGCATGCTCGGCGTCACCGTCGCGCTCTCGGCCGCAGGTCTTGCCCGCGGAGTTGTGGCGGCGTTCCTCTCCGCCGCGCTGCTGGCCGCCGTCCTGCTCTTCTTCTCGACCTTCCTGCGGGGGTACGGGGACGTCCTGGCCTACTTTCTCTGGACGTTGCTGCTCGGGCTGCCCGACGCGCTGGCGAGGCCGCTCGGGACGACGTGGCTCTCACGCTTCGGGTCTCTCGCCCGAGAGAACCTGCTGCCGCGCGTTTCCTGGGGAGACGTGCTGCGCGGACAGGACGTCTTCTCGGGCGCGGTTGGGGCGTACGTCCTCGCCGTCACCGGATATCTCGCACTCGCCGCCCTCGTCTTCTCTCGCAGGGAGTTCTCCTATGGACAGGATTGAGGAGAGCCCTCCGGCCGCGCCGGAGACCGGCGCGCGCAAGCCCCAGGGCTCGCAGTCGAAGCTGCCTCCAATTCTTCTCGCCATCGTAGCCGCCGCTGTCGTCCTGCGCATCGTGACCGGATTGGCCGGCCGGCAGAAGGCCGAAGCGGGACCCGGGCTCGTCCGATGGGTACCGCAGGAGAAGGCCGCGTCGGCGGCCAGGAGCGACGCCCGGCCCGTGCTCTACGATTTCACCGCGGCCTGGTGCATGCCCTGCCATCGCCTCGATACGGAGGGGTGGGAGGATCCCGACATCGCCGCCCTTGTCAACGCCTCCTACGAACCCGCGCGCGTCATGGACCGCGAACGCGAAGACGGAAGGAATTCCGGGCCGGTCGAAGACCTCCAGCGTCGGTACTCGGTTACCGCGTTCCCGACCCTGGTCGTCGCGTCGCCCGACGGACGCCTGATCGCCAAGTACGAGGGCTACGCCGGCAAGGAGAGGCTCCGCCGATTCCTGGAGGAGGCACGCCGCAAGGCCCCGGCGTCGTGAGGCACGGGGGGCGGTAGGGTCGGGCCCGCAGCGAGAACCTGTTACCGGGATTCAGCCCGGCGCGACTCGGGAGGAGGAGAAGGGGCGAGCTCGGCGAGAAAGCGCCCCGTCAGGCTCGCCGGGCAGCGGCGAATCTCCTCCGGCGATCCTTCGGCCACCACCGATCCTCCCTGCTCGCCTCCGCCGGGGCCCAGGTCCACGATCCAGTCGCAGGCCGCCAAAAACTGCAGGTTGTGCTCGATCGCGAGCACGGAATGTCCGAGCAGGATGAGGCGGCGCAGCGTCGCAAGAAGCCTCTCGATGTCCAGGGCGTGGAGCCCGGTGGTGGGCTCGTCGAAGACAAAGAGCGTGCCGCGTCCGGCCGCCGGGTGCGCATCCACGAAAGGAGCGAGCTTGAGCCGCTGCGCCTCGCCGCCCGACAGGGTCGAGGTGGGCTGCCCGAGCGTCACGTATCCGAGGCCCGTCTCGAGAAGGGGGCGAAGATGCTTGACGATCCTCGCCTCCCCCGCGAAGAACGCCGCGGCGTCCGAGACAGTCATCGCCAGCACGTCCCCGATGTTCACGCCGAGATAGCGGACCGCCAGGACGCGGTTCTGGAAGCGGCGCCCGTCGCAGGCGTCGCAGCGCACGGTGACGTCTGCCAGGAACTGCATGTCGATCGTCTGCCACCCCGTGCCGCGGCAGGCCTCGCAACGGCCTCCCGGGGAGTTGAAGGAGAAATCGCGCGCCGTGATCCCGCGGGAGATCGCGCGCGCCGTGCGGGCGAAGACGCGGCGGATCTCGTCCCAGGCCTTCACGTACGTAACCGGATTGGATCGCGCCGAGCGCCCCAGCGGACTCTGGTCCACGAGCAGCAGGTCGCCCAGGTTCTCGAGCCCCTCGATCGAATCGTGCTCGCCCACATCGAGCTGGACCAGGCCCTTGACCCGGCGCGCGTACGAGTTGTAGAGGACGTCGCGGACGAGCGTGGACTTTCCGGATCCCGACACGCCGGACACGGCCACCAGGCGCCCGAGTGGAAAACGCACGGTCAGGTCCTTCAGGTTGTGCTCCCGCGCGCCGACGACCGTGATCGCCCCCTCGGCGCGGCGGAAAGGGACCAGCCGGCCGGGGCGCGCGCTGGCCGGCGATTGGCGATTGGCGATCGGCGATTGGTGATCGGACCGGGAAGAGGCCCGTCCGCGGAGCAGGTGCCCCGTGGCCGAGGACCGGACGCGCGCGAGGGAGCGGGGGGATCCCTCGAAGAGCAGGCGGCCGCCGAGGCTGCCTGCGCCGGGGCCCAGGTCGATGACGCGGTCGGCCGCCTCGATGACTTCCGGGTCGTGCTCGACGACGACAACGGTGTTGCCGCGGTCGGCCAGCCGCCTCAGGATCGCGAGAAGCCGGCGCGTGTCGGCGGGATGCAGCCCGATCGTCGGCTCATCCAGGACGTAGAGCGTGCCCGTAAGGGCCCCGCCCAGCGCCGAGGCCAGCCCGATCCGCTGTGCCTCTCCGCCCGAAAGCGTACGCGCCGCGCGCGACAGCGTGAGGTAATGGAGGCCGACCTCGTTCATGTACCGCACGCGGGAGCGGATCTCGGCGACGACGGAGGAGAGGCGCTCCTCCTCGCCGGCCGAGAGCTCGAGATTCTGGAACCACCGCTCGAGCTCGGAGAGCGGCAGGTCGCACAGTTCCGCGATCGTCCGCCCGCGCAGGCGCACCGAGAGCGCCGCGGGGGTCAGCCGTGCCCCGCGGCATTCCGGACAGACCGTGTAGGCGCGGTAGCGCGCGAGCAGGACGCGGACATGGATCTTGTAGCGCTTCGTCTCGAGCCAGTCGAAGAAGCCGTTCACGCCGTAGAACTCTCCACGCCCCTTGAACAGGACCTCGCGCTCGTGCGCGGAGAGCCGGGACACCGGGATGTCGGTGCGCACCGAATACCGACGGCAGGCGCGGAACAGGTCCTGATACGCCGACTCGTAGGCCGGCGTGTTCCACGGGGCGACGGGACGGTCGGAGAGGGTCAGCGAAGGATCCGGGATCACCTTCTCGAGGTCCACGCCGATGACGCGGCCGAACCCCTGACAGGCCGGGCAGGCCCCGAGCGGCGAGTTGAAGGCGAAGAGGGCGGGTGTGGGCTCGCGGAACTCGGCCCCGCAGGCGGGACAGTGAAGGCCCCGGCGGAAGTCGCGCGTACGGCCGTCGAGCACGGCGAGAAGAGAGCCCGCCATCGCGAAAGCCGTGTCGGCCGCGGAGGCGATTTCCGGACGCGACTCCTCGCGGACGACGAAGCGGCCGACGACCACCGGAAGGCGCCCCTGCGCGTCGAGCAATCCTTCCACGTCCGCTTCGATCTCGACGGTCTCGCCGTCGCGGTCGAGCGCCCGGAAGAAGCCGGCCCGCTTCAATTCCTCGAGGCGCGCGAGGTCGTTGCGGGCGCTGCGGCGCGTCTTACGACCGTTGCCCTCGCGGCGCCAGGAGAGCGGCGCCACCAGGACGACGCGCGAGCCCGACTCGGTCTCGAAGAGCTCCCCGACGGCCCGATCGACGCCTCCCGGCACCGCCTCCCGGCCGCAGGCGGGACAGAACGTCGTCCCCCCGTGGGCGAAGAGGAGGCGCAGCGAGTCGTAGATCTCCGTCTGCGTTCCGACCGTCGAGCGGGCGTTACGCACCCCGTTCTTCTGCTCGAGCGCGATCGCCGGAGGGACCGGCTCGATCGACTCGACGTCGGGGCGATCGAGCCTTTCCAGGAACTGCCGGGCATAGGTCGAGAGGGACTCGGCGTAGCGCCTCTGGCCCTCGGCGTACAGGGTGTCGAAAGCCAGCGACGATTTCCCCGACCCCGAAACGCCGGTGATCACGGTCAGGCTCCCGATCGGGATCGTGACCGACACGTCCTTCAAGTTGTGCGTCCGCGCCCCCCTTATGCGGATCGCCGGGTGCTCTTTCATCGAACACTTCAATCTATCAGAAGGTCTGCCTCTTGAGAGAGCGACTGGGAGACTGGGGGACATGGGGGACCGGGCGATCCGACACTCCCGTTCTCCCTATCCCCCAGTCTCCCAGTCCCCCAGTCGTTCACTGAGGGCGGCCGCGGCTCTTCTAGAACCCCGCTCCCTCCATCGGCAGCGGCGCGGAGAAGCGGTGGAGCGGGCACTCGAAGCGGGGCTGGGTGCCGGAAATGAAGACCTCGGTCATCCGGCGCGGGCATTCGGGCGTCGCGAGCCCCCCGCTCTCCGGATCGATCTCGGCGGTGACGATGTCGGAAGGGACGGGAAAATTCTCCGCGAAAAAGTGGGGCGGGACCGAACGCGAGAAATCCGCGAAGATCGGCACGGCCGCCTGTGTGCCCGTCAGCCTCACAGGGCGGTTGTCGTCGTAGCCGACCCAGACGGCCGCGAGGAACCTCGGGGAGAAGCCGACGAACCAGGCGTCGCGGTAGTCGTTGGTCGTCCCCGTCTTTCCGGCGAGCACTCCGCGCACGCCTCCCGCGCGCGCCCCCGAGGCCGTCCCCCGGTCCACGGCGCCTCGCATGAGCGAGTCCACGAGAAACACCGCGTCGGCGGGCAGGGCGGGCTTCAGGGGCGTCTCCTTGCGGTCGAGGAGCCGGCCGTCGTTGGTCATGACGCCCACGATCGCGATCGGGTCCACGCGCACGCCTCCGTTGGCGAAGACGGAGTACGCGGAGGCGATCTCGATCGGAGAGACCTCGAAGGCGCCGAGCGCGACGGAGGGATAGGGCCGTAGCTGCGAGCCCACGCCGGCGGCCCGTGCGGTCGCCAGGACGTTCGGCAGTCCGGCGGCCAGGGCGGCGCGCACCGTGGGGATGTTGATCGAGAGCTCCAGCGCCTTGCGGGCGGAAATCGCGCCGCGGTACTCGCCGTCGTAGTCGTGCGGGCTCCACTGCTCGTCCTCGCCTCCTCGCCCCCAGGTGACCGTGATCGGCGTGTCCTCGAGGATCGTGGCGGGCGTAATGGGCTTCTCGACATCGCGGCGGGCGAAGGCCGCCAGGTACACGAAGGGCTTGAAGAGAGACCCCGGCTGGCGGCGCGCCTGCGTCACCCGGTTGAACTGCGAGATGCGGTAGTCGCGTCCCCCGACGAAGGCCTTGACGGCGCCCGTGCGCGGTTCCAGAGCGACCAGGGCCCCCTGCAGCGGCTCCTGCCTGGCCATGGCGGCCAGGCGGCGGTAGTTCTTCTCGAGCGTCGCGAGGCCCTGCGTGACGGCCCGCTGGGCCGCCTTCTGCAGATCGACATCGAGCGTCGTGTAGATCTGCAGGCCCTCGGTCTTCAGCTGCCGCCCGAAGCGCTGCTCGAGCTCCGCCCGGACGAAGTCCACGAAATGGGGCGCGCGGGTGACGGGCTCCCCACGCGACGTGGACACGAGCGGCTCCGCGAGCGCCTGCTGCAGCGTCGCGTCGTCGATCTTTTTCTCCTCGCGCATCTGCCGGAGCACGAGATCCCGCCGCTGCCGGGTGCGGTCGGGGTTGTGGATGGGGGAAAAGACGTTGGGGCCCTTGATCATGGCCGCGATCGTGGCCGACTCCGCCACGTCGAGATCGCTGGCTTCCTTTCCGAAGAAGTGGCGCGCGGCCTCGCCGACTCCGTTGACCGCGAGCGACCCGTACTGCCCGAGATAGATCTGATTCAGGTAGGCCTCGAAGATCTCGTCCTTGGAGTAGCGCGCGTCGAGGATCACCGCCAGGACCGCCTCGATCGCCTTGCGCCGCAGCGTTCGCTCGGGAGAGAGGTACAGGTTCTTGACGAGCTGCTGCGTCAGGGTCGATCCCCCCTGCCGGGCACCTCCCCGCAGGTTGGAGAAGATGGCTCCGACGCTGCGTTTGACCGAAACGCCCGCGTGCCGGTAGAAGTCGCGGTCCTCCGTGACGAGCACGGCGTCCTTCAGCGACTGCGGCAGATCCGCCAGGCGCACGAGCGTGCGGTCCTCGAACTTCTCGCCGAAGATCGAGCCCAGCAATTCCGGTTCCACGACCAGGGCCGGGAGCGGCTCCCCCGAGAAATCCCGGATCGACGCGACCTTCCCGCCGTTGAACTGGACGCGGGCGGGGAAGCCCCGGAAGAATTTTCCCGGATATCGGAAATCCCGCGTGAAGACCTCGATCGCGTTGCCGCTCCGCCGGAAGTGGCCCGGCCGAGCCGGTTCCGCGGCGTCCGGCTGGTAGAGCAGGCGCTCGAGCCTGGCCGACAGGCTGTCGGCGGTCACGCTGTCCCCGGCGCGCAGGACGAACATATCCGAATAGATCCGCGACGGCAGATTCCACCGGTGCCCCTCGAACCGGGACACCACGACCGACGTCAAGTGGGCGAGGAGCCCGAGACCGGCGAGCAGCACGACTCCGACCGACGTCATCACGGCCACGCGGTGGCGGTAGATCCAGAGGTGGAGCGAAACACGGCGGCGGCGGGGGCCGGTCGATGCCATCAACAGCAGCATAACGAACAAACGCGCGCCGGTATTCGGCGGCCGGACTTTCGGCCGCAGGCGTTCGCTCCGCGAACGGCGGCCGAGAACTTCAAAGACCAGGGTCCGAACTCGGGTTGTTTCCTTGAGAACTCTCGGCTGCCGGTCGCAATGCGACCGTCGCAGCCGAAGGTCGCGCACCCAACGCCGGAACCTGCTCTAATGCACGCCGGTGCCGGTAGCCAAGAAGCCTGGCAGGCCCGTCCGGGCGACCAAAAGTGCGGAGAGGGCGACT
>JAWOLE010000293.1:0-3071 GCA_033853815.1 Thermoanaerobaculia bacterium
CATACTGGTCGGTGAAGCCGTTGCCGCGGGTGTCGGCGACGCGGCAGGGCGTGACGGCGATGAAGGGGAGGGGGGCCGAGGCGTCGGTTGCCTCCTGCGTACGGATCTCCCCCGGCACGCGAGCCGCAGGAGGCGGACACCACAACAACGGCGCCGCCCAGTTGGAGAGGGCGCCTGCCTCCGCGGCCGGCTGCGCGCTCGAGATCTGCTCCGCCGTGGCAGGGCTAGTCGCGAGAAGGAAGAGGGAAACCATGGCGAGAGAGCGGATCGGGTTACCCATATAGGCCTCCTCTCCGGTCGCCGCATCGCTGCCGATTCCAGGCAGCAGAACCGTCATCACATAGGGGCGCAAACCCGCGTTTGACCGACGTTTTCTTGTAGCACCCGTCTCTCGTTGCCGCATGATCCGCGTTCATCAAAGAAGGAAGATTTCGTTCGCGACAGCGTGAGACAGTCGGCGCATTGGGCAGAGACTGACTGATCGAGGGAGGCGGCGAAGCCGGGCGGCTCTCAACCGTCCATCAGTTCTGCGCGCCGATCAAAATGTTCTTGTATCACCCGTCCGCGACTGTCGCATGATCAGCGTTCATCAAAATTCGAGGACGTGGAGGCCGGCGCGAAGCCGATAAGATCGCCCCCTGATGTCTTCTCCGGCAGCCGCCATTCCGGCCTCGGTGACAGAAGCGATCGAGGCGAAGAGGTTCGATGCGGTCGAGGACGCCTGGATGGAACGCATGGAGCGGGAGCCGGAGAACCTTCCGTTCTTTTTCGCGGTCGCCGCCGCCGTGAAGAAGAAGGGCGGAGGCGTCAACGCGGTCTCCTGGCTGCGATTTCTCGCGGACTACGAAGCGGAAAGGGAAGACGGCGACCGCCAGATGGCGGTGCTGCTCGAGATCGCAAGGATGTCGCCGACGGATCCGGAAATCCGCCGGGACCTGGAGGCGGCGCTGCGCAAGCGCTTCGCGTCGCATCCGAGCCTTGGCGCTCTCCTGGCGCAGTTCCCGTTCCAGAACGCGGCGGACCCGGCGGAGGCCGCGGGGAAGGTCGCGCGCTGGCTGCGCTTCTCTCCCGGTGAGATCTATTTCATGGCGGGGCGCGGGGCCGGCCGGATCGTGGAGTTGAACCCGGCTCTCGACGTGATCCGCCTGGAGTTCGCGGACGCGAAGCTTCCGCTCTCGCTGGTCAACGCGGAAAAGAATCTCGTGCCGCTGCCGGCGGAACATTTCCTGCGGGAGAAGCTCGAGAAGCCGGAGGCGGCGCGGGAGCTCGTCGAGCGCGATCCCGCCGGGGCGGTGCGGCGGCTTCTCGAGAGCTTCGGACGCCCGATGAGCTTGAACGAGGTCAAGGAGAATCTAGCGGGTCTGGTCGCCGAGGCCCGCTGGGGAAGCTTCTGGGTGGCGGCGCACAAGCACCCGCAGCTCGTCGTCTCGGGGACAGGCAAGGCGGCCGTGGTCTCCTGGTTGGCGAGCGCGGGGGAGGCGGAGGAGTCCGTCCATCGCGAATTCGAGCAGGCATCTCCCGCCCACAAGATGGAGCTCGCGCGAAAGCACGCGAAGCGCTCCAAGGACCTCGCGCGCTTCTTCGGCGAGACGCTCGCCCGGGAAGCCCGGAAAGCCGCGGAGCAGGGGCATACCGCTCTCGCCTGGGAGCTCTCCCAGGGCGCCGCGAGGCTTCAGCCTTCGGAGCCCGAGGCTTTTCCGGCGGCCGAGTTGCTCGAGAGCCGCGATCTGCCGTCGGTCATCGGGCAGATCCGCGACTACGCGGCGCGCGAGAAGGCGCTCGAGGCCGTGCGGGCGAGCCGGCCCGACTGGGCCGACCTCTTTGTCGAGCGGATCTCACGGGAAGACGACGCGCGGGTGCTGACGGCGCTCTTCGCGGCCCTGGCCGAACTGCCCGAACGCTCCGAGGAATTGTCGCGTCGCATCCTTCGCTCCCCGCGGCAGGCCCCGCGCGCCTTCCTCTGGCTCTGCGAGCGCCTGCGCGCCGAGGGCAAGCCCGCACCGTCACACCTCTTCGTCGCTCTCCTCGATGCCCTGCGCCAGGACGAGTTCGCGAGCTACCGGGCGAAGTTGAAAGAGCTCTTCGATCCGGGAAACCTCGCGGTTTCGATCGTCCAGGCTTCCGGTTCGGAGGAGGAGGCCCGGGGCTACCTCGAGGCCCTGGAGCGGGCGGGGGGCCTGGAGGAGCACCGGCGAGCGATCGTGAAGGAAGCGTTGCTGATGCGCTTTCCGGCTCTGCGGGCTCCCGCGCGCGAGTGGGTCTATTCGACGCCCGAGGCGATCGAGGCCCGGCGCGTGGAGCTCGCCCACTTGAAGCAGGTCGAGCTGCCGGCCAACGCCGAGGCCATGAGGATCGCCAAGGAGCACGGCGATTTGACCGAGAACTTCGAGTACCACGCGGCGCGGCAGAGGCACGAGTACCTCTCCGCGCGGATCGCCAACCTGGCCGACGAGCTCGTGCGGTCGAGAGCTCTCGATCCGGCGCACATCGATGCCTCGGAGGTGCGCGTGGGCACCCGCCTGGTGCTCCGGGACCCCGGGACGGGGGCCGAGCGCTCCGCGACCATCCTCGGCCCCTGGGATTCCCGGCCGGAAGAGGCGATCTACTCTTATCAGTCTGAATTCGCTCAGTCCCTTCTCGGCAAGCGTCTGCAGGACCGCGTCCGGGTCGAGAATTCCGAGCTGGAGATCGTCTCGATCGAGCCGTGGAAGTGAGTACGCAGAGAATCGGTCGGTTGATGGCCGCCGCGATGCTGTTCATCGCGGCAGCGGCCATTGCGGCCGAAGACCCACTCCACCTCCCCATCGGCGACCCGGCGCGGAAGGACCGGGAGGTCCCGCTCGTCCTCGACGGGATCACCCAGACGGTCGGGGGAGCGGTGCTGACTCCCGCGGAGCTGCCGTCGAAGCTCGCCGGAGTTCGCCTTCTGCTCGTGGGCGAGGAACACACCGCGATGGAGTCGCATCGCGTCGAGAAACGCGTCCTGGAAGAGCTCGTCGGGGCCGGGCGCCGGGTGCTCGTGGGACTCGAGATGTATCCCTACGGCGAGCAGTCTTCCCTCGACCTCTGGG
>JAWOLE010000294.1:0-7122 GCA_033853815.1 Thermoanaerobaculia bacterium
CTCGGCACCCATGGCCGCCGGGGAGCGGAGCTCTTCTTCCTCGGCAGCGTCGCTTCCCGCGTGGTCACGGCCGCGAAGTGCCCGGTCATGACCGTCCGTCCGCCGCGCGAGTCCCTCGAGGCCGGAAACTCCCGGGGCTGACGCCCCTTCTCCTCGAGCGATCCAGCGCTAGCGGGCGGCGCTTCGCCGCGATTGTCGCGCCGGGGCGGGATGTCCCGTGGTCGTGACCCGAGGGCGGCGCCGCGAGGGTGTCAGCCGAATCACCGGAGGCAGGGAAGGCGGTTTCTCCAGCAGCTTCCGAAACTCCCGCAGCGGGCGCGTGTTGGCGACGTCCACGGCCGCGCACCACCCGCGGCGAGCCTGGTCAACGCCGTAGCGCATCCAGTCGAGCTCGGCGATGCGGTGCGCGTCGGTCGAGATGATCAGGCGCGCGCCCGCTTCCCGGGCCATCTTGACGTGGACGTCGTTCAAGTCGAGGCGATCGGGCTGCGCGTTGATCTCGAGCAGCACATGGAGATCCCGGGCTGCCCGCGCCACCTGAGCCAGGTCGATGGCATAGGGCTCGCGGCGGCCGAGGATCCTTCCGGTGGGATGGGAAAAGACGTGGACGCGGGGATGGCGCATCGCCCGCAGCACGCGCTCGGTCATGGCGGCCTCCGTCATCCGGAACTTCGAGTGGACCGAGACGAGCACGATGTCGAGCCGGCTAAGCGTCTCCTCGTCGAGGTCGAGGCGGCCGTCGTCCAGAATGTCTACTTCGGCCCCCTTCAGGATCGCGATGCCGGGCGTGCGTTCGGCGAGCCTGTCGATCTCGCGAAATTGGCTGCGAAACTCGGAAGGGGTCAGTCCTCCGGCGACGCGCACCGCCTTCGTGTGATCGGTGATCGCAACGTACCGGTAACCGCGGGCACGGCAGGCTTCGATCATTTCGGAGAGCGTGTTCTTCCCGTCCGTGTAGTCCGTGTGAACCTGCAGATCGCCCCGGATGTCTCCGAGCTCGACGAGCTTCGGGAGCCTGTCCTCCCGGGCGGCGTCGATCTCTCGGCGATCCTCGCGCAGCTCGGGAGGAATCCAGGGAAGTCCGACCGAAGAGAAGACTTCCTCCTCGGTCTCTCCACCCACGCGTCGGCGTCCGCGGAAGATGCCGTACTCGTTGATCTTCAGCCCCTTCCGAACGCCGAGCGTGCGGATCGCGATGTTGTGGGCCTTCGACCCGGTCAGGTAGTGGAGCGCGGCCCCGTAGGACTCGGGGGGGACGATCCGCAGATCCGCCTGGAGGCCGGAGCGCAGGCGGACGGAGCACCTGGTCTCTCCATGCGCCAGGACACGTTCGACTTCCGGATAGGAGAGAAAGCTTGCGGCGATCCCCGCCGGCCGGCGCGCGGCGACCAGGAAGTCCACGTCTCCGACGGTCTCCCTCCTGCGGCGGTAGCTGCCCGCGACCGTGACGGTCTCGGCCCCCCTGGTCCCGCGCAGGTGCGCGAGGAGAGGCTGGACGTGGGCGTCCGCCTCCGAGAGGCGGCACCGGGCCGAACGCGCGCGGTGGTCCGCGCATCCCTGGAGGATCCGTTCCTGCAGGATCTTTCCGAAGCCCCGCACCGCGGAGAGGCGCCCTTGCCGGGCCGCCTTCTCCAGGTCCGCGAGCGTCTTCAAGCGGAGCTTGTCGTAGAGCATCCGCGCTCGCTTGGGGCCGACTCCTTCGATTCGCATCATCTCGACCAGGGTCTCGGGGACCTTGCGGGTGAGCTCGTCTAAGAGCGGAAGGCGGCCGGTTCGAACGATCTCGACGATCTTGCCGCCGAGGTCTTCGCCGATGCCCGGCAGCTGCGCGAGCCGGTGCCCGTCCCTGCGGACGAGCTCCGCCACCGGCTCTCCGAGCGTCTCGATCGTGCGCGCGGCGGTGCGGTAGGCGCGCACGCGGAAGGGATTCTCGCTCTGGATCTCGAGAAGACCGGCGACTTCTTCGAAGAGTTTCGCGATGTCGACGTTGTCCATGTCCTCACTCCTTCCGGCCGCGGACGAGGCGGAGAAACTGTTTCTCGTCGAGCGTCCGGATTCCGAGCTGGCCCGCCCGAACGGATTTCGATCCGGGGTCTTTCCCCACGACGACGTAGTCGGTGCTGCGGCCGACGCTCTCCGAGGCCCGGCCTCCGGACCGGCGCACGAGGCCCTGCGCCTCCTCCCGCGAAAGGGTTGCGAGCGCCCCCGTGAACACGACCGTCTTTCCGGCGAGCGGTCCGTGCGGCGCCGGAGCGGGAGCGGCGGGCCGGACGCCGCGCGAGAGGCACAGGTCGATGACCTTTCGGTTCTCGGGGTGGCGGAAGAAGGCCGCCACACTCTGCGCCACGCTCGGACCGATCCCCTCGACGTCCATCAGACGCCTCTCATCCGCCTCGCGGATGGCCCCGAGGCTCCCGAAGTGGTCGGCCAGATCGCGGGCGGTCTGTCCTCCGACTTCCGGGACCCCGAGGGCGTAGAGAAAACGCGCAAGCTCGGGGGTCTTGCTCCTCTCGAGCGCGCGGGCGAGGTTACCGGCGGAAGTGTCCGCGAATCTCTCGAGCCCCGAGAGGTCGGCCCGCGAGAGCGCGAAGAGATCCGCCACGTTCTCGACCCGCCCGCTCGCGACGAGCTGCTCGACGGTCTTCCGGCCGAGCCCGCGGATGTCGAGGGCGGGGCGGCTGCCGAAGTGCTGGATCGCGCCCGCGAGCTGGGCCCGGCAGGCCAGGCCGTTCACGCAGCGGTCGAATGGGCCCTCGCGAACGGTCGGCGTTCGGCATTCCGGGCAGCGCTTCGGCATCGCAAAGGGTTTCGACCGCCTCGCGCCGCCGACGCGCTCGACGACCTCGGGGATGACGTCTCCCGCCCGAACCACGCGCACCCGGTCGCCGACCCGCAGCCCCTTGCGCTTGACCTCCTCACGGTTGTGCAGCGTCGCGCGGGTCACGGTCACGCCGCCGACGCGGACGGGCGCGAGGACCGCAACCGGGGTCAGGACCCCCGTCCGCCCGACCTGAACGACGATGTTCTCGATCGTGGTCTCCTCTCCGCGCGGGGCGAACTTGAAGGCGAGGGCCCAGCGGGGATGCCGCGCCGTCGCTCGCAGGAGCCGGTGGGCCTCGAGGTCGTTCACCTTGAGGACGACGCCGTCGATCTCGAACTTCAACCCGTCGCGAAGCCGCTCGAGCTCGCCGTGGTAGTCGAAGGCCTCGTCGAACGCCGCGATCCGGCGACTGTGCTCGCTGACGGGAAGCCCCCATGCGCGCAGGGCCTCGAGCGCCTCCCACTGGGTCGCGATCCCGGGCCCTCCCTCCTTGCGGAGGATGTCGTAGAAGAGGACGTCCAGCCGCCGGCTCGCCGTGATGCGGGAATCGAGCTGGCGCAGCGACCCGGCCGCGGCGTTGCGAGGGTTGGCGAAGGCAGGCTCCTTCCTGCGCGCGAGCTCGGCGTTTAACCTGCGGAAGGCGGTGGTCGGCATGAGCACCTCGCCGCGTACGGCGAGGAGCCGCGGCGCCGGCCGCACCTGCTCGTTCAGCCGCAGCGGGACCGAGCGGATCGTCCGGACGTTCTCCGTCACCCCTTCGCCCCGCAGGCCGTCGCCCCGGGTCGATGCCCGTACCAGCAGGCCGCGCCCGTACACGACTTCGACCGAGAGACCGTCGAGCTTGGGCTCGACGACGTAATCGACCCTGCCACGGCCGAGCGCCTCGCGCACGCGCCGGTCGAACCGCCGCACTTCCTCCGGATCCGTCACGGAATCGAGCGAGAGCAGGGGAGCCAGATGCCGCACCTGCGGAAACGACGGCAGCGGCGCGCCGGCCACCCGCTGCGTCGGGGAGTCCGGACGGATCAGGTCGGGAAAAGCCTCCTCGAGGCCGCGGAGCTCTCCGAAGAGCCGGTCGTACTCCTCGTCGGAGATCTCCGGCCTGTCGAGCGCGTAGTAGAGGGTGTCGTGCCGCCGGATCTCTCGAGACAAGCGCTCGACTCGCCGCCGCGCCTCCCCCTTCGAGAGCCGGGGGCGGTCAGTTCGGCTCTCTCTCCGGCCAGGAAACGGCGAACTCGGCGCCGCACGCCGGGCAGAGCCCGCCGCCGGAAAGCGATTCGCTTTCCACGAGACTCTCGTACTCATCCTGATCGACCTCGTAGCCGGTGAAGCTTCCCCGGCTCAGAGCGCAGGCCTTGGAGCAGTACAGGACGCCGTCGCTTCCCAGAAAGCCGATCACGTCCTCTTCTTCGTCCACCGTATCCCCCTTCGCTTCGCGGCCGTCTGCGAGACTGAAGAGCCGAAGGCGCGAGGCCGACTGTGTCCTTTCAGACTCAACCGAAGCCTCGCGCCTCCCGATTCACCCCTTCGACCGCTCTGCTGAAACGGCCGTCGAAATGAACATCGTCACGGTAATCCCGATCCCCTCCTCTCCGCATGATCTGAAAACACCATTTTTCTCCTCCCGAGCCGCCGCGGCCCGATTCCTCTGGGCTAACTGGATCATTCGCGCCACATCGAGATCGTCTACAAGAGAGAGGACCCCATGGAGGGCTATCCGGAAGAGACGCTCTGGTGCATGATCGAAGCGAGGATTTTCCTGGTCCGGGCCCGGATGCCGCTCGTTCGTGCCTCCCCGGCCGACCGGGGTACCGATGATCGAGATTGACGGCTCCCTGGGTGAGGGGGGCGGCCAGCTCCTGCGCAGCTCGCTGACGCTCTCGGCGATCACCGGCCTGCCCTTCCGGATGACGCGGATCCGCGCCCGGCGGCGGCCACCGGGATTAAAAGCACAACATCTCAAGGCCGTCCAGGCCGCGGCGGCCATCTGCGCAGCCCGCGTCGAGGGCGCCCGGCTCGGTTCGGGGACGCTGGCCTTCGAGCCCGGACCGATTTGCCCGGGCGAGTTCTCGGTCGATATCGGAACCGCCGGGGCGACGTCGCTCGTGCTGCAGGCGATCCTGCCTCCGCTCGCGATGGCCCCGGCAGAGTCTCGGGTCGATCTGCGCGGTGGCACGCATGTTCGCTGGAGCCCCTGCTTCGACTATCTGAAGCTCCAGTGGCTCCCCGTCTTGAGGACGATCGGCTTCGACGCCGAGATCGAAATGGTACGGGCGGGCTTCTATCCGGCCGGAGGCGGGATCGTTCGCGCGGCGATCCGGCCGGCGCGGCGCCTTCAACCGATTCGTCTCGTAGAACGCGGGCCGCTCCTCGCCATCCGGGGAACCTCGGCCGTCGCCAGGCTCGATCCGGGCATCGCGCGGCGCCAGAGGGACCAGGCCGCGCGCCGTCTCGCGGGCCGGGCACCGGTGCTCGAGCTGGGCGTTGCGAGCCTCGAGTCCACCTCTCCCGGAACCTACCTGGTCCTGCGGGCGGAATTCGAGCACTCCGGCGCCTGCTTCTTCTCGCTCGGAGAGCGGGGCAAGCCGGCCGAGCGCGTGGCCGACGAAGCCGTCGACGAGCTGCTCGAGTTTCTCGGCACGTCCGGAGCGGTCGACCCGTATCTCGCCGACCAGCTCGTTGTGCCGCTCGCGCTCGCCCCGGGCGAGTCCGAGCTTGCGGTCTCCCGGGTGACCGGCCATCTCGCGACGAACGCCGAAGTCGTCCGGTGTTTCCTGCCGGCCCGAATCGAGATCGACGCGCCGATCGGACGCCCGGGCACCATCCGAGTCGAAGGAGGAATCTCGCATGACGAACCCGTCGCCCGTGCCCGCGGATCTGCTGTGCCGGCGGACCGACCCCGGTCGCTTTCCCTTTGAGACGACCGCGGACCTCGAGGACTTTCCGGGGGTCGTGGGTCAGGAGCGGGCAGTCGAGGCGATCCGGTTCGGCATCGGCATCCGCCGTTCCGGCTACAACCTCTTCGCCCTCGGTCCGCCGGCGACCGGCAAGCATTCGATCGTCCGGGAGCTCGTCGAGCGTCAGGCGGCCTCCGAGCCCGCCCCCTCCGACTGGTGCTACGTCAACAACTTCGCGCTGGCCCAGGAGCCGATCGCGCTCGAATTGCCAGCCGGCGCGGGAGCGAAACTGCGCGACGAGATCGGCCGCCTGATCGAGGAGCTGCGCGTCGTCCTGCCGGCGCTCTTCGAGACCGACGAGTACCGGGCGCGCAAACAGGCGATCGAGGAGGAGCTCAAGGAGCGGCAGTCGAAGGCCTTCAACGAACTGGGAGAGCACGCCCGGGGGCGCGGCATCGCCCTGGTGCACACTCCGGTCGGCTTCGTCCTGGCGCCGCTCGAAGGGGAGAAGGTCCTGCCGCCCGAAGATTTCGAGAAGCTTTCCGAAGAGCGGCGCCGCCAGATCGAGGCCGACAGCGCCGAGCTGCGCGAAGAGCTGAGGCGCATCCTCGACCAGGTCCCGGACTGGGAGCGGGAGAGCCGCGAGAAACTGAAGAAACTCGACAACGAGGTCACGGTGGCCGCAGTCGGGAAGATGATCGGCCGGCTGCGCGAGGCCTGGGCCGCCCTGCCCGCGGTTGTCCGGCACCTCGATGCCCTCCAGCAGGACATCATCGACCACGTGGAGGACTTTCGCACCCCGCCCGAGGCCGCTTCGATCTCCTTCGCCGGGATCACCCTGCCCGGGGTCTCCGGCGGCCGGGCGCCCCTGCGGCGCTACGGCGTCAACGCCCTCGTGGACCACGGCCAGACCCGGGGCGCTCCGGTCGTCTACGAAGACCATCCTTCCTTCGCCGACCTGCTCGGAAGCGTGGAACACATCTCCCAGCTCGGCGCGCTCGTCACGGACTTCAACCTGATCAAGCCGGGCGCCCTCCACCGGGCCAATGGCGGCTATCTGATGCTCGACGCGCGGGAGGTGTTGCTCCAGCCCTACGCATGGGAGGGCCTGAAGCAGGCGCTCCGCTCCGGGGAAGTCCGCGTCGAATCGGTCGGGCAGATGCTCGGGCTCGCGAGCACGGTGTCGCTCGACCCGCAGCCGATCCCGCTCCAGGTGAAGGTCGTCCTGCTCGGCGAGCGGCTCCTCTACTACCTGCTCTGCCAGCTCGATCCGCAATTCGGCGAGCTCTTCAAGGTCGCCGTGGACTTCGAGGAGGCCATGGACCGGTCCCCGGAAAACGACCTCCTGTACGCCCGGCTCCTGGCGACGCTGGCGCGCAAGGAGAAGCTCCTTCCTCTCGACCG
>JAWOLE010000295.1:0-5418 GCA_033853815.1 Thermoanaerobaculia bacterium
AGAACAAGGTGCTCACCGTCGATCTCTTCGCGATTGTGCGCGGCGACGAGCTGGCCGTCATCGGAGAGAACCCGCCGCCGGTCAAGCCCGGCGAGACGGTCGATCTCGAAGTGGTCGTGCGGACCCGGGGCGTCGGACACCCCTACACCAACGGCACCTCCGACTCCAACGAGACCTGGGTCTCCCTCGAAGGGGCGAGCGGGGCTTCGAAATTCTTCCGGAGCGGCGTCCTCGACGAGCACGACCGCCTCGATCCCGCCGCGGACACGCTCTCGACGCTGGTGATCGACCACGACGGCAAGCACATGGACCGCCGGCAGCCGCAGGACATCCACATTCCGCTCTACAACAACGGCATTCCCCCCGGCGCCGCGCGGGTCGTCCACTACCGCCTGCGCATCCCCGATGACGCCCGGGGCTCCGTCACGCTGACGGCCGGAGTCCACTACCGCAAGTTCTCGCGTGACTACACGACCTTCTCCCTGGGCGCTTCCTCTCCCTCCCTGCCGGTGACGACCCTGGCCTCCGACTCCGTCGCCCTCCCCGTCATCTCCCGGTCTCCCCGTTCCCCAGTCTCCCAGTCCGACTCTCAGACTGGGGGACTGGGGGACTGGGGGACTGGCGGTAAGAGAGGAAATCCTGATCCGGGATGGCTGCGCTGGAACGACTACGGGATCGGGCTCTTTCTCCAGGGAGACTACCGAGGCGCTGCGCGCGCCTGGACGCGGGTTGCCGAGCTGGCGCCGGACAAACCCGACGGACCCTTGAACCGCGCGCGCGTCGAGATCGCCGAGGGTCGGCTGGAGGACGCCAAGCAGTCGCTCATGGAGGCCGAGCGGCGGCGGCCGGGGTGGGCCAAGACAGCATTCTTTCGGGCGGCCGTCGCCAAGGACGAGGCGCGTCTGGACGACGCCGAACGGGACCTGAAGTACGTTCTCTCAAGGTTTCCGCTCGATCGCGTTGCCTGGAACAACCTCGGTTCGATCGAGTGGCTCGCGGGACGCTATCCGCAGGCGATCGAGGCCTACGGGAAGACCCTCGCGATCGATCCCGAGGACCTGACGGCCCATTACAACCTGATGCGCGTCTACCGCGCGCTCGGCGACCGCCAGCGGGCCGCCTTCCACGAAGCCGAGTACATCAGGTACAAGGACGACGAGACTGCGCGATCCCTGGCGGCGGATTACCGCCGGGACAACCCGTGGGACAACCGGGAATCTCTCCCCATCCACGTCCACGCGGAGGCGGTTCCGCCTCCCGCGCAGGCCGCGCCGTGGGTCGCGGCCATGGGCCCGAAGGGTTACCAGACGGACATGGGCTACCTGACGCGCACGCATCCACCCATCATCCGCGAAGCGCGCGACACCGCGAGACCCTACGCCAGCCACCCGGCCGCGGGCGGCAAGCCCTATTCCTCGCCGTAACATGTTTTCTTCACAAAGAGGCTCCTCGGTGCCTGGGGCCGTAGGGGAGGGGGTGTGCGTCGGGCGGACCCGCCGCATGTCGCGCCCCTCGGCCGCTGGCGCGGCCGACGACGCTCGGTTCGTCCCCTCCCGCCTCCCGTCGAGTCCCACCAGAGGCGGGCGGCCGCAAGGGCCGCCCCTACGGCACGTAGAGCACGACCGGGTTTGGCGAAGACGGACCGCCAGCCTGTTTGCGCTGCTCGTTCTTGGTATCGCCCTGGCAGGATGCCGGAGGCATGAGGCGCCGCCGCCCGCGCCGGCCCTCCCGCCCGCGCCCACGCCCGTGCCGGCCATGCGCTTCGAGGAGAAGGCGGACGCGATGGGGATTCACTTCGTCCACGTCAACGGCGCGCGCGGCGACAAGTGGATGCCGGAGACCATGGGAGGGGGGGTCGCCGTGCTCGACTACGACGGCGACGGGAAGCCGGACCTCCTCTTCGTCTCGAGCTGCTACTGGCCGGGCGATCCGCGCGGCGGTCAGATGAAGTCCTCGCTCGCGCTCTACCGCAACGAAGGCGTCGGCGCCGACGGCCTTCCCCACTTTCGCGACGTGACGCGTGAGGCGGGCCTCGAGAGGGTCTTCTACGGAATGGGTGCGGCCGTCGGGGACTACGACAACGACGGGAAGGACGACATCTACGTCACGGGACTCGGAAGGAACTATCTCTTCCACAACCTGGGCGGCCGCTTCGAGGAGGTCGCCACGAAGGCCGGCGTCGCCGACTCGGGCTGGGGCACCTCGGCGGCATGGTTCGACTACGACGGAGACGGCCTCCTCGATCTCTTCGTCTGCCGCTACGTGGACTGGTCGCCCAAGAACGACCTCTTCTGCACGCTCGACGGAAAGTCCAAGTCCTACTGCACGCCCGAGCGCTACCCCGGCACGGCCTCGCACCTCTACCGCAACCTCGGCGGCGGCCGATTCGAAAACGTGACGAGGAAAGCCGGCGTCTGGAACACCAACCAGAAGGCGCTCGGCGTCTCCCCCTACGACTTCAACGGGGACGGCCGGATGGACTTCCTCGTCGCCAACGACACCGCCCCCAACAACCTCTACCGCAATCGGGGAGACGGAACCTTCGAGGACGTGGCGGTCGAGGCGGGCGTGGCGGTGGACGAAGCGGGGCAGGCGCGCGGCGCCATGGGCGTGGCGTGGGGCGACACGAAGAACGGCAAAGGGACGACGCTGGCGATCGGAAACTTCTCCAACCAGCTGAAGTCTCTCTATTGGACGGATTCCGGAGCGGTGTTCCTGGACGAGTCTCCCCGAAGCGGCGTGGGATCCTCCTCCCTCCTGTCGCTGACCTTCGGGCTCTTCTTCTTCGACGCGGACCTCGACGGCCGTCTCGACCTCTTCCTCGCCAACGGGCACGTCGAGCCGACCGTCCAGGAGGTGCAGAAGAACGTCGCCTACAGGGAAACGCCGATCCTCTATCTGAACCGGGGCGACAATCGATTCGCCGTCGCGACCGCGGAGGGTCTCGGAGTGCCGCTCGTCGCCCGCGGCGCGGCCTACGCGGACCTGGACGGCGACGGAGACCTCGACGTCATCGTCGTGGAGAACGGCGGCCCGGCGCGGGTCTTCATCAACCGACTGGACCGCCCCAGGCAGAGCGTCCGGGTACGCCTCGTCGGGACCGGGAAATCCAACCGCGACGCCGTGGGCGCCCGCGCCACCGCGAGAATCGGCAGCCTGTCTCTGACACAGCAGGTCTCGGGCGGCCAGTCCTATCTCTCCGCCCCCGAGAAGACGCTGACGTTCGGGCTGGGCTCCGCAGCCAGGATCGACGCTCTCGAAATCCGCTGGCCCGACGGCGCGTCCGAAACGGTAAAGGACATTCCCGGAGGGTCGCGCCTGAGGATTGAGGAAGGCAGAGGCATCGTGAAAGGCGAGTAGGCTTCCGAATCCCGAGTCCCGACTAGACCAAGGTCCCCCCACCAAAGTCCAATTCACAAGCGAGGCAGCGTGCCTCAAACTACGTCCAACATCATGAAGCGTTGGAAGAAACACTGGAAGGCGTGGATCCTTGTCAGCCTGCTGGCCGATTCTGTGCTCTTCGTGGTCAGCCGGCAGATCTTCGCCGCCGGGAACGTGACGATCGGCTCGCGCGAATCCCTGTCGAGCCTCGACGGCTCTCCCCTGGACGCCGACGGGTCCGCCAACGGCATCTTCACCGTGGGAGGGAACCTGACGCTCCTGCCGGGCGGCGCGATCACCTGCGAGACCTCTCCGGCTTCCCCGCGCTCGGAGCCATGCCCGATCCGGATCGCGGTCGGCGGCAACCTCGAGATGCGGCCGGGCAGCGCGATCCTGGCCGAAAACGGCGTCATGGACGGCAGCCCGATCGAGCTCGCCGTCGCCGGCAACTTCTCGATGCGGGGACCGCGCGGCCTCTCTCCGGGCGCCCTCATTTCCTCGAGCAACGCGGACGGCGGAAGCGGCGGGAACATCTCGATCTTCGTCACCGGCGCCGTCGAGACCGAGGCGGGCTCCCGGATCGCCGCCGACGCCGCTCTGGAAGCCGGCGAGATCTCGATCACGGGCAGGTCCACCGACGTCCGCGGCGCCGTCTCCTCGCGCGCCGCGGCCGAAGGCGGCAGGCCCGGTGCGATCGCGATCGCCACTCCGGAAGGAGCGGCCGGCGGCCCACGGCACGGGTCCTCGTAAACGAGTCCTTAAGACCCGGGTCTCTCCCGGCTCCTCGTCCAGCTTCTGGAAGAGAATAGCGGGTGGGGCGAGCCATCGTCCCGGAGGAGGTTTGATGTCCGCACGCCACGAAGACCTCAAGAACGGCGAAGGGAAGGTTCTGGCCGACCAGCACATCGCCCTCTACAGGGACGCCCAGGGGAAGCTTCACGCCCTCAGCAGCGTCTGCACCCACCAGGCCTGCGACGTCGAATGGTACGGCGGAGTCTGGGACTGCCCCTGCCATGGCTCACAGTTCTCCCCGACCGGCGAAGTCCTCCAGGGGCCGGCCACCCGGCCGCTTCCGCCCGCGAAGGTCCCGGAGTAAATCTGAACGACTATTCCTTTCCGCTGAAAGACCGCCGGGAGGTCGCCGAAGGAACGACGGCCTTCTGGTTCGATACCTCCGGCTCGGACTTCGCCTTCGAAGCCGGGCAAAACGCCGACTTCACGCTCGTCGACCCGCCCAAGACCGATGCCGAAGGAAACACGCGAACCTTCTCCTTCGCCAGCTCCCCCGGCCACCGGGACTCCTTCATGATCGCGACCCGGATGCGGCCGACCGCATTCAAGGACAGCCTCCGCTCCCTTCCCATCGGCGCGGCCGTCCGCGTCGCCGGCCCCAACGGCAACATGGTTCTCCACGAGGACGCGGCACGACCCGCGGTCCTCCTCGCCGGAGGGATCGGCATCACGCCGTTCCGGGCGATGCTCGAGTGGGCCACGGAAGAGAAGCTCCCCCACAAGATCACGCTCTTCTACTCGAACCGCACGCGCTCCGCGACAGCCTTCCTCGGCGATCTCGAGGCCTGGTCCTCGGCCAACGCGAACTTGCAGATCGTCCCGACGATCACCGAATCGCAGGACGCCGGCTGGCACGGTGAGAAAGGCCGGATCGACGAGGCCATGCTGCGCAGGCACGTCGCCGATCTCGCGCAGCCGATCTACTACCTGGCGGGACCTCCCTCCGCGGTCATGGGGCTGCGCAAGCTGCTGCTCGACAAGGGAGTCCGCCGCGACGCGATCCGCCTCGAGTCTTTCATCGGCTACT
The DNA here is from genome assembly GCA_033853815.1 of Thermoanaerobaculia bacterium. Lineage (GTDB taxonomy): Bacteria > Acidobacteriota > Thermoanaerobaculia > UBA5066 > Gp7-AA6 > JAWOLE01. Next base: position 5,201 of record JAWOLE010000295.1, read on the forward strand.
GACCTCGCGGGCTCCGTCGGCTAATCGCGCCGTAGGGGCGGGGCTTGACCCCGCCCGCGACAACGAAACGCCGGTCACGACGAGAGGCGGCCGGCCGCAAGGGCCGCCCCTTGTATCTTCCGTTTTGGTTCAGTGTTCCGTCGGCGGGGAGGCCGACCGCCCCAGAGGCCGTAGAGCCTGAACGTAGATCGGCCCCCCGCCCTCTTCTCCGATGCCGA
>JAWOLE010000296.1:0-4402 GCA_033853815.1 Thermoanaerobaculia bacterium
CGATCGCCGCGATGGCGAGCGTCCCGCCGAGCAGGATGGAGCGGTGGCTCCGCACGGGCGGCATGTTAACCGAAGCTGGGATCGGACGTTGCCGGCGTTACGTCTCTCTTGCCGGTCGCAGGGTCGAGGCGGCGAGGGGAGGTGACGCCGGAGACGTCAGGCGCCGTGTCCTCACGCGTCTGCGGGCGCCGAGTAGCCGCATCCCTCCGCGTCGCACACGAGCCGGCGGCCGTCGCGCCGGCTCGCCTTCTCGACGAGGTACGGGTGATGGCACTGCGGGCAGGGGCGGGCGATCGGGCGGTTCCAGAGCACGAACGCGCAGTCGGGGTAGCGGTCGCACCCGAAGAACACCTTGCCTCGCTTGCTCCGCCGCTCGACGATCTGACCCTTCCCGCACTCGGGGCAGGCGACCCCCGTCTCCTTCATCTTGATGTAGCGGCACTTCGGATAGCTCGAGCACGCGATGAACTCGCCGAAGCGGCCCTGCTTCTTGGCCAGCTTCGAGCCGCACTTCGGGCAGTCCTCGTCGAGCAGCACCTCGGCCTTCGCCTCGGCCTTGCCCTCGTGGTTCACGCGGATCCGCCGGGTGTTCCGGCACTCGGGATAGGCCGAGCAGGCCAGGAACGGGCCGAAGCGGCCGCGCTTGAGCACCATCGGGCTGCCGCACTTCTCGCACGGCTCGGCCTCCGCCTCCACCGGGTCGGGGGTCGCCGCCGCCTGAGCCGCTTTGGCCACGGCGGGCAGGGTCGAGCGGTCCTCCTCGGAGACGGGCTTCGTGCCGTTCGCCTCGCGGGTGTTCTTGCACTCGGGGTAGCCGGAGCAGGAGAGGAACTGGCCGAACCGCCCCCACTTCAGCACCATCGGCTTGCCGCACTTGTCGCAGACGACGTCGGTCGGGATCGCCTCGCGCTTCACGTCGCGCATCTCGACGCGGGCCCGCGCGAGGTCGCGCTCGAACTTCTCGCTGAACTCCCGGAGGGCGTCGACCCAATGGAGCCGGCCCTCCTCGATCTCGTCCAGCTCCTCCTCCATGCGAGCGGTGTAGCCGACGTCCACGATGTCGCCGAACGAGGCGACCATCAGGTCGTTGACGAGGAACCCCAGCTCGGTCGGGCTGAACCGCCCCCGGTCCTTCTGGACGTAGTCCCGATCCATGATGGTCGAGAGGATGGTCGCGTAGGTCGACGGCCGGCCGATCCCGTTCTCCTCCAGCTCGCGCACCAGCGTCGCCTCGGTGAAGCGCGACGGCGGCTGCGTGAAGCTCTGGCGGGGGAGGAGCGACCGGAGGTCGAGCGCCTGTCCCTCTCGGAGCGGCGGGAGGCGCCGGTCCTCGGCTTCCTCCGAGTCGTCCTCCTCGCGCTCCTTGCGGCCGTTGTCCTCGTCGGCAGCCTCGTGGTAGACCGCGAGCCAGCCGGGGGACTTCAGCACCGAGCCCGTCGCCCGGAAGGTGTACGGCCCGGCCTCGATGTCGGCTCGCGTCGTGTCGAACACCGCCGCCTCCATCTGGGAGGCCACGAATCGGTTCCAGATCAGCGTGTAGAGCTTCAGCTCGTCCCGGCCCAGGAACGGCCGGACGGAGTCCGGCGCGAACTCGAGGCTGGTCGGGCGGATGGCCTCGTGCGCCTCCTGCGCCTGCTTGCCCGAACGGTACCGACGGGGCTTGTCGGGCAGGGCGGCGAGGCCGTACGTCGCGGATATGAGCGCGCGGACCGCCTCGATCGCCTCCTCGGAGACGCGTGTCGAGTCGGTCCTCATGTAGGTGATGAGACCCACGGTGCCCGACTCGCCGAGCTCCCGCCCTTCGTAGAGCCCCTGGGCCAGCCGCATCGTCTTCGCCACCGGGAAGCCGAACTGACGCGCGGCATCCTGCTGGAGCTTCGACGTGATGAACGGCGGTGGAGGGTTCTTCCGCTTCTCCTGCGACTGGACCCGCGCGACGCGGAACGGGACCGCCTGACCTCCCGAGGGAAACGCCTCGAGGACGACGACCTCCGGCCCGGCGCCTTCCGGCGTCTCGGCCTCGCGGACCGACCAGCCGAGGGACGAGAGGACGGCCGTGACCTCGTCCTTCGAGGCCAGCTCGATCTTCTCGCCGTTTCTCGCCACGAGGCGGGCCGCGAACACCGGCGGCTCGCCACCCTCGAGCTGGGCCAGAACGGCCCAATGCTCCCGCGGAACGAACGCCCGGATCTCGCGCTCGCGCTCGCAGATGATGCGGAGAGCGACGCTCTGCACCCGCCCGGCGCTCAAGCCCCGGCGGACCTTGTCCCAGAGGAGCGGACTGATCTTGTATCCGACGAGGCGATCGAGGATCCGGCGCGCCTGCTGGGCGTCCACCTTGTGCGAATCGATGTCCCGGGGGTTCTCGAAGGCGCCCAGGACCGCCCGCCGGGTGATCTCGTTGAACATCACCCGGTGGAACGGGGCTTCGGTCTCGTCCCGCAGCTCCTCCTTGAGGTGCCAGCAGATCGCCTCACCCTCGCGGTCGGGGTCGGGGGCGAGGAAGACGGCGCTCGCGGTCTTCGCGACCTTCTTCAACTCGGCGAGGGTCTTCTTCTTCTCGGGGAGGACCGCGTACGTGGGGGAGAAGCTCTTCTCGTCGACCCCCAGGTTGCGCTTCGGAAGGTCGCGCACGTGCCCCATGGACGCCTTGACGACGTACCCTCTTCCGAGGAACTTGTTGATCGTCTTCGCCTTGGCGGGCGACTCGACGATGACCAGCGCTCGTCCCATGGCTCAGTCACCCCTCCGAGGGCGGGCAAGATAGTACCGCCCCGGCAATTGTTCAACCGCGCCCCGGACTTCGAGACCAAAGAGGGCCGATTGGAGCCTGGCGATACAGAACGGGGCCAGGTCGGCCAGCACGTCGAGCTGGACCGGCTCGGGATCGTCCAAAAGGTCCAAAACAGCAGCCTCGTCCGGAGAGATACCTTCGAGATTCGGGCCCTTTTCCGCGGGCGCCACGGATTCCGGCGAGCGAAGCGCTCCCAGGTACATCGGCGACAGCTCGTCCAGGACGTCGGCGGACGCGTGGACCAGCTTCGCCCCTTGCTGGATCAGCCGGTGGCAGCCGGCCGACTGGTCCGACGTCACGGGTCCCGGCACCGCCATCACCTCCCGCCCCTGGTCGAGCGCGTGGGCCGCGGTGATGAGGGAGCCCGACCGCTCGGCGGCCTCCACGACGACGACCGCCGCCGACAGTCCGGAGATGATTCGGTTCCTCCTGGGGAAATTCTCCGGCTTCGGCGACATATCCAAGGGAAACTCGGAGATTACCGCCCCGTTTTCCGCGATCCTCTCGAACATCTGCCCGTTTTCGGGGGGATACGGGCGCCCGAAGCCCGACCCCAGGACCGCTATCGTCCTACCGCCCCCCTCCAGGGCGCCGAGGTGGGCGCAGGTGTCGATGCCGCGGGCCCCGCCGGAGACGATTTCGGCCCCGCGCGCCGCCAGCCCCGAGCCGAGGGCCGTCGCGATCCTCCTGCCGTACGCGGTGCTTCGGCGTGAGCCGACGATCGCGATCCGGACGACCCCCTCCGGCAGCCCGCCCTTGACGTAGAGCAAGACCGGGGCATCGGGCAGCGCCGCGAGGGTCGCCGGATACTCGGGGTCGTCGAGCGGGACGAGCCGGATTCCGAGCTTCTCCGCGGCGCGCGCTTCCGCTTCGGCCCTTCGTCTCAGCCCCCGGTGCCTCTCGTCGATCGCGGCGTGGGCGGCGTCCCCAGCGTGCAGCGCGCCCGCCAGACGCGCGGCCGACATCCGGAACGCGACCTCCCCCGGGCTGCCCGCCTCGCGCACGGCGCGGCGCGCCTGGAGAGGATTCAGCCGCCGCAGGAGATTGAGAGCGACCCAACCGACCCGTTCCTCGGGATCCAAGGGCGAGAGTCTCCCGAGGAGGCGTCGGGAGTATCGCGGCCCGTGCCTCCGAGGTCAAGCAACGCCGTTCCCCGTGGGGGACGCTGTCGGGAGCGATCGTTTTGACTTTCCGCGGGCTTGCTGCGACACTCCGCCGGACCGCGGGCCGAGGCGGCGCGGCCCCGGATCGAAGACGGACTTCTTGCGATGAGCGACACGGCTCGTTGGTGGCGAAGGCTCCCGTGGGTGCGGCTGCTCCTCGCGCTGCTGCTGCTCCCGCTGGCCACGGGCCGGATCGTGGTGACCTACCGGGACGCCCTCAACCAGCATCTCCCGGCGAGAATGGCCGAAGCCGCGGCGATCCGATCGGGCCGTTTGCCGCTCGTTTGGACGGCGCCGTCGTGCGGGGAGCCCCTCGCGGGCGACCCGAACTACGCGCCGTTCTTTCCCGACGTGGGGCTCTTCCTGATGTTGCCGCCGACGTGGGCGCTGGCGCTCCACTTCGCTCTCGCGGCGGCCCTGGCCTACGCGGGTGCGCGTCGCCTGG
>JAWOLE010000297.1:0-2905 GCA_033853815.1 Thermoanaerobaculia bacterium
CCCGTTTCGACGACGCGGTGGCCTCTTCGACCTCGCTCCGCGCTGCCGCGAGCGCCGCGCGTTCCCGCTCCACGGCCTCGATCGCAGCCGAGAGGGGGCCGGCACCTTCGGCGAGGAGCTGATCGGCCCGGTCGCAGATCGCGGCCGGGAACCCCATTCGCCGCGCGATGTCGATGGCGGACGAGGTGCCCGCCTGGCCGATCTCGAGATGGTAGGTCGGCGCGAGCTTCTCGGTGTCGAATCCCACGCGCGCGTTGGCGAATCGCTTGTCCGTGAGCCCCAGGGCCTTCAGCTCGTCCAGATGCGTGGTCACGAAGATCCGCGTCCCCTTGGCGACGAGGTCCTCCAGCACCGCGAGCGCGATGGCTCCGCCTTCGCGTGGGGACGTTCCCTGGGCGATCTCGTCGATGATCACGAGCGTCCCCGCGTCCGCCGCGTCGGAAATTTCGCGGAGCGCGCCGAGGTGCGCAGTGAACGTCGACAGATCGCGGGCGAGATCTTGCTCGTCGCCGATGGACGTTCGGATGTCGTCGTAGAGCGGCATGCTCGATCCGGGAGCCGCGGGGATCGGCAGGCCGGCGCGGGTGAGCGCCGCGGACAGACCGATGGCCGTGATCGTCACGGTCTTCCCTCCGGCATTCGGCCCCGAGATGATCAGCCCCGAGGCGCCGGCGGGCAGCTCGACGTCGTTCGGCACCACCGGCCGGCCAGAGAGCGCCAGGAGCGGGTGTCGGAGGCTGAGCAGGCGCAGGGCAGCATCGGGCCGCGTCAGCTCCGGCGTTCGCGCATCGACGTCCTTCGCCAGGCGCGCGGCGCCCTGCATCGCGTCGAGCTCGGCGACACACAGCAGCGACCGGCCGGCGTCCTCCGCCGAGGCCCCGAGGTCCTCCGACAGCTCCTTCAGGATCCGGCGCTCCTCTTCGCGAGCGAGCGACAGCGCGATGGCCAGCTCGTTCCCCTGCGCGATGAGCGACTCCGGCTCGATGAACAGCGTGTGCCCGGTCTGCGACGCACCGTGAACGATACCCGGGACCTGGGAGCGGAAGCTGGCTTCGACCGGCAGGACGTAGCGTTCGTTGCGGATGGTGAAGTAGGGCTCCTGGAGCAGGCGGAGGAAGCCGGGGTCGTGGAGCAGGACGTCGAGGCGCGTCTTGATGGCCGCCTGCTCGCGCCGCGCCTTCTCGCGCAGCTCGGCGAGGAAGGGGCTCGCCCGGTCCGACAGCTCGCCGGAGGGCTCGAAGCTTCCCTCAATCCGGCCGGCGACCGCGGAATGGTCGGCGATGTCGCGTCCGATCTCGCCCAGCCGGGGAAGGTCGCCCTCGCGTTCCGAGAGGAAGTCCTTGGTCCGGACCGTCGCGCGGAGCACGCGGGCGCACCCCACCAGCTCCGCCGGCTCCAGCACCCCTCCGCGGCGCGCCCGCTCCAGGAGCGACCGGATGTCCCGGGCCGCACCGACGGGAACTTCCCAGCCGGCGTCGTGGAGACGGCGCAACTCGTCCACGAGAGCCAGCGAGCGACGAACGCCAGACTCGTCCTTCGGAAAAGGCCACGCCAGACAGCGCGCCCGACCCAGATCCGTCTGGGCGCGGGTCGCGAGCGCCTCGCACACGTCGCCCCACCGGAGATCGCGGAGCACCCTGGGCGCGAGGTCGCGCATCAGGGGAGAACAGTGGTGCCAGGGGCTGACCGGGTCAAGCTCGAGCGCTACCGCCGTCGTCCGAAGAGCCGGAGGATGAACAGGAACAGGTTGATGAAATCGAGGTAGAGGCTCAGCGCGCCGACCACCGCGAAGCCCACCGACGGCCCGCCCGGCGCCGCAAGGGCCATGACCTTCATCTTCTGGGCGTCATACGCCGCGAGGCCGACGAAGACGATCACGCCGACCACGTTGATCGCGAAGTACAAACCAGGGTCGTGCCAGAACAGCCCGACCACGGACGCGAGGATCACGCCGATGAGGCCCATGCTCATGAAGTGGCCGAAGCTGGAGAGGTTCTTCTTGGTGATCGTTCCCCACAGCGCCATGGCCCCGAAGGTCCCGGCCGTGACCAGGAACGCCTGCCCGAGCGCCGCGCCGGTGTAGGCCAGAACGACCGGCGACAGCGTGACGCCGTTCAGTGCCGAGTAGGCAAGGAACGTCGTCGCCGCCACCGGGGCCGACAAGCGGGCCACGCGGACGGACAGAACGACCACCATCACCAGTTCCGCGATGATCAGCCCGAAGTAGAGAAGGGGAGTCCGGAGGAGCGTCGTGATCAGGCCCGGCGTGGCCGCCATCCAGGTCGCGACGCCTGCGGTGATCAAGAGCCCCGCGAACATCCAGCCGTACACGCGCCGCAGGAACGTCGCGATGCGGACATCCGCCTGGGCGGGGCTCAGCGCGAAGGGAGTCTGTGACCAGGCAACTCGGGGTTCCATGAAGACCTCCTCGATGACCCGTCGAACAGCGGCCAACCCGGGTTATTCCCCTGAACTGTCTCACTTTTCGCGGACGAGGCTACCCTTTTTCTCGTCCAACTCGACGCGCAGGGTCTCGCCCGTCGTGGCCTGAAGCCGTGACGGCGTCGAGCCCGCCGGAGCGCCGAAGTACAGGGCGACGAAGTGGCGCATGGCGCCCGGCCTGGTCGAGTCTGCACGCTCGATGGACATGCCGAAACCCTTCGAACCGTCGGCGGCAGGGCGGCTGTGGCGCACTTCACCGCGGACGATCACGGGCGCGGCATCGACCATCTCGGGCACCGGCGGGAACTCCACCTCGACGAACTCGCCGATTCCGGGGACCACGCTGCTCGCGACGTACATTCCTCCGGCGCTCACGTTCTCGACCCGGCCGCGCCCCTTGGCCGTGGCGGTCCGCACGGTCACATCGGCGTGCGTCGCGAGCCGCACGGTGATCCGCTCGGGG
>JAWOLE010000298.1:0-6898 GCA_033853815.1 Thermoanaerobaculia bacterium
CAGGCGGAGCTGGGAGGCTTCGGGAGGGTCCTCTTCCAGGCGCGCGAGTACTGGCCCGACTACATGTCCTGTGTGGTCGTCGCACGGCAGGACGTCATCGACAAGAGGCCGAAGGCGGTCCAGATCCTCGTGGATGGCATCGCGCGGTCCGGCCTGTGGCTGGACGAGGGCAAGCCGCACCGCGAGCACGCCGCGGACTTCGTGGCGCGCTACTACTACCACCAGCCTCCGGAGATCCTGCGGCATGCCCTGACCGAGCCGCTCGACCGGGTGATTTACACCCGCCTCTCGCCGCGCAAGGCGGACTTCGACATGGTGCGAGACCTGATGATCGAGACGGGAGTGCTCGACAGGAAGATCGCCTTCGAAGAGTACGTGGACCCGCGCTTTGCCGAGGGAGCCGCTGGTGAGACTGCCTGGAAGTACGAGCCGGGAAGCGGCAAGGCGGAGTGAGACGCGGTGTGTGGTGCGGGGCTCCCCGTTCCCTGTCGTCCGGAGCGAAGCGACTTGTCCTCCGAAGCTTCAGCGAAGGAGGAAGGATCTGCTCCCGTCTTGAATATCTCTTGAGACCAACAAGGCGCAGGAAGGCGCTCTGGATCCTGGCGGCAGCTCTCCTCGCTGCCGCCGGCGTCTGGACCTACCACAACTCCTCGCTCACGAGGCTGCGGCGGGAGGTCCTCCCCTGGATGCATCGGCTCGAGCGCTGGCGGGACGCCGCGGAGGAGACGCGCCGCGCCCTGCGCCGCCGCGACCCTTCCCCCTCCGATCCGGCCGGACTCGATCGCGTGCGCGAATGGGCGTGGAACGGCCTCGATCGCATCGCCTGGATCTCCTACAGGGTGGAGAAGCCGCAACACGAAATTTCCGCGACGCGCGAGGAAACGCGGGGGCGCGTGCGTTTCACGGTCGGAGGCTTCCGCCCGGACGGCGCGCGGGTCGAGAGGAGCGCGGACGTCCTCCTCTCGGCCGAGTGGGACCCGCGCCGGGATCCGACGCCGGTGGACGCGGGTCAGGGCTCGCCGCCCGAGGCAGTGCCGGTCCCGATGAACGTGACCGCCTCCTTCGAGCGCGCCGTCTCGGATCGGTCGAACGCGACGCCGCGCTTTCGCGACGCCACGGCGGAGGCGGGCCTCGGCGCGCCGCGCAACGATCCGCCTTTGAAGCTGACGAACCGGCTGATCGCGGACATCTGGCCCGGCTCCGGAGTCGCCGTCCTCGATTTCGACGGCGACGGCTTCGAGGACCTCTTCGTGGCCGACGGCGTGCGCTCGATCCTCTACAGGAACGACGGACACGGCCATTTCACGGACGTCACCGTCTCCGCCGGCCTCGCGACGCCGGACGGCAAGGGGATCGCCGCGACCGGTGTTGCCGCCGGAGACGTGGACGGCGACGGCTTCCCGGACCTCTTCGTCACCGACGCCTTCGGCCCCGCCCGCCTCTTCCGCAACCGGGGGAACGGGACCTTCGAGGAAATCACGGCGAGCTCCGGCATCTCCGTCATCGGAAACGCCCGCTCGGCGGCCTTCGCCGACGTGGACGGTGACGGTGATCTCGACCTCTTCGTTTGCGTCGCGGGGGACTATTACGGCCAGATGCCCGACCCTCCCTACGACGCGAACGACGGGCGGCCCAACCGCCTCTACTTGAACGACGGCCACGGCCATTTCACGGACGCCACGGCCGCCTGGGGCCTCGACAAGATGACGCGCTGGTCCCTCTCGTCGCTCTTCGCCGACTACGACGGCGACGGACGGCCGGACCTCCTCGTGACCAACGATTTCGGCTTCAAGAACCTCTACCGAAACGACGGCGGGCACCGCTTCGAGGACGTCACGAAGAAGACCGGGACCGAGGCCCGCGCCTACGGCATGTCCGGCGCCTGGGCGGACTTCGACGGCGACGGCCTTCTCGACCTCTACACCACCGGCTGCGACACGCAGTGGTATTTCCTCCACGAGTACCCCGGGCTCCCGATCGGCGTGACCGGGCGTGCCTTCCTTCCGATCGCCATCCGATGGGTCGAGACGATGACGAAGGGAAACTCTCTCCTCCTCCAGAGGCCGGACCACACTTTCGAGGACGCTACCGGGCGCTCGGGAGCTTCGCAGGCCGGCTGGAACTGGAGCGCCGTCGCCGCGGACCTCGACAACGACTCCTGGCCCGACATCTACGCGACCAACGGCATGTGGGGGGACGGCCGGGACCACGACCGGGAGCTGGAGTTCTGGTGGGAGACGCTCGCCTACTGGGACGATTACGTCGCCGGCACGAAGACCTTCGACCGCAAGGGCGCCGGCATAGCAGGGATCGAGCACGACCGCTACTTCCGAAACCGCTCCGGCGACGCGGGCCGCTCGGCCGGAGATCCGATGTTCGAGGAGCGCTCCTTCCTCGACGGCCTCGACCTCGAGACCAACGGCCGCGCCGTCGTGGCCTTCGACGCCAACGGCGACGGCGCGCTCGACCTCTACATCCGCTCCGTCCAGGCCCCCGAGGCCCTCTTCCTCGGCAGCCGCCGCCCCGACGAGCACTACCTGCGGATCAAGCTCCGCGGCACGCCCGGCCGCGATAACTCCGACGGCGTCGGCAGCCGCGTCACGGCGACGCTGCCCGGCGGCCGCCGCCTGGTCCTCGAAACCGGAAACGCCAGCGGCTACCTCTCGACCGGCAGCCCCATCGCCCACCTCGGCCTGGGCAAGGCCACCCGCCTGGACTCCTTGACCGTCCGCTGGCCCTCCGGCTACCTCCAGAACCTAGGACCCATCACCGCCGTGGATCGAACCCTCCTCGTGGACGAAGTCCGTGGAATCCTCCCCTTGAACCCAAAAAGCCCCTGAGTGGACATGCGTTAGGCGCCTTCTTCACACAAACCCTTCTACCTGCTCGAAGAGGGCTACGATATCGGGGCGATCCAGGAGCTTCTGGGGCACAAGGATCTAAGGACAATGGGTGCTGCCGAACAACGGCACGTCGAGGACGGCAGTTCGCACCGCCGCTGATGCCAGGCGTTAGGCGGCTCGCATTTCGCAAGGAGGCCTAAAGTGGCACCGCGCTTCAGAACGATTCTCGTTGCTCTCGTGCTCGTCCCCACTTGGTCGGCACTTCTGGTACCGGCCGCTGAGCACAGAACTCAGCCTCAGCCGCAAACGCCGGCAAGTCCTCGGGCGTTCCTGGTTGCTCTTTCAGTTGAGGATATTCACGCATCGGTCCGGTGGTACACCGAGAATCTGGGGTTTCGCTCGTTCTTCCCAGTCCGGGACGCCCAAAGAGGCCGTCTGCATGCAACGCTTGAGCTCAATGGTTTTTTTATCGATCTAATCAGCCGGCCTAAGGCTACTGTTCGCACGGATGTCATGGTGGACTCTCGCGAGCCAGCCTCCATAACTGGGATCTATCGATTGGGGATAATCGTGCCGGACTTGGACAAGATCGTGAAACAGCAGCGGGAAAGAGGAAATCGCCTGGCGACCCAGGTTGACGGCGGTTGGGGCATCCGGTGGTGCGATCTGGAGGACCCTGATGGAAATTCGGTCTGGGCAATCCAGCAGATGTACTCCGTCAAGCCAGCCGCCTAACGTCACGGCCGAGCCTGCAGAACTGGACGGTTTTGATCTGTCGCGTCATCACTTCCGGAGTGCCGCGCGTCAGTAACTGCATCACCGTCAAGCCATGAGCAAACGTCCGATCAACATGTCCCGCCGTGCTGCAATCGTCGATGTCGCCGTCGTCTTAACGGTCGCCGGGGGCTACGTCGTCGCAGAAGCGCTCGGGGTGCGAAAGCTCTGGTCCTATCTGGGAGCCGCTTTCGCGCTCCTCGCCTTCGGTCTTTTCGTCTGGCGTCGCCGCCCTGATACCTGGCGCGATCTCGGCTTTCGCACGGATAACCTCCGCGCAGCGGCGCCTCGTGTTGGCATCGTCACACTCGCATTCGCCGCGGTTCTCGCCATCTGGGCCCTTGCTCTTCATCACCGAATCTGGTCGCAGCAGTCGACCCTACTTCTCGCGCTCTATCCCGTGTGGGCGCTCGTCCAGCAGGGTGTCTTTCAGGGCGTTCTCCATCGTCGTCTCATCATGCTCTTGTCGTCTCGGTGGGCTCCCACCGTACTCACAGCTCTTGCCTTCGGCGCAGTGCACTGGGGGAATCCCCGCTTGGTGGCGCTCACACTCTGCGCCGGGACCGCCTGGGCGTTGCTCTACCGAGCCTGGCCCAACGTCTGGCTCCTCGGCGCCTCACACTCCCTCTTAGCCGCGCTCGCCTACCCAGCAGTAATTGGCGACATACCTTTGTCACGGTTCTAACACTTTGAGTAGATACGTCGATCCGACAGAGTCTGATCGAGTGCAGGCCTGATCCTGCATGACGGCTTGTTTCTCGTCTGGCTCGCCTGGCGACTGACAGTTCCTCGGCTCGTGGACGTTTTCCGGACGGCGCCCGTAGATTCGAGCGGCAATGACCGAGGGCTTCCCAGTGGTCGTGGCTCTGCGCCGGATCGCAGCCGTTCTCATGCTCGGCCTGGCAGCTCGGCTCCAGGCGACGCCAGCCGGCACGGTGCGGCCCGGCAACGTCACTACCGGGGTGGACGGCAATCTCTGGTTTCCGGAGACGGGGACGAACAGGGTCGGCCGGCTGACGACGTCCGGCCTTCTCGAAGAGTTCCCGATTCCTGATGCCCTCGCCCTGGGAGACGCCATCGCGGCGGGACCCGATGGAAAACTCTGGGTAACCGGTTTCGGTCCGGACGCGAGGGCATATGTCTGGACGGTCGGCACGAGCGGCGTCTCCGGGAAGATCGCCGTTCTCGACGACCGGCCGCCGGTCTTGGGCTTTCTGCCGGCCGGGCTGACCACCGGACCCGACCGAAATGTCTGGATCGCGGATCTCAACGAGATCCTCCGAGTCTCGACGGCGGGCCAGCTCGAACGGTTCCCTGTTCCGGACGGCGGCTTCCCGGGCGCGATCGCCGCCGGTCCGGATGGCAACCTCTGGTTCGTCGACTCGATCGGGATCTTCGTCGAGAGGCGGCAGGCGCTTTGCCGGGTGGACCTCAACGGCGCCATCACCCAGGTTCTCGACGAAAGCAAGGCCGGGACCTCGATGCCTTCTTCGATCATCGCCGGCCCGGATGGCAACCTCTGGTTCGCCGACAACGGATACAGCGAGATCGCCCAGGTCACAATCAATCCGCTGCACCGAACGAACTTCGCGTTTGTCGGTGCTTCCCGGCTCGCGGCCGGCCCCGACGGGAACATCTGGATCACCGTCCCCGGGCGAGGGTCCATCGCGCGGCTGACGACCGGCGGCGTCCTCACCGAATTCAAGCTGCCGAGTCAGCAGTCCGTTCCCTCCGGGATCACCGCCGGTCCCGACGGAAATCTCTGGTTCACCGAGCCCGACAACGGTGCCGTCGGGAGCATCACCACGGACGGCTCGATAAGAGAGTTCCCGTTGGGAAGAGCGGAGCCGGTGTTGCTCCCAGGGCGTCGATCACCCCGCGTCGTAGACACCCGCTGACGCGCCGGGCTCGGTGCGCGGTCTCTTTACGCCGCCATCGTCGCCGGGGCGCGCCAACTCGCCTGATCTTCTCGCCGCGGGCCGCTCAGAGGAGCAGCACGAGACCCCATCCCGCGATCGCGACTCCGAAGGCGCGGGACAAGCGGTCGCCATGCGGCAGAGCCTGTTCGATCACGATCACGAGCGTCAGCGCGGCCATCCAGGCCATGTTCATGACGCCCATCGCCAGGGCGGTCATCATCAGCAGCCAGCAGCAGCCGACGCAGTACGCGCCGTGAGCGATCCCGAGGCGGAGGCCCCCTCGAGGCCCGCCTCGCCAGTGCGCGAGGAGATACGTCATCGGGTTTCGACAGTGAGTCAGGCATGCACGCTTCAAGGGAGCGAACTGGAACAATCCAGCCAGAATCAGCAAGCCGCCGGCGGCCGACACGCCGGCCCGCCCATCCCGCAGCAGGTCCGCCCGCTGCAAGGCGATCTGAAGCGCGGCCGCGCCGACGCTGTAACAGAGCCAGACGAGAAAGTAGCCGCTCGCAAGAGCCGCGACAGGCCGCAGCCGCGAGCCGGACCCCGCCGGAACCGCCGCGATGGCGGCGAACGCCGTCAACCAGGGCACCAGGGCCGGCGTCATCATGGCGGCCATCATGGCCTGCCACATGATCACGCTGGAGATGAAGGCGCGGCCATCGAGGCCGTGCCGATGCGGAGCCAGGAGGGCCGCGGCGAGGCCGCCCGGCGCTCCGATGCCCGTCAGCCACAGCCACGCCGCGAGAGTCACGAGCACGGCCGAAGCGAACAGCAGCGCGCGCGTGCCGCGGGCGAGCACGGCGGGCAGGACCGGCGTCTGAAGGGTCATCACGAGGCTTCCACGACCCAATCGAAATTGGAGAACAGCCCGTGCGTCCTGGAGGTGCTGATTTTGATGACTCCGTCGCCGTACTCGGTCGTCCCTGTCGCCAGGACCTGGGTCGCGTCGTGAATCTGATTGAAGATGTTCTGGAACAGGACGGGGCGTCCGCGGTCGCGGCCCCGAATCTGAGTGACCGCCGCCTCGAGCAGTCCGGGGATCCTCGCTCTCTTCGTGTTCCCCTCGTCGGCGAGCTCGACAGGCAGGAACCGGGTGTCCAGCCGGCGGCCCACGAAGCGGGCCAGCACCGCCCAGGGACCTCCGGCGGAGCCGGTCAACATAGCCTCCACGGCCCGACGTTGAGCCGCCGAGGCGGCTCGATCGATGACGATCACCTCGGTCCAGTTGCCGGCGATCATGTGCTTGGGCGAGTCGTAGGCGATGACGGCCTTGACGCCGCCCAAGGAGACGTCGCCAAAGGAGCCCTGATCGATGCGGATGGCCCAGAAGCCGACGCAGCGTTCGTGCGTGCAAAGTTG
>JAWOLE010000299.1:0-8600 GCA_033853815.1 Thermoanaerobaculia bacterium
CGCGAGTTTCTCCTTGTCGCGCTGCAGGATCTCTCCCGCGGCGTAGAGGATCTCCGCCCGGCGCGGAGCCGGCGTGTCGCGCCAGAGGGGAAAGGCTTTCTTCGCTGCGGCGACGGCCTTGTCGACGTCTTCCTTCCCGCTCGCGGGGAAGACGCCGACCAGGTCATCGGTGTCGGCGGGATTCCGGTTCTCGAACGTACGGCCGGAAGCGGAGGGAATCCACTCCCCGCCGATGAAGTTGGCGCGGGTCTCGATCGCGAGCTCGGTCGCCGTCACGACTCTTCGAACTTGCGGGGCGCCGGCGCTTCCCCGGCCGACATCGCGACGTTGCCCTGGAGATGCGCCCCCTCGGCGATGATGATCTTGGGGGCCTGGACGCTGCCGTGGACGACCGCGCTCGCCGTCAGCTCGGCGCGCTCGGCGGCGACGATCTGGCCGCGCACCTTTCCGCCGACCACGATGGTCTTGGCCGTGACGTCCCCTTCGACGTCTCCTCCTGCTCCGACGGTGACGCTGCGCTGGCCCTGCACCTTCCCCTCGATCTGGCCCTCCAGCATCACGTCCTCGTCGGAGATCAGGTCTCCGATCAATCGGGAGCCCGAACCGATGACCGTCTTCTTCGCCGAAGACACGGCCGGCGCCGGAGTCGGAGTCGAGACCGGAGCGGGCGGGCGCGGCGGGGGCGGGGGCGGAATCTCTTCCGAAGACATGGGACCGGGCTGTGGCTTTCCGAAAATGGTCAAGGGACCTCCTCTCCGGCAGGAGCGGAAAGTATAGACTGTCAGCAATCCAGGGGCCGGATTATCGACTCCCTATCCGCCCGGCGGCACTGCATCTGGGCTCTTCGTCGGGGCGGCCGCCATCGCAGACGCCCGGAGGTCCCGGACGGCGGCATAGCGCTCGAGGCTCGCCGCGAGAATGCGGACGGAGGCCTCGAGGTCTTTCTCCTTCAAGACGTAGGCGATGCGGACTTCGTCCGAGCCCAGGCCCGGCGTGGCGTAGAAGCCCCGCGCCGGCGCGACCATCACCGTCGCGCCGTCCAGCGCGAAGTCCGAAAGCATCCAGCTCGCGAACCGGTCGCCGTCGTCGATTGGCAGCCGCGCGACGAAGTAGAAGGCCCCCTCGGGCTTCGCGAGGAAGACGCCGGGGATCTCCTTCAGCCCCCGGTAGAGAAGGTCCCTACGGCGCTGGTACTCCTCGACGACTCCCCGGGCGTATTCCGGGCCAAGCTCTTCCGCTCCGACGGCCACGAACTGGGCAAGACCCGGTGGCGAAAGCCTCCCCTGCGCCATCCGCAGGCAGGCCCCGTAGACCTCGCGATTACGCGTCGCGAGACAGCCCAGGCGGATGCCGCAGGCGCTGTAGCGCTTGGAGAGGCTGTCCACGACGATGACGCGATCTTCCATCCCCGGCAGCAGGAGAGCGCTGACGGTCTTCCAGCCGTCGTAGAGGAACTCGCGGTACACCTCGTCGGCGACGAGGAAGAGTCCCCGGTCGCGGCAGAACCGGGCGATCGCGTCGAGCTCCTCCCGGCCGTACACGGTCCCGGTCGGATTGTTGGGGTTGCAGAGCATGACGAACCGCGTCCTCGGCGTCACCGCCCGCTCCCAGGCCTCGCGGGGCGGAAGATGGAACCCGTTCTCGACGCGCGTCGCGAGCGGAACGAGCCGGACTCCCGCCATCGCCGCGAAGGCCATGTAGTTCGTGTAGAAGGGCTCGACGAGGAGAGCCTCGTCCCCTTCGTCGGCGCACGCCATCATCGCGAAGAGGACCGCCTCGCTGCCTCCGGTCGTGGCGATCAGCTCATCGGACGAGAGCCGGATGCCGTGATTGCCGTAGTACTTCCGCAGCGACTCGAGGAACTCCGGCGTCCCCGCCGAAGGGCTGTAGGCGTACACCTTCTCCTGCTCGAGCAGCTTCAGCCGTTCGCGGATCGGCGCCGGCGTCTCCAGATCCGGCTGCCCGATGTTCAGGTGATAGACCCGGACTCCGCGTTTCTTCGCCTCCTCCGCGAGCGGCATCAGCTTGCGGATCGGCGAGGCTGGCATGCCCCGTCCCCGGCTCGAGATGTTCGGCGTCATGGGCGGGATTCTACCGCCGCCGGGCCGGGTGCGGGCGCGCCGGGCGGATGGCTATATCACGATTGATATAGCTTCTCACTCGTACCGCAGGGCGTCGATCGGATCGAGGAGCGCCGCCTTGCGCGCGGGGTAGAACCCGAAGAAGACGCCGATCAGCGCCGAGAAGACGACGGCGATCAGGATCCACTGGGGCGGGATGATCGTCGGCCAGGAGAGGGCCCGCGAGAACACGTGGGACGCCACGATCCCGACAAGCGCCCCGACCGTACCCGAGAGCGAGCTCAGGACGAGCGCCTCGAGGAGGAACTGGGCCTGGACGTTCTTCTTCGTCGCGCCCACGGCCATGCGGACCCCGATCTCGCGCGTGCGCTCGGTCACCGTCACGTACATGATGTTCATGATCCCGATGCCGCCGACGAGGAGCGAGACCGAGGCGATCGACAGCAGCAGGATCGTGAAGGTCTTGCTCGTCTCCTCCTGCGCCTGCAGCATCTCCTCGGGCGCGCGGATGTTGAAGTCCTCCGGAGCGTCCGGGCGCAGGTGATGGCGCTGGCGCAGCAGGGCGATGATCTGCGTCCGCGCGGGGCGGATCGCCTCCGGCGAGATCGCCGAGCACAGGATGTCGTCGAGCCAGGAGATCCCCTTGATCTTTCGCTGCGCCGTCGTCCACGGCATCATCAGGAAGTCGTCCTGGTCCTGCCCCGTCGCGCTCTCGCCTTTGGGGCGGAGGACACCGAGCACTCGGAACGGCTGGTCCCGCAGCCGGATGCTCTTGCCGATCGGATCCTCGTCTCCGAAGAGCTGCTCGCCGACCGTGCGGCCGAGCACGCAGACGTTGGCCCCGGTGGCGACGTCCTGTGCCGTGAAGCAGGACCCGCGTTCGATCGCCCACCGGCGGATCGACAGGTACTCGGGCGCGACCCCCCGGTAGACGGTATTCCAATTTGTGTTGCCGTAGATCACCTGGATCCGGGAATCCACGTTCGGGGAGACGGTCTTGATCAGCCGCACGTTCTCGAGGATCGCCTGCGAGTCCCGGACGGTGAGTGTCTTGGTGGCGCCCGTGCCCGTGCGTACGCCCTGGAGGTTGCGGCTCCCGGCCTCGACCCAGACGAAGTTGTCGCCGAGATTGTTGAGCTGCTCGCGGATGCGGCTCGAGCCCCCTTCGCCGATCGCCACCGTGCAGATCACGGCCGCGATGCCGATCGTGATGCCGAGCATGGTCAAAGCCGTGCGCAGCTTGTTGCGCGCCAGGGCCGACAGCGCGACCGGAAGGATCGAGGAGAGGTCCATCGGACGCACCGACTCTAGCAGGTCACTGAAAGAGTGTGTGCGCCGGCGGTGCGAGTTTTCAAGGCCCTGGTCTTTGAAGTTCTCGGCCGCCGTTCGCGAAGCGAACGCCTTCGGCCGAAAGCCGGAATTCGTATAATCCCCGCTTCTGTTTGCATGAGCGTATGCCCCTGACCCTCCAGGCCCCGCGGCGCAAGTTCCTCGGCCTCGGAGCCGTAGCCCTGGTCATCCTCGCGAGCGCGGGCCTCGTGCTGAGCAGCCGGTCGGGGAAACCGAAGTACCTGACGGCCCCGGTTCGCCGGGGACCTCTGACGGCTATCGTCGAGGCGACCGGGACCATCAACCCGCTCACGACGGTCCCGGTCGGGTCCTCCGTCTCGGGCAACGTTCAATACATCTTCGCCGACTTCAACTCGCGCGTCCGCGCCGGCCAGGTCCTCGCGCAGCTCGATCCCCAGATCTTCGAGGCTCAAGTCGTAACGGCGCGCGGCAACCTGAAGAACATGGAGGCGAACCTCGACGTCGCCCGGGCGGCGATCGACGTCGGCGAGGCGAACCTCGCCAAACTCCGGGCCGACCTCGGGTACGCCCGTGCCAATGCGCGGCGCATCGAGGACCTAAGCAAGCAGGGCCTGGTCCCCGTGGACCAGAAGGACCTCACACAGTCGAGCCTGGCCCAATCGGAGGCGGCCGTCCGCGCGGCCGAGGCCCAGGTCAACCAGACGCGGGCGCAGTACCGGCAGATCGTCGCGCAGGTCGAGGCAACGAAGGGAGCCCTCGATCAGGCCGAAACCAACCTTCGTTACGCGACGATCCTCTCGCCGACCGACGGCATCGTCGTGGCCCGCAACATCGCCGTGGGACAGTCCGTCGCGGCGTCCCTGCAGGCGCCCAACGTCTTCACGATTGCGCAGGATCTGAAGCGCATGCAGGTGTACGCCAAGACCGACGAATCGGACACGGGCTTCATCCGAGCCGGTGCGGAGGCCACTTTTCAGGTGGACGCCTTCCCCAACGAGACCTTCCGCGGCCGGGTCAGCGCGATCCGGCTGAACGCCTACTCCGTTCAGAACGTCGTGACGTACGACACCATCATCGACTTCGAGAACCCCGAGGAGAAGCTCCTGCCGGGCGAGACGGCGTACGTCTCGATTCCCACCGGGCACGCCGAAGACGCCCTGCAGATCCCCAACGCGGCGATGACGGTCACCCCGCCGCTTCCTCCCGGAGACCTGGAGCGGCTCTACAAGAAATACGGCATCCCCGCCGTCAACACGACCTCCCATGCCGGCGGACGCCAGGTCGTCTGGCGGCTCGCCTCCAACCGGATCGAACCCGTACCGATCCGGGTCGGAATTTCCGATTTCTCCTACTCGCAGGTCCTCGAAGGCGGCGTGAAGGAAGGGGAGATGCTCGTGACCGGAATCGTGCCGGCGGGCGGCTCCGCAGCCGGCCGGGCCCCGATCCCCGGGCGAGCGCCGGCGAAACGGTGAGTCGTCCGTGAAGTTCGCCTTCGCCTTGCCCGCAGGCTTCGCGATCCTCGCTCTCGCCGGCGTTCTCTCGTTCCCGACCGCCCGCCCGGCAGTCGCTGCGGAGACCCATTCCCCGGCCCCTCCAGCCGACGAGTTCTTCATCGTTTCCTCGATCAACGCCGACAAGGGCACGATGGTCGTCAAGAGGCCCACCGAAACGACGCTGACCATCCTCGTCACTGCGAAGACCGGCTTCCACGGCGAAAAGGGGGAGGCCATCCGGTTCACGGACCTCCGCGCCGGGGACACCGTGTTCATCGCCTCGGAGCCGGACACCTCCGGGCATCCGGTGGCGTCGAGCATCCGACGCGGACCCATGACGCTCGAGGAGCTGCGCCGCCGGTACCTGCGGCCCTTGCAGTAACCTATATCAATTGACAGACTCTTCTAGCAGTTGATATAGCTCCGCCTTGCAGGCGAGCGATCGGCGTCCGAGCCGCCCTCGTCCTCGGGAGGCGGGCATGAAGTGGGTCACCCGGAAATGCATTCACGTCAACCGGACGGCGACCGGCTGGCTCATCCGGCGCTTCCTCGACCCGCAGGCGCGGATCCTGTTCGTCGAGCCCGAGGAGGTCGCCGGAGTCCAGGAGCGCGAGGGGGCGGTCGGCTTTGACGCGCCGGGCGCGATCTACCCGCACCGCGACGGGCAGGGCCGCTGTTCCTTCGAGGCGCTGGCCGCGGAGAAGCTGCCTCGAGACGAGGCGCTCGTGCGGCTGGGAAAGATCGTCCACGGCGCCGACTTCCTCGCCGAAATGGACATCACCAGGGAATCGGCCGGCCTCTGGGCCATCAGCCAGGGCTTCGGCGAAGTGGGCGAGGACGACGCGGACATCCTCGACCGCGCCTCCTTCCTCTACGACTCCCTCTACGCCCATCTGAAGCGCTCTCCCTTGAAATGAGACGTCTGCAGGGGAGTTGGACGAGGGCCGGCAGGCTTTGAACCAGCCACGCTCCGCTCCGGAGTCTGCCAGTGACGGGAGAATGAATGAGGGCCCTTCTCTCTGGCAGATGGCCTTCTACTTTCTCCGTCTGGGATCTCTCGGCTTCGGAGGCCCGGTCGCGCTCGCCAACTACATGAGGCGTGATCTCGCCGAAAGCCGGGGCTGGCTGACCGAGGTGGAGTACGACCGGGGCCTCGCGATCGCGGCCGCCTGCCCGGGGCCGCTCGCCTACCAGCTCGGCGTCTACTGCGGCTACATCCGTTTTGGAATCCTGGGCGGGCTGATCGTCGCCGTGGCCTTCGCGCTCCCTCCCTTCCTGCTCGTGATCGCAATCGCCTGGCTCTACACCCGGTTTTCCGCCAACTGGCAACTGCGTGCGCTCTTCTACGGCGTGGCGCCGATCGTCGTCGCGCTGATTCTCAAAGCCTGCTGGAACCTGGGCAGGAAGACGCTGGGGCGAGACCTGCCGGCGTGGACGATCTCCGTCGTCGCCTGCGCCATCACGGTCGTCGTGCAGAAAGAGCTGACGGCAATCTTTCTCGTGGCGGGATTACTCGGGATCTTCCTCTTCGCGCGAGGGGCGAGGCCGGGCCGTGCTTCGGCTCGCCCCGCCGCCAGCGCGATGATCCTGGCGCCGGCGCCCGGGATCGCGACGGCAACCTCGTCAGTGTCGGCCATGACCGGCAAGCTATTTCTTTTCTTCTTCAAGACGGGACTCCTCGTCTTCGGCAGCGGTCTCGTCATCGTGCCGTTCCTGAAAACCTATGTCGTCGATCGGTACCACTGGCTTGGAAACCGCCAATTCCTGGACTCGGTCGCCATCGGCATGATCTCTCCCGGGCCGGTCGTCATCTCCGCGACCTTTGTCGGATACCTCTTGAACGGGATCCCGGGGGCCGTGGCCGCCTCGATCGGCATCTTCGCGCCTGCCGTCCTTTTCACGGTGCTCGCAACGCCGCTGCTGCTCCGTTACTCGGGCAACGCCCGTCTTCGCGGGTTCATCCGCGGCATCACCGTCGCCGTCGTCGGGGTCCTGGTCGGCACGACCTATCTCGTAGCGAAGACCGCCATCGGCGACGCCCTCACGGTCGCTCTCGGTGCCGTCGCTCTTCTCATCCTCTTTCTCTGGAAGATCCCCGAGCCGCTGATCGTCGCCGCCGGGGCGCTCATCGGCCTGCTTGCCTACCCAGTCCTCCGTCCGGAGTGGATTCTGCGGTAGCGATCGAGTCCGCGGTGGCATCCACGCCGCTGAGCAGCGGGCGTGAACTAACCTGCAGAACCTGCCGGCTACGCAAGTTCTCGCCTGATACCAACCCCAACGGCATCAAGGAGATAAGAGGGCAGCATGAAGGGCTTTACCGTTCATGTTCAGTTCACTCGCGGACTCTTAGAGTTCGATCGTGAGTGACGCGGTGCGTAGTGCCCCGCGCCGAAAAGGAGAGAAAGAGATGAAGAAGTCCCTGCTGCGGTTAATGGTTCTGGCGTTGGCGCTGGCGATTCCCACCGGCGTCTTCGCTCAGGAGACGAAGTCCACGTCGACGACCTCGACGGAGACCAAGTCCACCGAGACGACGAAGACGGCCCCGAAGAAGAAGATGCACAAGAAGACCACCAAGAAGAAGACCACCAAGAAGACCGAGACGAAGGGCGAGGCCGCCAAGCCCGAGCCGACGAAGGCTCCCTCCAAGTAAGTCATCATCGATCTCGCGAGATCGACGCGCCGGGGCAAGAGCTCCGGCGCGTTTTGTTTTTTTGGAAAGGCTTCAGTCTTCAGTTCGCCGAGGAACCCCGCGCCGCTCGGCGTGCTATCGTTTTCCTTTGTCCTTGGCCCCATCGTCTAGAGGTTAGGACACGGCTCTTTCAAGGCCGCGGCACGGGTTCGAGTCCCGTTGGGGCCGCCACTCACACCCTCACTTCAGTTCCACCTACTCGCCGTGTCCGGACACGGCTGGCTTCCTTGCGCGGGGGGCGCGTGGCGCCCCCCAAACCCCCTCGGAGGCCGCGGCACGGGTTCGAGTCCCGTTGGGGCTGCCACTCACACTTTCGCTTCAGTCTCACCTACTCGCCGTGTCCCGGACACGGCTGGCTTCCTTGAGGACCAGGGCGGCCGCTCGAACGAGCCTTCTAACGGGAATTCGGCGGCCTTAGTTCCTTGAGCAGAGCGCCTTGAGCGTAGGCCGATGCATTCAGATCAGGCGCTGGGTGTTCGCATCCGGTACTCCTGACCGCAAGACCGCAAGATCGGAGCCGGCCGTGCGATCGCTCAAGTCCTTGTCGTTCGCGGCGAGCAACTGGGCGCCGAAGGAGGTATCCCTATGCGTCGCGTGATCTACGTTCTTACGCTCTCCGTCGCTGTACTTCCATTGACCACAGGCGCATCAGCCCGGGAGATCCCCGAGGAGCCGGCGCTCACCAACTGGCCGGCTCCGCTCATGTGGGCGCCGCCGGCCCGTCGGGTGCCGGGCGAAGCGGGCACCGAGGCGGTGGAGACCGTGACTCCCCTGCCCTTCGTAGCGATTACTCCCTGCCGGGTGGCCGACACGCGCGGCAACGGCTTTACCGGGCAGTACGGCCCGCCAGCCCTCGTCGCCGACACCACCCGCTCCTTCACCATCACCGGCGTGTGCGGCATCCCCGCAAGCGGCGCGGCCGTGTCATTCAGCTTCGCTGCATTGAACGTCGGCGCAGCCGGGGACCTGAGGGTGTTTCCGGCCGGAGCAGGCCTCCCTCTGGTC
This sequence comes from Thermoanaerobaculia bacterium, assembly GCA_033853815.1. Classification (GTDB taxonomy): domain Bacteria; phylum Acidobacteriota; class Thermoanaerobaculia; order UBA5066; family Gp7-AA6; genus JAWOLE01. Next base: position 8,580 of record JAWOLE010000299.1, read on the forward strand.
TCGACCTTGAACTACAACGGC
>JAWOLE010000300.1:0-4841 GCA_033853815.1 Thermoanaerobaculia bacterium
CGAGATCCCATGGGAAAGAAGTTCATCGATGATCTGCTGAAGCTGGCCGTCGAGATTCACTTGTTCCCCCATCCGAAACGGGATGACTTGCATCGCATCTTAGCAAACGCAAACTCCGGCGGGTAGCAATCGCAAGAAAAAATCGCGTCGTGACTCGCGCGACGCGCCCCGCCGGAATTAAAGAAAATTTTTTTCGTGCCAGACGCCGGAAATCTTCTCGATGCGAGAGCGCAGCCGGTTGCTCAGACAGCGGCGGGCTGCGTTACGAGTTCTGGGGAAGGGCCGGGGCTCGGCCCCGGTCTTTGAAGTTCTCGGCCGCCGTTCGCGAAGCGAACGCCTGCGGCCGAAAGCCTACTTCAGTTCTACTTCGTCGCCGACCTGGATCAGGCGAAACGAGTCGGTCAACCGCGCGATGGCCCAGTGGTCCCCCGCCGCCAGCACTGCGGCTTCGCCGAGATACGTGCGCGGAATCGAGGCGCCGGCGGGAGGCGGAAGACTCACCCAGTAGGAGCCGACGGGCCGGACGCCGAACTCTTCGCGCCCGGCGATGCGGAAGACCGTGAGAAAGTCTCCGGGAGACAGCCCGTCGGCTGCGCCGAGATCCACGATGACCATGGCTCCCATTCCGAGGGCCACGACTCCGTCGCGCGTGAAGACGATCCGCCCGCGCGCTTTACCGGAAGGCGGGTCCCCGGCCACCGCGGGCGGGGACTTGCGGGCAAGCGGGATCGGGATCGGCTCGAACGGCTTCAGGTAGGAGCCCATCGGGATGTCCGTGCAGGAACTCGACACGCGCACGATGGCCGTCCGAGCTTCCACGCTCTGGACGACCGCGCGACCGCGGTACTGGTAGAGCCGGCCCAGGGTCTTTCCCGTGACCGGGTGGACGATCTCGCGGTCGGGCGTGACGATCCAGAACTCATCCCCGACCTTCAGGCCCTTGTCGACGCCACCGTTGACGTAGAGCAAGTCATTGGAAATGAAGTCGGTTTGTTCCGCGACGTTCTCCGCGCCGCTGACCTGAACCGGGAAGGACTCCGACAGGCCGCCGACGTATCCGAAGCAGTAGATGTCGCTCTCGAAACCGAGCGGCTGGGGCGCGTTTTCCGTCGTCGGAGGAGGAGAAGGCTCCTCGGCGCGCGTCACGGTCGGGGGCGCCGGGCTGACCACGGCCTTCTTGCCCCCGACGGCGGGCGGCGGAGCCTTCGGGGTGGGCGCGGGCGCCTGGGCAAGCGCCGCACCGGGAACGGAGAGGAGGAAAGCGGCGAGGATCATCCGGGAAGGGAGACGCATGGCGGCTCCTTACGAAATTCGGCTGGCTTTAGCTTCTGCCTTAAGTTACTCGCTCTTGGCCCGGGTGTCAACGGAAGCGGAGGCCTGCGGCTTCAACTTTCCTGCCCTTCCTCTGGCCAATTTGGCGTACTGGCTGTTGGGAAACTCCTCAATCAGGCGCGAATAGTAGCGCGAGGCCTCCTCGTGGCGACCGAGCTTCCTCAAGGCTTCGGCCTCGTAGTAGAAGAGCTTGTCCCGGCTTCCGTAATCTGGAAACCGCTGCTCGATGCCGATGAAGCGACCAAGGGCCGCGGCCGGAGCCCCTTTGCGGATGTAGAAGTATCCGACCCCGAACTCGTGGTCGGCCAGGGAATCGGTCAGGCGGCGTATCCGCTCCCGCGCGACCGTGAGGTAGGCGGAGTCGGGGAACTCCTGGATCAGCGCCTGGTACTGCTGAATGGCCTCGCGCGTCGAGGTCTGGTCGCGGTCCGGCTTCTCATGCTCCTTGTCGTAGCAGACCGCGAACTGGTAGCGGGCGTAGTCGCGCCGGGGGGCTCCGGGATACCGGTTGAGGTAATCGCGGTACCGGAAGCGCGCCTCGGTGTACCCGGTCGATCCGGCCTGGTGGAAGTAGGAGTCGGCCACGAGCAGCAGCGACTCGCGGCCCTCCGGGTCGTTGGGGTAGGTCTCGAAGACGAAGTTCAGGTATTTCCGGCCATTGTCGAACTTCTTCTTCGCGAGCAAAGTCTTGCCCTTTTCGAACAGGACGTCCTTGGGTGAATTGAGCAGCTCCTGGGTGATCTTGTCGGGCTTCTTCGCGCCGGAGGAGCCGCAGCCGATCGAGAGGCTCAGCAGCAGAATCGAAGCCACCGCGGTCAGGCGCATCTCGTTGCGGGAACTCATCAGACGCGGACTCCTCCGCGGGCCGCCGCCCGGAGGATGGCGATCGCGCCCTTGACGTCCTTCTGGCCGTAGATTGAGGTGCCGGCGACGAGGACTTCCGCTCCGGCTTCGACGAGCTCCGCCGCGTTGCCCGGGTCAACACCGCCGTCCACCTCGATGACCGCCCGGCCTCCCGCGCCGAGGGCCTCCGCGCGCGCCTGACGAATCTTGTCGAAAGAGGAGCGCAGGAAGGGCTGACCGCCCCACCCCGGGTTGACGGACATCACGAGGGCGAAATCGAGGTCATGCCAGACCGCCGCGAGTGCCGAGACGGGCGTGCCCGGATTGATGGCGGCCCCGGCCTTGGCTCCGCCGCGCCGGATCGCCTCCAGGCAGCGCTGGAGGTGGTGGGTCGCCTCGACGTGAACGGAGACCCAATCGGCGCCCGACTCGAGATAGGCCGCGACCGTCTCCTCTGGCCTCTCGATCATCAGGTGCACGTCGAGGGGGAGGCGGCCCGCGCGCTTCAACGCCTTGACGACGGGCGGTCCGATCGTCAGGTTCGGCACGAAATGGCCGTCCATGACGTCCACGTGCACCAGGTCCGCTCCCCCCTCCTCCGCCTGGGCCAGGGCGTCCGCCATGCGGGCGAAGTCCGCGGAGAGAAGCGAAGGCGCGACGCGCACGTTCACCGGGTCGCCTCGCCGGAACGCGAGACCGTCAGCGAGACGACGTCGCGGCTGGAGATGGGAGAGCCGGCGGGAGGGAATTGCTTCAGGATCGTGTTCGCCGCGATGCCTTCGTAGGCTTCATAGCGGGCGCTGCCGACGCGGAACCCGTGGCTCGCGAGAACCTGGCGCATCTGCTCGGCGTCGCGGCCGACCAGGTCGGGCATCACGTAGCGCGTTTCGGGAGCGCCGCGGTTGGTCAGAACGTTCACCGTCCCGTTGCGGCCGGCCGGCGTATCCGGCTCCGGGTCCTGTGCCGTGACGCCGGGCCGCGAGCCCGCGTCCCGATACCAGGAGACGGCGCCGAGCTGAAGGGATTCCTGCGCAAGCTTCAGGGCCGCGGCGCGGGGCGGCAGCCCGGCCAGATCGGGGACCTTCAACTGCTTGGGGCCCAGCGAGAGCACGACCCGAACGACCTGGGAAGGCTTGGCAAGCGAGCCGGCTTCCGGTTCCTGCGAGAGGATCTGGTCCTTGGCGATGCGGTCGTCATTGCGTGCCCGGCCCGGCTGGTCTTCGACCCGGAGGCCGGCGTCATGCGCGATGCGAATCGCGTCGAGCACGGTCTTGCCCGTCAGGTCGGGCACGGTCACCGACCGGCCTACGATGGACCGCTGGAACGCCAGCCACCCGCCCGCCAGAAAGATGGCGACGAGCAGCAGGGCGTAGCCCACCCGGAAGAGCACTCTCCACACAGAGGAAACGCTAACACGGATAAAGCGGCCACTACGAAAGTGCCCCAGAAACGGTTCTCGCGAAGCGTTGGCCGCGAGGCGGTTGGCGAACGGCCGTGTCCCACTTCGCTCGCGGCGCGCGTAGTCTCCCGACGGAGGAGGGAGGAGGCGAGCGCCGCGGGAGCGTAGCGCGGAGCGGGCAACGAGGCGGGCGGTCGAGGCCGCATCCGGCCGAGCCACCCGCCGGTGGCGCAGCCACGTTGCCCGCGCAGCGCGAAGCGACGGTTTGACAGCCCGGCATGCGATTTGCGACCCTTGCTGTTTCGATGGTGAGCAGGAAGTGGGACGAAGAGGAGATTCCGTCCTGGTTTTCGGACAGGCGGTTCAAGAAGGCGGATCTCCACTGCCATTCGGTCTATTCCACCTTCAAGTATTTTCGGCTCGCCAACACGCGCGACTCCTACAACCGCCCTGAGGAGGTCTACCGCACGGCGAAAGAGCGGGGGATGGACTTCGTCACCCTGACCGACCACGACTCGATCGACGGCTGCCTCTACCTCCTCAACCAGAACCCGGACCTGACGGACTTCTTCATCTCCGAAGAGGTCGAGACCTGGTTCCCGGACACCCGCCAGCGCATCCACGTCAACGTCTTCGACATCACCGAGCGCCAGCACGGCGAGATCACGCGGCTGAGGGAGAACATCTACGAGCTGCACGCCTACATCCGGCAGGAAGGCATCCTCGCCTCAGCCAACCACATGTTCCAGAACTACCGGATGCGCAACTCCCCGCGGCAATACCTCGAAGAGATGCTGCGCATGTTCGACGTCTTCGAGGTCAAGAACGGGGCCATGGCCTCTCAGCACAACCGGTTGATCGAAGACCTGATGGCCGTCGTGCGCGAGAAACGCGGGGCCGTCGCGCTCGTAGCCGGGTCCGACGCGCACACGCTCTCGCCGCTGGCCCGCGTGTACACGGTCGCCGAGGCGGACACCTACCGAGACTTCCTCGACAGGATCCGGGCCGGGGAATGCTTCGTCTGGGGAAGCGAGATGGGCTTCCGCGTCCTCCTCTCGGACGTCTACCGGATGGTCTTTCGCTACTACGGAAGCGTCCTGGACTTGAAGAATCCCGAATTCACCCGCGGCGAGAAGGCCCGCCACCTCGCGCTCGCGGCCGTCGGAGCGCCGTTCTCGGCCGCCGGAGTCCCCTTCGCCCTGACCTCGCTCAACTACCTGAAGCAGATCTTCGTCTCCCGCCGGATCGGCCAGGAGCTGCTGGACCA
>JAWOLE010000301.1:0-5932 GCA_033853815.1 Thermoanaerobaculia bacterium
GCGTGCCGCTCGTGAACCCTCCTCCCGGGGTCGCGTTCCAGGGCATCGGGGTCCGCTTGGCCTCATCGTTGTCGGTCGGCCCGTTCTGCATTCCGACTTCTTCGCCGTAGTAGAGAAACGGCGCGCCCGGCAGCGTCAGCAGGATGGCCGCGGCGTTGCGCATCTTTCCGGCGTCCAGGCCGAGCCGGGTCGCCGCGCGCACCTGGTCGTGGTTGGTCAGGAAAGGGGCGTCTACGACGCCCGGCGGGTAGGCGGCCTGGATCTCCGCGAGCTTGGACGCGATCGACGAGGCGTCGCCCGAGTCCACGCCGGCGAGGATCCGGTCGGCCAGAGGAAAGTCGAAGTTCATCGGCAGCTCGTCGCCTCCCGCGATCTGCCCCGTCGAACCGAAATAGGTCGCGATCGTCGGCGTGTCGGTCCAGTTCTCGCCCACGAGGACGGCGTCGGGCTTCGCGGCCCGGACGACCGCGGCGAACTCTCTCCAGAAGGCGTGCGTCTCCGGCGTGTCCACCTGCAATTGCCCGCCGCCGTCTTCGACGATGTGCCGCGCGGCGTCCAGCCGGAATCCGTCCACGCCGCGGTCCAGCCACAGCCTGGCCAGCCGTTCGATCTCCGCGCGGACGGCCGGCGTGCGGAAGTTCAGGTCCGGCATGCCGCTCCAGAAGACTCCGTAGAAGTAGAAGCCGTTCAGGGGATGCCAGGTCGGGTTGGTCCCGCCCCACGGCTGCGTCCAACCGGGGTCGGTCCGGCTCCAGACGTACCAGTCCCGGTGCGCGGAGGAGGGGGAGGAGGCGGAGTCGATGAACCAGGGATGGCCGGAGCCCGTGTGGTTGACCACGAAGTCCAGGATGATCCGGATCCCCCTCCGATGGGCCTCGGTGACCAGGCGCGCGAAGTCGGCGTTCGACCCGTAGTCGGGATTGATCGTCTCGTAGTCCACCGTGTCGTAACCGTGATAGCTCGGCGAGGCGAAGACCGGCATCAGCCAGAGCGCGTCGACGCCGAGATCGCTCGCCGTCGCCGGATCGCCGTCGTTCAGGTAATCGAGCTTCTCGATCAGGCCGTTCAGGTCCCCTTTGCCGTCGCCGTCGGAGTCCCTGAAGCTCCGCACGAAGACCTCGTAGAAGACGGCGCCGCGCGCCCATTCGTTCTGCCACTGGACGGGACCCCTCGGCGCGACCGTGCGGGTCGGCGGGCGGCCGGGCCCCGGCACCGCGGCCGGAGCCGGGCGCTGCGAGGAGCACGTCAGGAGAGCCAGGCCGAGCGGTGCGGCGAGGAGCAGGCGCGCGCGGGAGCGACTCCGTTGCTTCGAGTGCACGGGCTTCGGATCCGCACGCCATTGTATCGTCCGCGAGGGGCCGCCGTTCGAGAGCCTTTGCCGTGAACGGCTTCGACAGTGCCCGGCGCAGCGCGCTCATGCAGGACCTCCTGTCGCACCTCCTGAAGCGGCCGGCCGATCTCCTTCCGTTCGACCAGGTGCGCGAGCGGCTCCGTCTGCGCCGCGTGGTCGACCGGGGAGTCCTGGAGGTCCCCGTCGAACGCATCGTCGGCACCGTCGAGCGGGAGCGAGACTTCAACCGCGCCTTTCTGCCGCGGGAGGAAGCTCTGCGGGAGCGGTGGGAAGACCTCGAGGAGCTTGCCCGGGGAGCGCCCGGGCTGTCCGCCGTCGAGCTCTATCGCGTGGGGGACGTTGATTTCGTCGTGGACGGGCATCACCGCGTCTCCGTCGCGCGCGCCCAGGGCGCGCCCACCATCGAGGCGCACGTCCAGGAGTTCCTGACCGACGTGCCGCTGTCCGCGGACGCCTCGATCGAGGACCTGCTCCTCAAAGAGGGGCAGGCGCGCTTCCTCGAGGCCACGGGCCTCGCCCCATCCTTCCCGGACGAGTTCCGCGTCACGGAGCCGGACGGCTACGAGCGGCTTCTCGATCACATCAGCGTGCACCGCTACTACCGGGGCCTCGAGCTCGGGCGTCCCGTCTCGTGGCAAGAGGCGGTGCGGTCCTGGCGCGACACGGTATACCGGCCGATGATCGAGAGAATCCATCGAAGCGAGATCATCGATCAGTTTCCGGGCCGCACCGAGACCGACCTCTATCTCTTCACGATGGACCATCTTCATCACCTGCGGCAACGCTACGGGCCGAGCTTCCCGATCACTCGCGCCATGCGACACTTCGAGCTGTCCCTCCGGCCTCCTCGGAGCACGCTCGGCGGTTTGCGACGCTGGTGGAGGAGGTTGCGGGGATGAGACCGGAGGCCTACGCGGGGTTCACCGAAGCTCTCCGCGTCCGACTCGAGTCGGACCCGCGCGTCCTCGGGCTCGTCGCTCTGGGGTCGATGGCCCGCCGCGACTACGAGCCCGACCGCTGGTCGGACCACGACTTTTTCGTCATCACCAGCCCGGGAGCGCAGGAAACCTTCCGCTCGGATCTGTCCTGGCTCCCCGGCTCCGAGCGCGTCGTCTTCTCCTATCGGGAGACCGTCCACGGCGTCAAGGCGCTCTACGACGACGGCCACCTGGCCGAGTTCGCCATCTTCGATCCCGGCGAGCTCGCCGTGGCGCGCGTCAACCGCTACCGGGTCCTGCTCGACCGCGCCGGCGTCGCGAAGCGTCTGGCGGAGCTGGCCGCGATGACCGCGGGAGCCTCCGAGGCGCGCGCCGACGCAGAGTGGCTCGTCGGCCAGTTCCTGACGAGCCTCCTCGTGGCCGCCGGCCGCTACGCCCGCGGCGAACGCGCCAGCGCGCGGACGCTCGTCGCGAGCCAGGCGGCCCGGCCCCTCCTCGTTCTGCTCGCGCGGCACATCCCCTCGGAGCGCCGGGCTGTGCTCGACGACCTCGATCCCTTCCGCCGTTTCGAGCTCGCCTACCCGGACCTCGGGCGCGAGCTGGACGTCCTTCTTCGCCTCGAGACTCCCGCCGCGGCTCTCGGCCTCCTCGGTCTCGCCCGGCGCGAGCTCGAGGGGCGGATGCCTGGCTTCCCATCGAAGGCCGCGGAGATTGTCCGGCGCCGGGTCGCGGAACTCTGACCTCGCCTCAGATCATGCCCGGCCATTGCGCGCCGCGCTCCCGCCAGCGCGCGAGAAGGCGCTCCTGCAGGTCCTCCGGCAGCGGCCCGCGCGCCACCGCGGCCAGGTGGGCGGAGAGCCGGGCGAGCGAGCGCGTTCCGACGATCGCGGCGCTCACTCCCGGCAGATGCGCCGCAAAGCGCAGGGCGAGCTCGGCCGGGTCGTGCGCGGCGAGGTCGTAGGCGAGCTCGGGCCAGCGATGGAAGTAAGCCGCCGCGGCCTCGTCGCTGGCGGGCGGCGAGCGGCGCGCCCAGGGAGCGTTGGCGAGCGGGCGCTTGGCGAGTACTCCGATGCCCCGGGACGCGGCTCGGGACACCGAACCGTTCTCCAGGGACGCAAGGTCGCACAGGTTGACCGAAGTCTGGATCCCGCCGAAACGCCCGGAATCGATCGCCCATTCGAGAGCGCCGCCGTCGCCCGAGTAGGCCGCGACGCGAATCTTTCCGTTCTCGCGCGCCCGGACCAGCGCCTCCACCACGTCGCCTCTCTCCAGGATCTCTCGCGGGCAGGAGTGCAGATGCGCGACGTCGATCCTGTCGGTCCGAAGCCTCCTCAAGGCGAGGTCGACGCCGGCCGTCACGGCCGGGCCGGTCCAGTCGGGCAGGCCCGGCACGCCATAGCCCACCTTGGTCGAGAGGATGAAGTCGCTCCTCCGATGGGAGAGGTGGCGGCCGATGCGCTCCTCGGAGAGGCCGTAGCTGCGGGCCGTGTCGAGAAGGGTCGCTCCCGCGTCTACGGCGCCGTTCAACAGAGCCCCGGCCTCGGCTTCCGTGAGCGCCGGGTCTCCGACGGCGGCGGCGCCGTAGCCGAGCGGCGGGACCACGATCCCGGTCGCGCCAAAAGCGCGCTGGCGGATTTCCGTCGACATCGCGGTCCTCCTTCCCCGGGTCTCGCGGGGCCGATGCTAGCGCGCGGAGCTGTCTTCCGGGCTACTTGTGTCTGGCGGCGGCGCGTGTGAAGGAGAGGACCTCGCCCGTTTCCGCGTTCTCGAATCGCATTTCGTCGGCCGCGACGTGAACGCTCCACTCCTTGTCGACCCGCTGCACGGCGCCTGCTCGAAGCGCGTCGCGGCAATTGGGGAAGGTCTTGACCCTCCCCTCGAAAGCCCGGCCTCTGCTCGTCAGCACCACCCAGCACCCGGCCTCCAGCTCGGTCGGCGAGAAGGTCGGGTCCGCGAAGCGGCGCGCCGCCTCGAGCGGGTCGACCCCGGGGATGAAGACGAGCCAGACGGCGTCGCCCTGGTAGGAGATCCGCCACAGCCCGCGCAGGAGAACCGCGTCTCCCTGGTACGAGCCCGTGACTCGAACCTCGAGCTTCTCGAGCTGGAGAACCGGCGATCCGCCGAGAGGCGTCGAGACGACCGTCAGGTCGTTGCCCGGGCTCGAGCCCCGAAAAGTTCCGGCGAGCATCCGCGCGAGGTCACCTGCCGGACTCGGCGGCCTTTCCGCGGCGCGGGCCCGGGCGCCCTGCAGGTGGAGGCCCACGGCCAGGGCCGGGACGGCCGCGAGCGGGAGAAACCGGCGGACCGCCGCCGGGAGCCTCGCGAGTCCGCGGGCGATCCTCACGCGGCGAAGTCCTTCAACCGGACGGGCAGCCGGTGCGCTCCCCACTGGCCCGGCTGCTTCTCGAAGACTCCCGCGCAGGGCTCGCCGCAGGACGCGCACCGGCCCTGATCGAGGTTCCACCCGGTCAGGACGTAGCCGTCGCGGCCGATGAGCCTCGCGCCGCAGCGGTGGCAGGAGGTGCTCTCACCCTCCTCGTTGCGGATGTTTCCCGTGTAGGCGTAGCGCACGCCGTTGGCGATCGCGATCGAGCACGCGCGCGCGAGGCTCGATGGGGGAGTGGGTGGAACGTCCAGCATCTTCCAGTCGGGATGGAAGGCCGAGAAGTGCATCGGAACGTCCGGACCCAGGTTTTCGACCACCCACTGCGTCATCTCCTGGAGCTCCTTCTCGGAGTCGTTGTAACCCGGAATCACGAGATTGGTGATCTCGAGCCAGACGTTGGTCTTCTTCTTCAGGTAGACGAGCGTGTCCAGCACCGGCTGGAGATGGGCGCCGGTCACTTCCCGGTAGAACTTCTCCGTGAAGGCCTTCAGGTCCACGTTGGCGGCGTCGATCTCGCGGTAGAAGTCCTCCCGCGGCTTCTCGCAGATGTAGCCGGCGGTGACCGCGACGGCGGCGACCCCGATCTCATGGCAGGCCTCGGCGACGTCGATCGCATATTCGAGGAAGATCGTCGGGTCGTTGTAGGTGAAGGCGACGCTCGCGCAGCCGAGCTCCTTCGCGGCCCTCGCGATCAGCTCCGGGGAGGCCTCGTCGGCGAGCCTGGCGATCTCCCGCGATTTGCTGATGTCCCAGTTCTGGCAGTACCGGCAGGAGAGGTTGCAGCCCTCCGTGCCGAAGGAGAGGACGGCCGTGCCGGGCAGGAAGTGGTTCAGGGGCTTCTTCTCGATCGGATCGACGCAGAAGCCGCTGGAGCGGCCGTAGGTCGTCAGCACGATCGCGTCGTCCTGCCGGGCGCGGACGAAGCAGAGCCCGCGCTGACCTTCCCGGAGGGTGCAGAAGTGGGGACAGACGTCGCACTGGATCCGGCCGTCCGCCAGGCGGTGCCAGTAAGAAGTCGCAGAAGCGGGGTCCCGCGCCGGTTTTGCCATGTTCCCCTCCGCGCCGCCTCAATGCTCTTCCGTCCGCCGTGTCCCGCGCATGGTCCGTTTTCATCAACGCGCGGCGGGAAACCGTTTTTCGAGCGGGAATCCCGTTTTTGATGAAGCTGGATCTGGCGGGCGCGGGCCGACGGAAGGATCCTCTCTCAGGAGGTGGTCTCATGAACGTCCAGGCGCTGATGAACCCCAACGTCAAGTA
>JAWOLE010000302.1:0-19675 GCA_033853815.1 Thermoanaerobaculia bacterium
CGGGATCTCGAATGGACGAGATCATCTTCCAGGAGTTCAAGGGGACCGGCAACACGGAGATCGTGCTCGACAGGGACCTCTTCAACCGCCGCATCTTCCCCTGCATCAACATTCCCCAGTCGGGGACCCGCAAGGAAGAGAAGCTCTACTCGCCCGACGAGCTGCCCAAGATCGTCAAGCTGCGCCGGGCGCTGGCGGTGGTGGACAAGATCCAGGCCATGGAGCTGGTGCTCGGCAGGTTGTCCAAGTTCCGCACGAACGCCGACTTTCTCAAGAGCTTCTGACCCCAGCTCGCCTCTCGTAGCTCCGGTCTCGCGGGAGCACGCCGAGGTAGATCCCGCAAACCTCCGGAAGTAAGACGCGAGACGTTGAATATTTTCGGATCGAGATTAGCCTAGCGACATGGCTTCCGACCCCTCGAGCCCGCAACTCCGCGAGGCCATAGACGAACTGCACCTCTATCTCTCCGACGTCGTTCCTCCCCTGGTCGCAGCCGACGCCTTCAAAGTGCTGGTGAAGGCCTCCGCGGACGTGACGGCCTCCGGTATCCGGGCCTGGGTGGAATCGAAGCGCCGCAGGAGCGCCGAGATCGCGGCGTCGGACTATCTGCTCTATGCGCTCCAGAAGGTCTTCTTGATGGGCCAGTTCGGCCTGGTGCCGGGGGATCTCTTCGAACGGTTCCTGGGGGATCTCCAGAGCGTCCTTCTCGCGTCTTGTCCGGCTGAGGAGCGCGAGGCGTTCGCCGAGAAGCTCGCGAAGCTGCCCGAGAGCACGAAAACCCTGACGGCTTCCGAGGGGGCTCGGATCCGTCAGGCGGCGGCTGCCGGAGAGACCGTCCCGGCGCCGCCGGTCGCGGCGCCCCTCTCGGCGGAGCAACAGCGAGATCTCCGTCGATTCCATCTGTTGCTCGAGCGCCTGGGCCCGCGGGCGCCGGGAGCGACAGGACCCGGGCCCGCAGCAGAGTCGGACGCGACCGTCTGCCAGGCCCTCGCCGCCGCGATCCATTGTTCGCGAGACAGGAGGGAATTCGAAGAGCACGCGGAGAGGCTGCGGCGGCTCGGGATCGCGACCGAAGCGGCGGACGTTTTCCGGGCCCTCGGCCGGTGTCTGCCGGGATGGCTGCTGGCGCAAAGCGCGGAGCCCGGCGGATCGAAGGAGGGGGAGCCGAGGGCGGGCCCGAGCGGATCCGGCGGCGCTCTCATCGAGGCGCTTCACCGGTTCGTCGCCCAGCCGGAGGATCCCACCGAGGTGGCCCGCCGCTTCAATCAGATGGTGCACGCCGCCGTCGAGCGCTTCAACGAGGGGGCTGTCCCGCAGGCCGCGGCGATGCTGGATCTGGCCGACCGGCTGATCGCGGAAGAGCGCGTGGACGCCGGCACGGCCAGGACGGTCAAGCAAAAGGCGGACGAGGCGCTCGACCTCGAACGCCTGCGCCGTTGCGCGGAGACGCCCCGGCAATACCCGCTCTTTCGCCGCATTCTCGATTTTTTCGCGGCAACCAGCCCGAAGAGCCTGCTCGACGAACTGGTGCGGGAAGAGAAACGGGAGCGCCGCAAGCTCATCCTTCAGCTTCTCGAGGTCCACGGCGCGCCCGTGCGGCGCGAGGCGCTCGGCCGGCTGCGCCGCCCGTTCGGAGAGGGGGAAGGGGACGAGACGTGGCACTTCCGGCGCAATCTGCTGTACCTGCTGCGGCGGATCCCTGCCGCCCGCGGCGAAGTCGCGTCTGACGAGGACGTGGACGCCACCGCGCGCCATGCCGTGTCGACCTTTCCGGCGGCGTTCGTCCGAGAGGCCGTCGCGGCTCTCGGCCAGTTCAAGCATGAGAGAGCGGAAGCGGCCCTTCGGATGCTCGTCGAAGAACTGGAGAAGATGCTGGAGAAGCCCGGATCCTCTCCCTACGATCGACGCGAGGCGCGGGTGCTGCTTGACAGCGCCGTGACTGCGCTGGCTCGCCTGGGAACGGCGAATGCCCGGCGAGCCGTCGCGGAGTACGCTCTGAAGAAAAGAGGCGAGCCGGGACGCATCGCGAAACTCTCGGAGCTCGCGGGGAGGGATCTTTCCGGCGAGGCCGAACTCGTGGAGCGCCTGCTCGGCGCGCTCAAGGCCAATTCGCCGCGCAGGGTCTTCGGAATCGTCCTTCGTTCCCGCGACGCCGACGCGAGACACGTCATCGAAGCCCTCTCGGCGACGTCCGCTCCCGCCGTTCGGGAGGCCTTCGAGGGCCTGGCCGGCCGCTTCCCCGGACAGGAGATCGGCAAGGCGGCGGCCAGGGCTCTGTCGGGGCTGGAGGGCGCCGGCCGGGTTCCCCGCGGCGCGCCCGAATCGCTCTCCGGAGAGCTCGAGCCGTTTGGTCTGCCGGCGCTCGTGCAGGATCTCGCCGATCTGAAACTCTCGGGGACGCTCCGGCTCAAGGACCCGACGGGGAAGCTCTTCGCGGAAATCGTTCTGCGAGGCGGCGCGATCATGAGTTACTGGAGCGAGAGGCTGGCTGGCGAGACGGGCTTCTATCAGCTGGTCGAGCGGCCGGCAAGCGGAGCCTACGTCTTCGAGTGGCCGCCGGCGTCAGGCGCCGCCGAGGCTCCCGTCGGGGCTCTGCTCGAGATCGTTCCGCTCTGCCGGGAGGGGATGCGCCGATACGATGAACTCCAGCAGTCCGCTGCCCTGGTGCCCGATGACATGAAGCTTGCGGCCACGGCCGTCCGGCCCGAGCGCCATCCGGATGAGGTCGACGGAATGTTCGTCAACGGGCTCTGGAACCTGGCGTCCGGCGGCGCGAGCGCCTCCGAGTGCGAGCAGTCCCTGGCGGCCGACCCCTACCGGATTCGGCGCCAGCTCGCTCACTGGGTGGAGTCCGGAGCATTGAAGGAATTGAAGGATTGAATCATTGAATCATTGATGATTGGCGATTGAACGAGGGTTTCAATCATTCAATCTTCAATCATTCAATCTGCAATTCCTCAACGTCTCCGGCTCTTCCTCTTGGTGCGTCCGTACATCTCGGGCTCGTCGGCAGCAGGCGCCGACAGCGGAATCCGCACGCGCGTGGCCTGCTCGCGGCGAGGGGGGTGCGAAGGTTTCCGGGAAGCGAAGGTTCGGCGGGGAGGCGCGGCGGCCTCTTTCCGTAAGAGCTCTTCGGAGGGCCAGTCGACCGGGATCTCGCGGCCGATCAGCTTCTGGATCGCGTCGAGGGAGAAAACGCAGTCTTCGCAAGCCAGGGACACGGCGGTCCCTCGGGCGCCGGCCCGGCCCGTTCGGCCGATGCGGTGGACGTAGTCCTCCGCGTCCTGCGGCAGGTCGTAGTTGATGACATGTGAGACGCCTTCGATGTGGAGGCCGCGGGAGGCGACGTCCGTCGCGACGAGCACCGCAAGCCGGCCGTCCTTGAAGTCCTTCAGGATCCGCAGGCGCCGTTCCTGAGGGACGTTGCCGGCCAGGGCGCGAGTGGGGTAACCGTTGGCGGAAAGGCCGCGGACGAGATCGACGGCGGTCTGACGGCGGTTGACGAAGATCAGGACCCGCTGTCCCCCTTCCCGCTCGAGCAATCCGAGGAGCAGACCGAATTTTTCGGCCGACGAGACGTGGTAGAGAACCTCGGTGATCCCGTGCGCCCCGACCCGCTCCGGCTCGACCTCGACTTTCTCCGCGTTGTTGGTGTGCTCATAGGCCAGCTCGAGGACGCGCCACGACAAGGTCGCCGAGAAGAGCATCGTCTGGCGGCGGTCGTAAGGGGGGCAGCGCCGCAGGATCTTGCGGAGGTCGCGGATGAAGCCCATGTCGAACATCCGGTCGGCCTCGTCGATCACCAGGATCTCGACCTCCCGGAAAGTCGTGGCCCCCTGCCGCTCGTAGTCGATGAGCCTTCCCGGCGTTCCGATGAGGAGATCCGGCGCGGCGCGCAGGGCCTCCCGCTGGCGGCGGTAGTCCATGCCTCCGAACACGGCCAGGATCGTCAGCCCCGTGGACCTGCCCAGCCTCTCGGCGTCGTCTCGAATCTGCACCACCAGCTCTCGCGTCGGCGCGACCACGAGCGCCCGCGGGCCGCGCCCCGGACCCGCGCGGGGCAATCGAAGGAGCCTGGTGAAGATCGTGATCAGGAAGGCCGCCGTCTTCCCGGTCCCGGTCTGCGCCTGTCCCGCCACGTCCCGGCCGGCCAGAGTGATGGGGAGGGTCTTTGCCTGGATCGGGGTGGCGAAGACGAACCCGGCCTCGGCGATGCCCTGACGGACGGGTTCCGGAAGGTCATAACTTGCGAGGAGTGTGTCGGTTAGATGGTGCGCGGGGTCGGTGGAAGCGGTAGGCACGGAATCATGGTACCAGAGTCACGATAGCCTGCGCCCCCGGTCGTCCACGAGGGGCTTTCCAGTGGCTCTGGCCAGAGCTATCCCGATGAGCCGCTTGTCTTTCGGGCCAACTGCGCCAGCGACAGGCTCGAAGCGGCCTTCCAGGCGGGCGGCAAGGCGCTTGACGGCCCAGGTCCACCAGGGCGGCAGTGGCAAGTAAGTCTCGCGCCAGCAGAGTATTTCAGGCAACGGGATGCGCCGGAGCCGCGTCCTTTCAAACGTGGCCGTCTCGATCGTCACGGCATCCGGACCGACGATGATGGTTTCTTCCGCGAAGGCGAGCGCGGAGAGTCCGATGAAGGCGAGCGGCGCCGAGACCCCGATGGCGAGGGTCAACGCCACCAGCGCCGAAAGAGGAAGCTCCTGGAACCGGCCCGCCTTCAGACCGGATTCCCAGGCGTCCCCTAGCCGCGCCGCCGCGTAAAGCGCGGACACCAGGACGACTGCGGATACAACGGCCAGTCTCGTTCGCCCAAACCGCGTGCGGGCGAGGGGTCGGATCTCGACCCTGAGCCCTTCGGACGATGGCCCGATCACGACGCGCCCTTCGTCTCGATTCGACAAGAGCGCAATTGTATGATCCGGTCTCCGGCTGGGCCGGCAAACAGGAGGACCAAGAGTGGCGAAGAAGAAGAAAAAACCGGCAAGAAAGGCCGCCCGCGCGAGCGCTCGGAAGCCATCGAGGAAGGCTCCGAGGAAGACGGCCCGCCGCGCTGCGGCCAGGAGAGCGGCCGCGAAGAAGACCGCGAGGAAACCGAAACGGGCTGCGAAGAAGGTCGCGAAGAAAGCGAAGAAGGTCGCGAAGAAGGCGAAGAAGCCGGCCGCCAGGAAGCCCGCCGCCAGGCCGAAGGTCGAGCCCGCTGTCGCCCCGTCGGCGCCGGAACCCTACGGCGAAACCGGCTGGAAAGTCGAAGAGGAATCTCGGGAGGTCGGCATCGAGGTCTCCGAGGAGAACGAGGCCGAGAGGCTGGCGCGGGAGGCCGCCGAGGAGATCGACGAGGAGGAGCTCGAAGAAGAGGCTTCCGAGGAAGAGACTCCCGAAGAAGAGGCCGAGTGGTAGGATAGGCACAGCAGGCATTGCCGGACTCTCGTCCGGCTGTCCGAACGAAAAGGGCCCCGAACCATCGGGGCCTTTTTTTCGTGAAGAAACGTAAAACGTAAGAGCGTAAAACGTGACACGAGGCCCGCTTCTTCAGTTTACGGTTTACGTTTTACGTTTAACGGCTTGACGCCTCACGCCTCACGGCTTACGTTCGATGGGGGTGGGCCGGCGGTGTTCGTCGAGGTTGACGAAGGTCACTTCGGCGGCTGTAACCTTCACGCGCTCGCGCAATCCTTCGGCGCGCTGGGCGAAGACCTCGACGGAGATGGTGATCGACGTCCTTCCGATGCGGACCAGCTTCGTATAGAAGGAGACGAGGTCCCCGACGTGCACCGGCTCATGGAAGACGACCTCCCGCATCGCGACCGTCACGATGAAGGAGGCGCCGTGACGCTTGGCCTCCACCGCGGCGGCCTGGTCGATGAAGGACAGGATGACTCCGCCGAAGATCGTGCCGTGGGCGTTCGTGTCCTTCGGCATCATCACGACGCGGATCGAGGGCTCCACAAATCGTTCCAAGTGCGATGTTCTAAGTTCTAAGTTGAGAATTTGGCACGGTGAAGCCTAACCTAGAACCTCGCACCTCGAACCTCGCACTCCTCAGGGTCGGTGAGAGGTCGGGATACTGGGCGGACCGTACGCAAGAGAGATCCTCTTCACCACGTCGTCGGTCAGGTTCACCGTCATCGTCCCGTCGGCGTAGTAGTACGTCCAGATGTCGTGGGTCGACGAGCCTTCGGTTCGGACGGAGAAGGAGGGGCGGCCGATGGCGGCGACGACCTGCGCCGCCGTCCTTCCAGGTTCGATCTTGCCGCGCGCGGAGGTG
Organism: Thermoanaerobaculia bacterium; assembly: GCA_033853815.1. GTDB lineage: Bacteria > Acidobacteriota > Thermoanaerobaculia > UBA5066 > Gp7-AA6 > JAWOLE01. The sequence continues at coordinate 6,269 of JAWOLE010000302.1, forward strand.
ACCCCGCCGGCAAGCACGGGCGAGCCCACGCCGGTCATGGCTTCCGCCTCCCGATAGAGCCGGTTCTCCCACCATCGCGGCAGCCAGAAGGCCGCCGCGGCCAGGATCGCCACCGCGACCATCGCGACGAGGGCTTTCCGCGGCAGACCAGGTTCGCTCATCGCGCCGCCTCGCTCGGGCCGAACTCGAAGAGGGCCGACAGTTCGAGGGTCTCGGCCTCGCGAGCGAGCCCCTCCGAGAGCTCGCCCGGCGCCCTCGAGGCCAGCCGCGTGAGCTCGGCGAGCGCGCCGCGAAGCAGGAGCACGTGCTCGCGGCGCCGCCGGGTCTCGCCGGAGAGCGCGGCCGCGACGTGCGCGGGCACGGCCACGGCGGCCTTGCGAAGACGGCGCGCGGCCTCTGGAGAGGTTCCTCCGAGCCGCTCCGCCAGAGCGTAGGCGTCGCGCGTGAGCGCCATCGCGCTTTGCCAGAGGGGGTGGTCCTTGTAGCCGGGGCGCTCGGTCATGAAGGGAGCGGAATCGAGCTTACCAGAGCCGCGGAATGATGAACTCTCATCTCTTGACTCCCCAAAGCTTCGGTTAGCATCGCCGGAAGAGAGGAAGAATTCGATGAAACAGAAGGTCACGGTTGTCGGCGCCGGCAACGTCGGCGCAACGGTCGCCCAGCGGATCGTCGAGAAGGAAATCGCCGACGTCGTCCTGGTGGACATCATCCCGGGCCTGCCCCAGGGCAAGTCGCTCGACATGCTCGAATCGGCCCCCGTCGAGGCGTTCGACGCGAAGATGTTCGGATCGAACTCCTACGAACAGACCGCCGGATCCGACCTCGTCGTCATCACGGCCGGAATCCCGCGCAAGCCCGGCATGAGCCGCGACGACCTGGTCGCGACCAACGAGGGGATCGTCTCGGACGTCGTCAAGAAGCTCCTGCCCGGATCCCCGGAGGCGGTGCTCATCGTCGTCTCGAACCCACTCGACGCGATGTGCGAGGTCGCGCGGCGGGTCTCGGGATTCCCGCGCGAGCGCGTGTTCGGCATGGCGGGCATCCTCGATTCGGCCCGCATGCGCTTTTTTCTCGCGGAGGCGCTGGGGGTGTCCGTCGAGAGCACGCAGGCCTTCGTGCTCGGCGGGCACGGCGACACGATGGTCCCCCTGACGCGCTACTCGACGGTCGGGGGCGTGCCGGTCACCGAGCTGCTCCCGAAGGAGAAGCTCGACGCGATCGTGAAGCGCACGCGCGACGGCGGAATCGAGATCGTGAACCACTTGAAGACCTCCGCCTGGTACGCTCCTGCTTCAGCCGCGGTCGAGATGGTGGACGCGGTCTTGAAGGACAAGAAAAAGATCCTCCCCTGCGCCGCCTACCTCCAGGGCGAGTACGGCATGAAGGACGTATACCTGGGCGTGCCGGTGAAGCTCGGGCGCCGGGGCGTCGAGCAGGTGATCGAGATCACCCTGACCGCCGAAGAGAAAGCGGCGCTCGAGAAGTCCGCCGGCGCCGTCCGGGAGCTCTTCAAGATCCTCAAGGTCTGACGATTCGCCGGCCGATATAATCCGCTCTCCGCTCGAGAGATGAAGGTCCACGAATACCAGGCCAAGTCCGTGCTCGCGCGCTACGGCGTGCCCGTGCCGCGCGGCGAGGTCACCGACAACCCGGCCGAGGCGCGCGAAATCGCCAAGCGGCTGGGGAGCCGCGCCGTGGTCAAGGCGCAGATCCACGCGGGCGGCCGCGGCAAGGGGGGCGGCGTCAAGGTCGCCCGGGACCCCGATGAGGCGTACGAGATCGCCCGGAAGATGATCGGCATGACGCTCGTCACCAAGCAGACGGGCCCGGCCGGGCGGCTCGTCCAGAAGGTCCTGATCGAGGAGGCGCTCGAAATCGACCGGGAGCTCTATCTCGGGATCACGCTCGACCGGGGGCGCGGCCTTCCCGCGATGATGGTCTCGAAATTCGGCGGCATGGAGATCGAAGAGGTCGCCGCGAAGGACCCCAGGGCGATCGTGCGCGAGGTCGTCGATCCTTCCCTCGGGATGTTCCCCTTTCAGGCGCGCAAGCTCGCCTTCGCCCTCGGCCTGAAGGGCGACTCCTTCAAGAAGGGCGTGGCCTTCACGCAGGCCCTCTCCCGCGCCTACCTCGATACGGACGCCTCGCTCGCGGAGATCAACCCCCTGCTCGTGACGAAGTCGGGGGACGTCCTGGCGCTCGACGCGAAGATGAACTTCGACGACAACGCCCTCTTCCGCCACCCCGACATCAAGGAGATGCGCGACCTGGCCGAGGAGGACCCGCTCGAGGTCGAGGCCTCGAAGTTCGGCCTGAACTACATCAAGCTCGACGGCAACGTCGGCTGCATGGTCAACGGAGCGGGCCTGGCGATGGCCACGATGGACCTGGTCAAGCTCGCCGGCGGGGAGCCCGCGAATTTCCTGGACGTCGGCGGCGGCGCCAACGAAGAGCAGGTCAAGAACGCCTTCCGCATCATCCTTTCGGACGCCAACGTGAAGGCGATCCTGATCAACATTTTCGGCGGGATCATGCGCTGCGACATCATCGCCAACGGAGTCGTGGCCGCCGTGAAGGAAATGGGCCTCTCGACGCCGGTCGTCGTTCGCCTGGAGGGAACCAACGTCGACCTCGGAAAGAAGATCCTCCGCGACTCGGGGCTGAAGATCACGCCGGCCGACGGCCTGGCCGACGCCGCCCGCAAGGCGGTGGAGGCGACGCGATGAACGGGACTCGGGACTCGGTCCGCCTACCGCCTCCCGCCTCCCGCCTCACGGCTCCGGTGCTCCCATGAGCATCTGGGTCGGTCGGGATACGCGCCTCCTCGTCCAGGGGTTGACCGGACGGGAGGGAACCTTCCATGCCCTCGCCAGCCGCGAGTACGGCACGAGCGTGGTCGCCGGCGTCACGCCGGGCAAGGGGGGCACGAAGCACGAGGGGATCCCCGTCTTCAACACCGTCGCGGAGGCGGTCGCGGCGACGGGCGCCAACGCCTCGATGATCTTCGTCCCGCCGCCGTTCGCCGCCGACGCGATCGTCGAGGCGGCCGACGCGGGAGTCGGAGTCATCGCGTGCATCACGGAGGGGGTCCCCACCAACGACATGATCCGGGTCCAGGCGTTTCTCGCGAGGGTCAACGCGGCGGGCGGCTCCGTCCGCCTGATCGGCCCCAACTGCCCCGGGATCATCACGCCCGGCCAGTGCAAGATCGGCATCATGCCCGGGCGCATCCACAGTCCCGGCTCCATCGGCGTCGTCTCCCGCTCGGGCACCCTGACCTACGAGGCGGTGGATCAGCTGACCCATCTGGGTCTCGGCCAGTCCACGGTCGTCGGCATCGGCGGCGATCCCGTCAACGGCACGAGCTTCATCGACTGCCTGCGCGCCTTCAAGGAAGACTCGGGAACGGAGGCGGTGGTCCTGATCGGCGAAATCGGAGGGATGGCGGAAGAGGAGGCGGCGTGCTACGTCGCCGGCCACTTCGGCAAGCCCGTCGTCGCCTTCATCGCGGGGCAGACCGCCCCGCCCGGGCGGCGCATGGGACACGCCGGGGCGATCATCGCGGGCGGGCGCGGGACCGCGGCCGACAAGGTCAAGGCCCTGGAGGCCGCAAACATCGCGGTCGTCCGGTCTCCTGCGGACATAGGGATCAAAATGAAGGAAGTCCTGGGCCGGTAGATCTGGGAATGGTGATCGGGTGATCGGTCCCGGGATAACCTTGTCGCGCCGATCGCAGATCACAAATTGCTGATGAAAGGCGAAACTCTGGAAAGAACTCTGACGATAATCAAACCAGACGCCGTCTCGACGGGGAAGTCCGGCCTGATCCTGGCCCATCTCGAGAGGGAGGGCTTCCGCATCGTCGGATTGAAGAGGCTGCGGCTGTCCGTGGAGCAGGCGCGCGCCTTCTATGCCGTTCACCGGCAGCGCCCCTTCTATGAGCCTCTAGTGGCCTTCATGACGGAAAGCCCGGTCGTCGTGGCGGTCCTGGAACGCGAGGACGCCGTATCGCACCTGCGCCGGACGATGGGAGCCACCGACTCTCGCAAGGCCGAGGCCGGCACGGTGCGCAACCTCTACGGCACCGACATCGAACGGAACGCCATCCACGGCAGCGACTCGGCCGAGAACGCCGCCAGGGAGATCGCCTTCTTCTTCTCGGAGGCCGAACTAACCTAGTCCGTGGTCCTCCCCGTTCGTCTCAGCGAGACGAGTATGCGGTTGGCGACTCCTCTCAGGATCGCCACCTCTCGTGGCGACAGGGGCCGCCCCGCGATCAGGCGCCGCCAGTCGCGAAGCGTGCGGTCGCGGTGGCCCGTGTCGTAGAAGCCGATCGCGTCGAGGGCCCGGTCCCAGTGTTCGACCGCCGCCTCCACTTCCTGCGCCGGGGCCCAGTCTTGCGGCGCGCTCGGCGCGCCTGGAGCGGAGAGATTCGCCACCGCGAGGGTCACCGCCACCGCGTGCGAGACGTTCAGAGTCGGGAAGCCCGGGTCGGTCGGGAGCCTGAGGCAAAGCGAGGCGTGGGACATCTCCTCCTCGGTCAGGCCGCTCTTTTCGGGACCGAACACGAACCCGACGCTGGACTGGCCGAGCTCTTGCAGCAATCCCGGCAGATCGGCCAGCGAGACCGTACGATGCTCGGCCCGACCGCGCAGCGAGGAGGTCGCGATCACGATGCCAAGGTCGGCGGCGGCCAGAGGAAGGGAATCGAAGCGGCGCGAGGACTCCAGGACGTCTCCTGCGCCGGACGCCAGGCGGTGGGCCTCATCGTCGGCGGGCGCCGCGGGCTCGACCAGGCGCAGGTCGGCGATCCCGAAATTCTTGCAGACGCGGGCTATCGAGCCGAGGTTGGCGGAGAGCCCTGGACGAACGGCGATGACTGTCTGGAAGCGGGGTCCCACAGAGGAATTATCAGGCCGGCCCGTCCCTTATCGGGGACGTATGAGAACCCCTTTGTCCGTCCTGGCGATCGCCTGGCTTCTCTGGTCCGCGGGAGCGTGGGCGCAGGAGACGGAGAAGCTGCCGACCTACACCGAAACCGCGGGCTCGGAGTACGTCCTCGTGCCGGTGGTGGTCTTCGACAAGAAAGGCCGCTTCGTGCAGGGTCTCGAGAAGAAGAACTTCCGGCTTCAGGTCCAGGGAGTCCCGGTCGAGCTCGACACCTTCGAGAACGATGAAAACGCCCCGGTCTCCTTCGCCTTCCTGATCGACACCTCGGGCAGCATGAAGCTGGCAAGCAAGCTCGAGTACGCCAAGTCTGCAGTGAGGCACATCATCGGCCAGCGAAAGCCCGGCGACGATTTCGCCCTCTTCGCTTTCGCCGAGGATGAGGTGAGCCTCCTGGCGGATTTCTCGCGGGACCCGACCAAGCTCCTTTCGGCCCTGGACGGGCTGGAGGCCGGAGGCCGGACGGCCCTATTCGACGCCGTGGCGGCCACGCCCTCCAAGATGCTCGCGGGCAAGAACGGCAAGCGCGCGATCATCCTCTTCACCGATGGCGTGGACAACGCCAGCAAGCTGACCCCGGCGGAGATGGCGGGAATCCTGCAACAGGTGTCCATACCCGTCTATGCGATCGGCATGAAGAATGCTTACTTCGAGCGTTTGACCGATGAGGAACGCAGTCAGCTCTCGGTGGACAACCTGAGAATGTTGGCGGCATCGAGCGGCGGCAAGATGTACCTGGCGGCGGGCGAGGAGGACTTAAAGCCGATCGCGGAGAAGATCGGGACGGAGGTCCGGAAGCAGTATCTGCTGGGCTTTACGCCGTCGGGGCAGGGCGAGTTAAAATACCGTCTCCTGGTGGTGACGGTTCTCAAACCAGGGACTTGGGATGTACGAGCCCGCCGGGGTTACCGGGGAACCGCTCCGGTCATTGCGGCGACTCATTAACGACAGGAGGAACGCTCTTATGGTCAACCGAAGGTGGTTGCAACTGGGTTCGATGGGCGCGGCGCTTCTTCTAGGCATCTTCGGGCTCAACGCGTGCGCGACCAAGCGCTACGTGGGCGAGGAGGTTTCTAAAAGCAGCGCTGCTTCGGAGAAGAGGATCAACGACGTCGAGTCGCAGGTCGAGATGGCGCAGAGCAAGGTCCGGGAGCACGATACCCACCTGGCCGAGCTCGACAAGACGACCCAGGATGCTCTGGACAGGGCCAATGCGGCCGGCAAGCTGGCGGAGGGGAAGTTCGTCTACTCCCTCGTTCTCTCCGACGACGCCGTGAAGTTTCCGATCAACAAGCACGAGCTCTCCAAGGAAGCCAAGGACAAGCTCGCCGAGTTCGCGGAGCGGTTGAAGGGCGAGAACAAGAACGTGTACCTGGAGATCCAGGGACACACCGACTCGGTCGGCTCGTCCGAGTACAACTACAGCCTCGGCGAGGCGCGGGCGGAGGCCGTGCGCCGTTTCCTCTCCAAGCAGGGAATCGCCCTGAACCGGATGTCCACGATCTCCTACGGCAAGGACGAGCCCGTGGACACCAACAAGACCAAGACCGGCCGGGCCAAGAACCGCCGCGTCGTGGTGGTCGTCCTCGCGTAGCGTAGCTTTCAGCTATCAGCCATCGGCTTTCGGCGCCCCGGGACCCTTCCGGGGCGCTTTTCTTTTGATCCCGCCTTCCGGTTCGCGGTCCTGAAATCCTGACTTACTTCTCAGGAATTCGAGCGTCTTGCGGAAGTCGGCGGGCAGCGGGGACTCGGCCCGGACGGGCTCGCCCGTGCGCGGATGCGCGAAACCGAGGAGCCGCGCGTGGAGCATCTGGCGGGGAACCCCCGGAGCCGGTCTCCCGGCCCCTCCCTTCGATTCCCGCTCCGGCCGCCCGTACACGCGGTCGCCCACCACGGGATGGCCCGCGGCGGCGAAGTGCACCCGGATCTGGTGCGTGCGCCCGGTCTCGAGCCGGACGGCGACGAGGCTCGCTCCCGGCAGCCGCTCGATCGTCCGGTAATGCGTTACGGCCCTCTTTCCCCGTTGCCCGCGCGTCGCGACGCCTCTCTTGAGATGGACGCCGTCTCCGGCGAGGTCCGCCAAGAAGGTCCCCGACGGCTCGAGACCTCCCTCGACGAGCGCCAGGTACTCGCGGTCGATCGCGTGGCGTCGGAAGAGATCCTGGAGGAAGTGCAGGGCGGGCCGGGTCCGCGCGAAGACGAGCGCGCCGGAGGTGTCCCGGTCCAGGCGGTGGACCACGAGCGCGACGGGACGGCGGCGGTAGCGGTGATGGAGGTAGTCGAGGACGCGGGCGAGCAGCGTGTCCTTCTCCCGCTCGGCGGTCGGAACCGTGAGGAGCCCGGCCGGCTTGTCCACGACGAGGAAATCCTCGTCTTCGGCGAGCACCGAGAGCCGCGTGCGGACCCGGTAGCGCGCGGGGCGGCTCGGAGAAAACTCGAGCCCGGGGTTCTCGCCGACTTCGAGGCCCGGCTCGTCGGCGACCGCCCCGTCGAGATCGACGCGGCCCGCTCGCACGGCCGTGCGGGCCGCCCGCCGTGAGAGGCCGAAGGCTTTCGAGACGGCCGCATCGAGCCTCACGGGCCTCGCCCCGCGGTTCCTCCGGGCCTCTTTACGGGAACGCGAATCTCGATGAAGAACCCCGGATCGCCGATCCGCTCCTGCGGCCGCGCGCCGGGGCCGTACGACGCGGCGAAACTGAAATCGCGGTCGATCGCCTGACCGAGACGCCTCGAATAGTCCTTTCCGAACGCCCTCGCGCCTTCCCCGACGGCGAGGGCGTTGATCAGCACGATCGCCTCCGGAGGGTCTCGCTCGAGCTCTGCGATCGCCCGCGTCTGCCCGGCTTCGTCCAGGCAACCGGGGAAGAACTGCTCGAACGAAAGGGGATTCGACTTTCCGAGAACGTAGTTGAAGAAGCCAGCTTCGGGAAAGCCGGTGAACCGCGCTCGCGGCGAGAGGCTCCGCTCCAGGTCCTGGAGCGCGAGGCGCGTCGTCCGGGCGATCGGCTCGGAGAGCGTGAGATCACCAGCGGGCGTCGCGACGCGGGCCCAGCCGGGCCCGCGGTAATAGCCGGCCATGACGAGGATCCGGGAACAGAGAAGGAGCGAGAGGGCGGCCGAGAGGAGTCCCGGCAGGTCCTCGCCGATCTGCGGAGACCACTTCTGTCCGGCTCGCCAGAGACCGGCGCAGGCGACGACCGCGGGCAGGGGCAAGAAGAACGCGTTGTAGGGACCGGCGTACCCGGCGGCCAGCAGAAGGCGCGCCGCAAAAAACGTGGCCAGGGCGAGCGTGGCATCCGGAACGTCCGCGAAGACGCCTCCGGGCGGCCTTCCCCGCGCGATCTCGACGAGCCGGACGAGCGCTGCGGCAGCGAGCACCGGAGGTACGACGCGTGGGAGCGGAGGCAACAGGGAGAGCGTTTCCGCCAGGGCCGCTGGAGGGCGTGCCGCGACGACCGCCGCCGCCGCTAACGCGGCGAGGGCGATCCCCTTCGGGATTCTCGCGATCAGGGATCGCCCGCCCGCGGCCCGCGCCAGCGCCGCCGCTGCCGTCAGGAGCGCCGCGACGAGAAGAAGCAGGATCGCCGCCAGGGCCAGCTCGGCCAATCGCAGAACGGGTCGATCGAGTCCGGAGTAGGCACGGTATACGTTGCGGAAGGCCTCGGGGGGTCTGAGCAGCGCGAGCCAGTCGTCCGAGACGAGCGTCGCGAACGGAATCCCGAGTGAGAGCGCCGCGTATGCCAGAACCGCGCAGGAGAGAGGGAGAAGGAGGAGCGCCTTCAGCCGCCGCGGGCGTTTGCGAGCCTCCAAAGCCGCCGCCAGCACTCCGGCGAATCCTATTTCCGGCCGCGACAGCAGGGCCCCGGCGAGGCAGAGCGCCGCCCCAAGATCCGACGCTGCGGTCTCCGGCCCGATGAGGACGAGAGCCCAGGTGAGGGCCGCGACGGCGATGGCGGTGTCGAAGCTGAAAGGGAAGAGCCAGCCGCCCGGACGCAGGAAGTAGGCGAGCGCGACGGCAAGACCCGTGGCGAGTCCGGCGCGCCCCGGGGCGAGGATACGACCCGCCAGGCGCCGCAAGGCCTCGAGGCTGAGCAGGGCGAGGAGCGCCGCGAAGGCGGTTCGAGCCGCGAGACTGCGGCCCGCCAGCCGGTCGATCGCCGCGCCGGCATAAGGGGCGAGAGGCCCGTGGTAGAAGCGGATGTCGCGGTAAAGCCTCTGTCCCTGCGAGACGCGCCAGGGCACCGCGAGCTCCCGGCCGGTATCGACGTACGGCTCGATCCAACGGTTCCAGGAGGCGAGGGCGAGAAGGGCGAAGACGGCGTAGGGGAAGAGAACCGGAAGGGACCTCTTCAAGGGCGGCTCTTCCGGACGGCGTCCGATCGCACGGCCAAATGGTAGCTCCTTGCGCCAGCGCTGTCCCGGCTACGATAGGGGCGATGCAGGAGAAGATGGCGAGCCGCAACCGGCTCGTGCGCGCCGTGGCCTCGGCGACCTCCCATGTCTGGTTTCCGGCGGCCCTGGCCGCAGCGCGGGTTCTCCCGCGGCCGATTTCATCGCCGATCTCGCGCTCGGTCGGAGGCGCCTACTTCCGGCTGCGGCCCAAGTACCGGCGGGCCATCGCGGCCAATCTCTCGATCATCCTCGGGAAGCCGCCGGAATCCGAAGAGGTCCTGCAGGCGGCCGAGGAGATGGTCCGCGGGCACTCCTCCGCCTGGTTCGACTTTCTCCAGTTCGCTCTGCGCCCGCCCGGGGAATCGGCGAGGCTCGTCGAGAGCGTGACCGGGTTCTCGCGCATCGTCGAGGGGAGGCTCGCCGGCAAGGGCGTCCTTCTCCTGACCGCGCACCTGGGCAACTGGGAGATCGGCAGCCTGATGCTCGCGCAGGTCCGCGAGCCGATCCACGTCGTCCTCGTGCCCGACCTGTTCTCGGGAGTCGAGCGCATTCGCCGGAGGCTGCACGAGCGGGCCGGCGTGACCGAGATCCCGGTGGATCGCTCGATCGCGCCGACCCTCTCGGTGCTGCGCGCCCTCGAAAACAACGCGGTCGTGGCGATGCAGGGGGATCGGGACTTCGACAACACGGGCGTCGCGGTGCGTTTCTTCGGCCGTGAGGCGTATTTTCCCCGCGGCCCCCTGCGCGTCGCCATGGCCACTGGAGCGGTCGTGCTGCCCGCCTTCATCGTTCGTGTGCCCGACGGCCGCTACCGCGCGATCATCGAGGATCCGCTGCCGATCGAGAGGGAAGGGCCGCGGGACGTCGCGCTCAAGGCGAACCTCGAGAGCTACATTGCCGTTCTCGAGCGCTATGTGCGGCTCTACCCGGACCAGTGGTACTGCTTCTACCCCTTCTGGGACGACCCCTCCCGAAAAGAGAGAGTCCCTGGTGCTTAGTCCCTGGTCCCTGGTCGACGAAGGGCTAAGGACTAAGGACCAGGGACTAAGGACCGCGCCGGGGCCGGCGCGCGGTGACGGCGGCGACGAAGAAGGCGTCGTAGTGGCGAGCGAGCTCTTCGACGTCGGGGAGGATCTCGGGCCTTTCGAAGCCGGCCTTCTCGAGGGCCCTTCTCCAGTTCTCGGGGGTCAGGAACCCGTGGTTGGGGCGCGTCGCAGCGTCGGTCGCGACGCCCGTGAAATTCTCGAGGAAGTTGAAGACGAACTCGACGTAGATCGGCTGGTCGGCGAAGGGACGCACGCATTCGGAGAAGACGGCCGAGCCTCCGGGCTTCAGGGCCCCGCGCACCCGCGCGAGCGTCGCATTCAGGTCCCGTGCGATATGGATCGTGTTGACCGCGTAGACGACGTCCGCGACCTCCGGGCCGACTCCCTGGCTCTCGAAATCCCGGTCCATGTCGAGCCGGACGTATTCGACCGGGAGGGAGGAGTAGCGGGACTTGATCGTCCTCTCCGCGCGACGCAGGAACGTCGGCACGACCTCGGAGAAGACGTAACGGCCGACCCGCGAGATCGCGGCGTCTCGGGAGAGCCGTTCGGCGACGGCCAGCGCCGCCGAACCCGAGCCGCCTCCGATCTCGAAGATGGTGGCGGGAACCCCGCGCGGCAGGGCGCGCACGACGGCTTCGGCCCCGAGCCTGTTGTTGATCTGGTAGAGCAGGTTTTCGTTGGAGAAGTAGTCGAACCAGAGAGGGAGTCTGGCGGGTGAGAAGAGGATCTCTTCTCCGGTCTTCTCGCCTCGAAGAAACTCGGTCACGTGCTCGACCATCGCACGCACGACGGCAAAGGGGGGCATGGAGCGCCGGTCGATGGCCCGGGCCCGGGCTTCCGCGCGGTCGGGGTCGCCGGGAGGAAGGGGTCCGCGCGCGCGATACCGGGAGCCGGCCTCCGAGCGTTCCCTCTCGAGATAGCCCTCCGACTCGAGCTTGCGCAGGAACCAGGCGAGCGGGATCTCGGCGCGGGCCACGAACCCCTTCTCCTGCGCGAGGCCCCGGGGGGTCGTCCCCCGCAGGAGCGGCTCCTCGAGCTCGAGATCGCGGATGAGGCGCAGGACCATGTCCGTCGTGAAGCGGTCGAACTCCTCGCAGCAGAGCACGAACTCGGGCGAGAACAGCGACCGGACCTCGAGGTCCGGGATGCGGGAGAGAAGAGACGGCAGGTCCTCGGCGCGCGTGGTCACCCCCGGATTCTAGTGGAGCCGGGAGAGCGCTCCCTGGTCGAATCGAGGCTGGTGCCCTACACTGAATGCTTCTCGCTTCGAGCCGCCCCGGCGGCGGGCCGCCTCCCTCGTCGGCACGCTCCGGCCCTGCCGCGACAGAAAGAACCAGGCCGTCGCTGGTCGCTCAGTCGCAGGGTTGGCGAAGCGCACGAATCAGCATGCCATGCTCCTTCGCTCATCGCCTCCTCCGGGAGGCGTCCCGCCGCCGGAGCTGATACCCGGACTCAAGCCGCACTGCCAGCCCCGGAGCCGGCGGCGTTTCCCGGAGGAGGCCTTGTCCGAGGGCACACGCCACAGAGATAAGTGAGATGTTCTGCCCCTGTGCCCGAGAGACCAGAGCGGCGGCCCGCCGGTCCGGTCTGCGGCCTGGCCGCCGCGTGCCGACGAGGGAAACGACGACGGATCCGGGGCGCCTGTTACAGATAGCGGCTCAGGCTATCGATTCGAGGTCCGGGCGCGGGATTGTTAGACTTGTGTTCCATCCCATGAAAGTCCTCCTGGCGGCGATCGCGTTGGCGTCGGTGGGATGCCGCTTGGCGGCCGCTCCGGTCACGCCGCGCGTGGTCGTCCTCGGCTTCGACGGCGTGGACGCCGGGATCGTCGAGCAGATGCTCGCCGCGGGCCAACTGCCGAACCTCGCGGCGCTGAAAGCGCGGGGCGGCTATACGCCGCTCCTCCCCACCGTGCCCGCCCAGACTCCCGTGTCCTGGGCCACGTTTTCGACCGGGCTGGATCCCGGCGGGCACGAGATCTTCGACTTCCTGAAGCGCGACCCCGCCGATCTCGTCCCCACCTTCGCCGTGGCGGAGGAGACGACCGCGCCCGTCCTGTTCGGCCGCGCCAACGGGTTCGTCCTCGCCGGAGCCGCGCTCCTCATCTTCCTGGCGGCGGGTGCCGTTGCGGCCCGTTGGGCACGACGGCGCGTCGTCCTCGCGGTCTTCGCCGCCCTCGGCCTGGGCGCGGCCGGGTCCGTCTTCGCCGGGGTCCGGGCGTGGCTGCCGTCCGAGCGCCCGGCCGTCAGGAACAACCGGCTGGGCAAGACCTTCTGGAGCGAGGAAGGAGCCCGGCCCGCGACGGTGATTCGGATGCCCGTGACCTTTCCTCCCGAATCGTTCCCCGAGGGGCGGCTGCTCTCGGGCCTGGGAGTGCCGGATCTCTCCGGCAGGATCGGCAAGCCGGCCTATTACACGTCCGACCCCTTCTTCACACCGCGCGAGGGCAACGATTTCTCGATCGAGCTCGTCCGGCTCGAATCCAACACCGGCCGCCAGGTCACGAAGATCGCCGGCCCGCCCGGGAAGCCCTTCGGGCGCGAAGGCACGATCGATTGCGCCCTGGCCCTGACGGTTTCCCCGGCGCGGGACCGCCTGACGATCGAGGCCGGGGCCGAGAAGCGGGACCTCGCGCCGGGAGAATGGAGCGACTGGGTCTCGCTGACGTTCCGCGTCAATCCGATCATTTCCGTGCACGGCTACGCGCGCTTCCGCCTGCAGAGCGTCTCTCCCGAGATCGGTCTCTATCTCTCTCCGATCCAGTTCGATCCCGCCCGGCTTCCGCCCGGCTTCGCGCTCTCCTCGCCGTCAGGCTTCGCGCGCGAGCTTCTCGAACGCTTCGGCCGCTACAAGACCATGGGGTGGGCGATCGACACCTGGTCGATCCAGTCGGGCACGCTTCCCGAGGACGCCTTCCTCCAGGACGTCGCCTGGACCGCGGCGCAGGAGCGGCGGATGCTCGCGGCGCTCCTTCGCGAGCGGCGGCGGCTCCTCGTTCACTACTTCGAGTTCCCCGACC
>JAWOLE010000303.1:0-21479 GCA_033853815.1 Thermoanaerobaculia bacterium
CGTGGGGGACCTCTCGGAGTTGGTCCGTTCGGTCGAAGCGAGAGGGGTCCTGGAGCCCCTGCTCGTTCGCCCCATCGGCGACAGCCGGTACCGGATCATCGCCGGGGAGAGGCGCTTCCGGGCGGCCCTGGAGGCCGGCCTGACCGAGGTGCCATGCATCGAGTTCGACGTGCCGGAGAACGAGGTCCTCGAGCTCGCCCTGTTCGAGAACCTGCACCGGAAGGACCTCCATCCCTTCGAGGAGGCGGAGGGCTACTCGGGCCTGGCCACTCGCTACGGATACACGCAACAGCAGATTGCGGATGCCGTCGGCAAGTCGCGCGTCTCGGTCACCGAGGCCCTGTCGCTCCTCGACATCCCGGAGGAGATCCGGGAGGAATGTCGGCGCGCCGACATCGGCGCCCGGTCCGTCCTCCTGGCGATCGCCCGGCTGAAGGACCCCGACGCGATGCGGGAGGCGATCGCGCGGGCGGCGTCGGGCTCGACGCGCGATGACCTCCGGGCCAGGAAGAAGGAAGAGGCCGGCGGCCGGCGCCCGAAGCGTTTCTCCTTCGTCTACAAACCCAGGGGCGGCCCCTTCAAGCTGAACCTCTCCTTCCAGAAGTCCCGCGTCGAGAAGGGCGAGCTGATCGACACGCTGCGCCAGATCATCAAGCAGCTCGAAGCGGGGGAGATCAGACTGCCCAAGAGGTAGGCGACGCGAACGCTCGCGAAGACGAAGAATCGGGTCGTTCTCTCCGTCCTCTTCCTGCTCGGGGTCGCCGCGGCGATCGGAATCGTCAAGGCGATTCCGTTCTTTCGTGAGGCCATCGAGACCGCTCGGCATATCCGACAAGCCGCTGCGAGAGAGCCTGCGGCGTTCGCCGATTGGGCGAGCGAGTTCGGGGATCCGGAGAAGACGCTGGCGGAGTTTCCGAGCCGGGGAGACAACGAGACGGCAATCCAGCTCATCAAGGGCGTCCGTCCTCTCGGCCTTGATTTTCGCCGCCGAGGAACAGGGCCTTTGATACCGGTCGAAGCTCCCGGTGAGCGGGCTCGGGCCGGGGCCCTCATCGATTATTACCGCTCGGAGCTCTAGAAGGCCGGAGGCGAGATTGAGCCGCCGAATGAGACGGCGCGAGCCGCGCTCGAAGGGTGCCAGGAAGAAATCGACGTGGTGATAACCCTCCTCACGGACTTTGCACCGCCGGAGTGGGAAGCCAGGATCTCGGCCGGCTTCGACGCGCCAACCCCGAACATGTCGGCGCATGTCGAGCTCCAGCGATGGCTCGCGGCCGAGGCCTTGAACCGCGCTTGGCTTGGCCAGATCCCGGCGGCCGAAAGAGCCTTGAGTGCCTCGTGGATCCTGAATTCCTCGCTTCGCGAGAGACCCGACTTGATTTCTCAGTTGATCGCCATTGCCATCGCCCGAATTCAAGTCGGCCTCTTGCGGCGGATCCCGGTCCACCCGGCGACGTGGAGGAATCACTTGGCCGAGCACGACTATCGGGAGAGCCTTCTGAAGGCCATCGAGGTGGAGTCTGTCATCGGCTTTCGCAGGCTCCCAGAGGGGCTCGCTTGGTTTGATCGGGCCACGAGAGCCGACTTCCTGGACCTGAGGAGAGCCTTTCTTGTCCGTTTAAGGGACTCGCCGGTGTCCGACACGCCGCCCGCCGTACCCCAACCGGAGAGACGGAGCGCGGGAGAAATCATCGCGTCCATGAGTGAGCCAAATCTGGTGGATGCCCTGGGCCGCGTCGATCGCCTGATCGTTGATACGGAGCTGACAGAGAGGGTCCTGGCGTTGCGTCAGTTCAAGGAGCAACGGGGCCACTGGCCGGCTGAGCCTTCCGAGCTTCGGGCTTCAAGGCTGCAAGGCGCCCAATGGACCTACAGGGCCGGAAGAGACGGGCGAATGGAAGTCCTATTGAGCCGGGGGCCCAGGTGGAAGAGTCGGGGATTGGTGCTGCCGATTCGGTGCGAACTGGAGTAAATTGCGCGTTAGAGCAGTGTCCGATAAGATATATTATGTAAAGTCGCTCGGATGGTGCCTCTGACGCCACTTCGTCGATCGTTGATTGCCCGCCCTGCCCTGGCCGGAGGTTGTCTCTGGCGACTTTACATAATATTCGCCCCGTTCATGTAAAGCGCCTGTTGCCGTCGCTGCCCGGGAGTTTCCCCTGCGCTTTACATAACGGGGCGCGCCCCTCGCTGAGCTGCTGACGGCTGATAGCTGATAGCTTTTGTCCGATGCGCCTCGTCTCGCGGTCGGTCATTCGGGAGCTGTGGCCTCCCTTTCTGCTGGGATTCGCGGCGTACACCTTCGTCCTGCTGATCCGGACGGTGTACTTCCTGGCGGACTTCTTCGTGCGCCGCAGCGCCACGATGGGCGAGGTCGCCTGGCTGGCGGTCCTGTCACTGCCCTGGATCATCGTGCTGACCCTTCCGATGGCCTTCCTGCTCGCGGTCCTGGTCGGAGTCGGCAGGCTGGCCGGCGACAGCGAGATCGTGGCCCTGCGGTCCTGCGGCGTCGGCCACGGGGCGATCTACAGGCCGGCGCTCGCGGCTGCCGCCGTCCTGTCCGTCGGGGTGTTCCTTCTCTACAACCTCGTTCTTCCGGGCGCCAACGAGCGGCTCTCGCGGTCGCTCTCCCGCGTGGCGGCCACCTCCGTCGTCAACGTCGTCCACCCTCGGACCTTCCGGGAGGCCCGGTCGGGCGTCACGCTGTTCTTCGACAGGACCGGCCCCGACGGACGCTCGCTCGACGGCGTGTTCGTCAAGCTCGGAGAGGAATACGAGCGAGACCTGCGCGTGATCGTGGCTCGCCGCGGCGTCCTGACACTCGAAGGAGACCGCCTCTGGCTCGACCTCTTCAACTCCACGCTGCACGAGTACGACCCCGCCGATCCCTCCCGATACCGCATGAACCGAAGTCAGAGCCAGCGCATCCTCCTCGCGGGAGACATCTGGAGCTCTCCGGCGGCCCAGGTCTCTTACCAGAAAGCGCTGCGCTCCCAGTCTCTCGGAGAGCTGTTGGCGACCGCCCGGCGCGTCCGCGGGCAGTCGCCCGAGAACTACCGTCTGGCCTGGGTCGAGATCCACAAGAAGCTCTCGATCCCGTTCGCCTGCCTGGCCTTCGCCGTGATCGGGATCCCGCTGGCCGAGACCTCCCGGCGCGGAGGCAAAGGAAGCGCCTTCGCCATCTCGCTCGCGATCATCATCCTCTACTACGTTCTCCTCTCTTGGGGAGAGACCTGGGCGCAGCAGGGGCGCCTTCCTCCGGGGATCGCCATGTGGCTCCCCAACGCCGTGCTCCTGGCGGTCGGTTCGGCGGCGATCGCCAGGGCGGGACGCCAGCACGCCCGGTGGCACTGGCCGTTCGCCCGCCCGGAGCGGGAGGAGGCCGCCCGCGCCGCCCTGCGGACCGCCTCGCGACCCCGCTTCGGAAGCCTGCTGCGCTTTCCGGGGATCCTCGACCGTTACGTGCTCTCCCGATTCCTCACGGTCCTCTTCTTCGTCGCGCTCTCGGTCCTGATCCTCGCCGTCATCGTCGATTACGCGGACCACGTGGACAAGATCGCGAAGAACCATCCGCCGGCCGACGTCGTGCTCGGCTACTACCGCTGCTTTCTGCTTTCGATCGGCATGCAGATCGCTCCCTTCGTCGCGCTCATCGCAACGCTCGTGTCGCTGGGCATTCTCTCCAGGAACAACGAGGACACCGCCTTCAAGGCCAGCGGGGTCTCGCTCCACCGGCTCGCGGCGCCGATCCTGCTCGCCACGGCGGCCGGAGCGTTCCTCTTCTTCCTCCTCGGCGAGTACGTCGTCCCGTTTTCGGAGCAGCGGGAGGACCGCTACCGCAACATCATCTACGGCCGTGCCGTCGACTACAGCTCGGAGGCTCGGACGCCCGCGGAGCGGAACTGGCGCTGCGCCGCCGACGGAAGGATCTGGCACCAGGAGCAGAGCGACCCGCAGAAGGGGCTCCTCGTCTCCCCTTCCGTGTTCGAGTTCAGCAAGGACTTCGATCTCGTCCGCCGCGACGGGGCGCGCGAGGCGCTCTGGGACCCGGTCCGGAAGGATTGGATCTTTCGCCAGGGTTGGACGCGGAGCTTTTCGGATGCGGCCCAGACCTCGTACCGGACGTACCTGGAGGAGCACGTCGCGGGGGACCCGCCGCGGGCGTTCGCCGGAGACCGCCGCACGCCCGAGCAAATGCGCTGGAGGGAACTGCAGAGATACGTCCGCCGGTTGAAGGTGAGCGGCTACCCGACGGGAGCGCTCGAGACGGCCTTGAACGGCAAGTTCTCGACGCCCGCGCTCGTCCCCCTGATGGCGCTGCTCGCCGTCCCGTTCGCTTTCCGCATCGGCAGGCGGGGCACGCTGGCGGGGGTCGGCGTCGGCCTCGCCCTCGGCATGGCGTTCCTGATCGCCACAGCGTTCTTCTCGAAGCTCGGAGAGGTGGGCGCCCTCCCCGCCTTCCTCGCCGCCTGGTCCCCGAACATCCTGGCGGCCACGGGCGCCACGTATCTGCTCCTGCGCCTAAGAACCTGAGGATCTCGCCCGCCTCACACAAGAATCGGCGATCGGGTGATCGGGTGATTGAGGGCTCCAGGTAGATCGCCAATCACCCGATCGCAGATCACCCGATCCTCCTAGAAGAGCTGGCCGCTCGAGAAGGAGATGAGCCAGCCGCGCCTGCCGAACGGGTCGGGATTCAAGGGATACGCGGCGTCGATCCGGAGGATGCTGTTCGTCGAAGATCGGGAGATCGCGATGCGCAGCCCTACCCCCACGTCGCTCTTGAACTCGGAAATCTTCAGAGGCTGGCCGGGAGGCGGCGCGGTTCCCGTGTCGAAGAAGGCGACCGCCCCGAGGGAGGCGAGCTGGAGGATCTCCCTTCCCGTGAAGAGCCGGTGCTCCACGTTCCAGACGAGCCGCTTGTCTCCTTCGAAGGCGTGGAGCTTGTATCCGCGCAGGCCATTGGCGCCGTCGGCGAAGAACTGGACGTCGCGGTCGAGGTTCCACCCTCTGTCGAACTGGAGATGGGAGACCAGAGTCTGCAGGAGGGGCGTGTTGAACTTCCAGACGTAGCTCACGGTGGCCGAAACGATTTCGTTCTTCGGCCCGCGGTCCAACCGGGTCTGGAAGGCCAGGTGCGCCTGCAGGAAGCTCGACTGGGAGAGCCGGAAGCCGTCATCCGCCGACGCGGTGACGAGCTCGGTCGTCCGGTCCAGCTCGAAGGCGCTCGGCGACACCCCGAATTGCAGCTGGAAGGCCTGTCCCAGGTTGAAGTCCTCGAACCGCGAGTCCTTGTTGACGTAGTTCACCTTGATGAAATCGTTGGACACGTCCTCGTACTGCAGGAAGAGATAGCGGAAGTCGCGGTTGTCCGGGAGGACATCCTGCGGTCGATCCGCGACGTGATGGAACTCGTCCTGGGTCAGGTCGAATCCGGCGCTCAGCCGGCGGGCGCGCGTATCCGAGGCCGTCAGGGCCTTCCCGTAGCTCACCTGGGCCTCGCGATGCCGCTGCTGGAAGAGAGAGGTTTCGTCGCCGTTCTCGAAGATCCGCTCGTTCTGGCGGACCTGGCTGAGAACGAGGTCCGCCGCCCACGGGGTCACGAAGGAGAAGAAGGGCCGCCCGATCCGGACGTCCTCCTCCGTCCCGTCGGAATTGACCGCGTAGAAGAAGTCGCTGTTCCAGTAGGGGCCCAGGAAATAGGGATCCTTGTACTCGAGCGTGCGATTGATCCGATCGATGTCCCTGGCGTAGGCGATCGTCGCCGACCGGCCGGTTCCGAGCAGGTCCTTCTCCTCGAAGGAAAAGGAGTAGGTGGTGACTCCCCCCTTCTTTCCGAAGGACAGGCCGGGCTGCGTCGTCCAGGAATCCTGCGTCGTGACGGTCACGTCCACCACGCCGTCGTGCGGTTTGCCCGGCTGGACCGAGGCCATCTTCAGGAACGGCAGGGCGCGCAGGTTGCGCTCGGTCTCCTCCAGGCGGACCACGTCGTAGGGGTCCCCTTCCCGAAAGAGCAGGAACTTGCGAATCACGGACTCGCGCGTCTCGATGTGCAGGGCGTTGGCCGCGCGGTAGAGCCACCCCCGCGAGGCCTCCTCGGGAGAGAACACGTTGACCGACTTGATCGTGATCCGGCCGACCCGGAGAGGCTCCTCGGCGGAGCCTGAGACCGGCAACAACCCCGCGAGCAGCCCGATCGCCGCCACGCGCGCCGCCAGGGCTGTCATTCCAAAGAGAGTGTCGCCGGGGGCGCCTACGTTCCCTCTTCCCAGGACGTCACGTAGCGCTGCTGCTCCGGGGTGGGAGAGTCGATCGAGACGCCCATGGCGGCGAGCTTCAGACGCGCGATCTCGCGGTCGATCTCCTCGGGGACCGGCAGCACCTTCGCTTCCAGGGTCCGGTGGTTCTTCACCATGAACTCCGCCGCGAGCGCCTGGTTGGCGAAAGACATGTCCATGACCGAGGCGGGATGCCCCTCGGCCGCCGAGAGGTTGATCAGGCGTCCGTCCGCGAGCAGGTGGATGCGGCGGCCGTCCTTCAAGGCGAACTCCTCGACGAACTCACGGATCGGCCGGCGCGCGGCCGTCAGGGCTTCCAGGGCCGGAATGTCGATCTCGACGTTGAAGTGCCCCGAATTGCAGACGACCGCCCCGTCTTTCATTCTGCGGAAGTGCTCGTCGCGCAGGACTCCCTTGTTTCCGGTGACCGTGACGAAGACGTCGCCGACTCCGGCGGCCGCCTCCATGGGCATCACGGTGTAGCCATCGAGCACCGCCTCGATCGCCTTGGTGGGGTCGATCTCCGTCACGATGACGTGCGCTCCCAGGCCGCGGGCGCGCATGGCAACGCCGCGCCCGCACCAGCCGTATCCCGCCACGACCACGTTCAATCCGGCCACGAGCAGGTTGGTAGCACGGACGATGCCATCGAGGGTGGATTGGCCGGTGCCGTAACGGTTGTCGAACAGGTGCTTGGTCTTGGCCTCGTTGACCGCCACGACGGGGAACCTCAAGACCCCGGATTTCTCCATGGCCCGCAGCCGGATGACGCCGGTCGTCGTCTCCTCGGTGCCGCCGACGATTCCCTCGATCAGGCTCCGGCGGTCGGCCGGGCGGAGGGAGGCCGCCCAATCCCGCAGGACGGGGTCCACATCCGCGTCCTTGCCGAGGGCGAGGAAGAGAAGCGAGGACACGAGATCCGCGCCGTCGTCCATCGTGACGTTGGGGCGGTGGGCGAGCGCGGCGCGGATGTGGTCGTAGTAGCGGGCGTGGTCCTCCCCCTTGATCGCGAAGACCGCCATCCCGTCGTCGGCGACGAGCGAGGCGGCCACGTCGTCCTGCGTCGAGAGCGGGTTGGACGCGCAGAGGACGAGATCGGCTCCCCCGGCCGCCAGCGTGCGGGCGAGGTTGGCCGTCTCGCTGGTGACGTGCAGGCAGGCCGAGAGGCGCACGCCGGCGAGCGGTTTCTCCTTCGCGAAGCGCTCGCGGATCTGCCGCAGGACCGGCATGCTCTTCTCCGCCCACTCGATGCGCAGGCGTCCTCGCCCGGCGAGGGCGAGATCCCGGATGTCGAACCGCGGCGGCGCCTGGACGGAGCCGGGCATCGGGTCAGCGGCTCGCCGCGACGGCGGGCTCGATGCCGGCCGCGCGGGCGAGCGCGGCGGCCGCGTCGGTCTTTTCCCAGGTGAAATCCGGCAGCCTCCTCCCGAAGTGGCCGAAGGCCGCCGTCGCCTTGTAGATCGGCCGGCGCAGGTCGAGCTTCTCGATGATGCCCCGCGGCGTCAGCGGGAAGTGTTCGCGAACGAGAGCGACGAGCCTCTCCTCGGGAAGTTTGCCGGTGGCGTAGGTTTCGATGTGCACGGAGACGGGATCCGCGACGCCGATCGCGTAGGCGAGCTGGATGAGGGCCCGCTCCGCGAGGCCCGCGGCGACGAGGTTCTTGGCCACGTAGCGGGCCATGTAGGCCGCGGACCGGTCCACCTTGGTGGGGTCCTTCCCGGAGAAGGCCCCTCCGCCGTGGGGCGCGCTTCCCCCGTAGGTATCCACGATGATCTTCCGGCCGGTCAGGCCCGTGTCCCCCTGGGGCCCTCCGATGACGAAACGGCCCGTCGGATTGACGTGGAACTTCGTCGCCTTCGTCAGGAGATCGGCCGGTATCGTCGGCTTGATGATCTCCTCGATGATGGCTTCCTTGAGCTGCGGGTGCTTGATCGCCTCGGCGTGCTGGGTCGAGACGACGACCGCCTCGACGGCGATGGGCCGCCTGCCCTCGTACTCGACGGTGACCTGCGACTTGCCGTCGGGGCGCAGGAAATCCATCTGCCCCTTCCGCCTCGCTTCCGAGAGCCGCATGACCAGGCGGTGGGCGAGCGTCAGGGGCAGCGGCATCAGTTCCTCGGTCTCCCGGACCGCGAAGCCGAACATCAGGCCCTGGTCCCCCGCTCCCCCGGTGTCCACGCCCTGGGCAATGTCGGGGGACTGGGGGTCGATCGAGGAGACGACCGCGCAGGTCTCGTAGTCGAACCCGAACTTGGCGCGCGTGTACCCGATCTCCTTGATCGTGTGGCGCACGACGGAGGGAAAGTCGACGTAGGTCCTGGTCGAGATCTCCCCGGCGATGAACGCCAGGCCCGTGGTCACGAGAGTCTCGCAGGCCACGCGCCCCGTCGGGTCGTCGCGCAGGACGGCGTCCAGAATCGCGTCGGAGATCTGGTCCGCGATCTTGTCGGGGTGACCCTCGGTCACGGACTCGGAAGTGAAAAAATGCCTGCCGTTCTGTAGCATCAGGCCACTCCTTTGCGGCGTTGAAGGCGGCGGACCAAAGGGTCGCAGACTAACACCTCGCGCCCCGCCGGGTCAAAACGCTCGGGAGCGGCCGGAGACGCGTGCGCCGGCGTCCGGCGCGAAGAAGGAGAACACGTTGCGGCCGTACGCACGTCTCTCGAGGAAACTGAGCCCCTCCGGTTCCGGACCCGGATCGAAACGATCGCGCTGGAGCACGAAGAGGCCGTCCGGAGCGAGAAGGTGCGTCATGTTCCTCGACAGCGCGGCGATGGACGACCCGTAGGGGGGATCGGCGAACACGAGATTGAACCGAACGCCGCGGCCGGCGAGCTCTGCCGCCGCCGCCGGGGCGTCGTCCGCGACGACGGAGACGATCGCTTCCGCGTCGGGAAGCCGCGCGAGGTTTCGGCGCAGCGCTGCGGCTTCCTTCTCGACGAGCACCGCCGAGGCCGCTCCCCGCGACACGGCCTCGAGCCCGACGGCGCCGCTGCCGGCGTAGAGATCGAGCACCCTGGCTCCGGGGATTCTCTTCTGCAGGATGCTCCAGAGCGCCTCGCGCGCCCGGCCGGAGGTCGGCCGCGCCCCTTCGGGCACATCGAGCAGTCTCCCCTTCCACCGTCCCGCGATGATTCGGACGGCGGACTTCTTCCGCGCAGCGCCCGAGATTCCTCTCATTGTGGCGGCGCGAACTGAAAGCGCAGCTCATCGATCTTCTTGAACTCGCTGTAGGGTTCCCGGACGCCCTCGAGCTCCACGAGCCGCTTCTCGGGGATGAGCTGCCGGACGCGAAACACGGCGCCGTCGAACCTCTTGAGAAGGGTCCCGGGAGGCAGGGTCTCGGGCGTGAAACGAGACGCCGGCGCGAGCGGGCTCGAGAAGAGAAGTCTCAATCCCTCCAGCGTCGAGAGGAGCCTGCCCGCCTCGTCCGGGAGCGCCGAGAGCTCGTCGAAGCGCAACCGCTTGCGCGATCCGCCGGGCCTCGCGAGCGTGACAGAGGACTGGGTCGCAAAGTCTCCCGTCAGGCCTGTGCGGAGATCGCCGGGAAGATCCCAGAATTCCTGCCGGGCGAAGAAACCGCAGTAGAAGGCGAGTTCGTCCGGTTCGAGCTTCTTGCGCCGCACCCGTTCGTCGCCACCGCGGTTCGTCTTCCAGACGAGCGTCCGGTCGGCGAAGAGCGTGAAGCGCTCATAGCCGTCCCGCGATTGGCGAATCCATTCCACGCAAAAGACCGGCGGGGACTCCTTCGGCGCGGGAGGTCCCAGAAGGAGCGGCAGCAGCGGGAGGAACGAGAGGAGGATCATGGCGCTTTCCGGCCGGCGGCGGCGAGGGCGAACGGGAGTTCCGCCCCGCGGGTGATCTTGCCGTCGCGACGGGCGGCGAGCGCCGCGTCCAGGGCACGGCCGATTCGTGGCCCGGCGGGGATGCCCGCAGCGAGCAGGTCCCGGCCGCCGATCGACAGGCGGACGTCCAGGGCGGACAGGGCGCGTTCGAGTCTCCGTCCGGCCGGGGCCGGCAGGCGCGCCGCCGCGGCCGTGATCTCGTCCCCGGACAGGCCGCGCGCGAGCAAGCGCGAGGGGGTCGCCTGCGACGGATCGGCCCGAATCTCCTCCCACGCCACGGGCCAGCCGCGGACCCTTCTTCCCTCATCGCCGGCGAGCGCGAGGCGCCGGGAGAGGCGCCCCAGGTCCTCGGTGTGGAGATCGGCCGTCCATGCGAGCAGATAGAGCAGCCAGGTCGTCCTGCCGGGATGCCGCTGCGCGATCCTTTCGGCGCGGGCCAGAGACCGGAGGGCCGAAGGAGACGGGGAGAGCGCGGGGTCGAGAGCCCGGTCCAGCCGGAGGCCGGCCATCAGCCGGACCGCCCTCGCGCGACTCGGCTCGGAAAAGAGCAACCGCAGTTCCCGGCGGAGCCGGTCTCCCGAAACGGCGTCGAAGGCGCCGCCGCGCGAGGCTTCCCGGATCCAGCGCCGCGTCTTCGGCTCGATGCGGAAGCCGAGGCGGTTGGCGTAACGGACGGCCCTGTAGGCCCTCGTCGGGTCGTCCCGCGGCGAACCCGGGTGGAGCATCCGCACAATTCCCTTCTCGAGGTCCGCGCGGCCTCCGAAAGGATCGAGGAGGCGGCTCTCGGGGGCGATCTCGAGTGCGAGAGCGTTTATCGTGAAATCGCGGCGCTCGAGGTCACCCTGGATCGGAGCGGGCTCGACCGTGGGGAGTGCTCCGGGCCGCTCGTAGGCCTCGCGGCGAGACGCGGCGAGGTCCAGGCGGATCTTGCCCGGCAGCGAGAGCGTGGCCGTGCCGAATCTCTCGTGCACGCGCGGCTCGACTTTGAGCGCCTTTCCCAGTCGGCGCGCGAGCGAGGGAGCCTCCCCTTCGACGACCATGTCGAGATCGAGAACGGGGCGCCCGAGCAGCAGGTCGCGGACCGCTCCGCCGACGAGAAAGAGCGCGCGGCGCTCGTCTCGCGCGAGCCGCCGGGCCGCGGTGACCGCCGCCCGGAGGGCCGGAGGAAGGTTCTCGAGATCCGGCACCCGGGGAAGGCGGCGTCGTTGGGGTTCCCGAGCCTCGACTCGCGCCCGCCGACCCGTCTTCCTACTCAAACACGTATTCGACGGAGTCCTCACCGGCGAGGGCCCGGATCTCGCTCGTCAGCCGCGCCGAAGGGGCGATCCGCATGGAATCCGCCGCCTTCAGGGTCGCCTCGAACTCGCCGGGGCGGAAGAGACGGATGGAGACGGGCGTCGTGCCGGGATGCGACTTCAGGCTCTCCTTCAGGCGGGCGAGGACGTTCTCGTCGGCGAAGGCGAGGTTGACCCGGATTTGCATGGCGCGCGCCAGCCGCTCGGAGATTCCATCGAGCTGCGTGATGTCGGAAACGGTCAACTCGCAGGTGCCTCCGGACTCGCGCACGGTCCCGGTGACGAGCACGGGCAGGTCGGCCCGAACCCAGGAGGCCACCTTCTCGTAGAGGCTCGCGAAAATCGCGACGGGGACCCCGCCGGTCGTGTCTTCCAGGACCGCCTTCAGCATCGTCTTGCCTTCGTTCAGGCCCTTCTTGATCTTCTGCTTCTTCAAGCTCACGAGGACGCCACCGACGCGGACCGTCCTCTCCACGCGGCTCGGAAGCTCGGAGACCTTCGCGTCGGCAAAGCGATCGACGACCTCGGTGAACCGGGACAGAGGGTGGCCGGTCACGTAGAACCCCAGGACCTCCTTCTCCCCCTTGAGCTTCTCCTCGAGGGACCAGTCCGGCATCTCGGGGAAGCCGTCCAGGTCGTTCTCCGGCTGGGAGGCCCCGCCGCCGAACAGGGTCGTCTGCCCGCTTTCCGCCTCCTCGCGGACTCTGGCGGCGCGCGCGACCACGCGCTCCGACGCGGAGGCGAGCGTGGAGCGGTTCCTCCCGAGAGAATCGAAGGCGCCGGCCGCGATGAGCGCGTCGAGCGTCCGCTTGTTGACGAGGCGCGAGTCCAGACGCAGGGCGAAATCCGTGAAGGAGCGGAAGAGGCCCCGCTTGCGTTCCTCGAGAATCGCCTGCGCGGCCGCCTCCCCCACGCCCTTGATCGCCGCGAGGCCGAAGCGGATCGCCGAACCCGCCGCCGCGAAGTTCTGCCGGGACTCGTTGATGTCCGGCGGGAGAACGGGAATCCCCATCTCGGCGCAGTCTCCGATGACCTTGACGATGCCGTCGGTCGAGCCGGTCTCGGCCGACAGCGTGGCCGCCAGGAAATCCACCGGATGGTGAGCCTTCAGATAGGCCGTCTTGTAGGCGACCAGGGCGTATGCGACCGCGTGCGACTTGTTGAAGCCGTACCGGGCGAAGGGCTCGATCAGGGCCCAGAGTTCCTTCGCTTTCCTCTTCGGGGTTCCGTGCGCGACGGCGCGCTCGATGAACTTCTCCCCCTCAGCGACCATGATCTCGCGCTTCTTCTTGCCGATCGCCTTGCGCAGCAGGTCCGCCTGGCCGAGCGAGTACCCGGCCACGCGCGAGGCGATGCGCATGACCTGTTCCTGATAGACGAGGATCCCGAGGGTCTCCTCCAGGATGTCGGCGATCTCGGGCAGCGGGTAGGCGACCGGGCTCGTCCCGTTCCTGCGGCGCACGTATTCCTCGACGGTGCCCGCGTCGAGCGCCCCGGGGCGGAAGAGAGCGTTCAGGGCGGCCAGATCCGAGAAGATGCGGGGCTTGGCGCGCCGCAGGAGGTCGCGCATGCCCGAGGAATCGAACTGAAAGACGCAGGCCGTCTTGCCCGAGCGGAAGAGCTCGTAAGTCTTCTCGTCGTCGAGCGGCAGGCGGTCCATGTCCGGGGCCTCCCCGGTCCGCTCGCGGACGGCGGCCACGGTCGCGTCGATGATGTCGAGCGTGATGAGCCCCAGGAAGTCGATCTTCAACAAGCCCATCTTCTCGACGGCGTTCATGTCGAACTGCGTCGTGATTTCGTCCTTGTTCGTGCGGTACAGGGGGAGGTACTCGATGATCGGCCGCGGCGCGATGACGACCCCCGCCGCGTGCACCCCCGCGTGGCGGGAGAGCCCCTCCAGCCGTTCGGCGATTTCGACGATCCGGGCGGCCGTCGAGTCGGATTCGACCAGCTCGCGCAGCGCTCCAGACTCCTCCATCGCCTTCTTGAAATTGACGTCGGGACCGTCCGGCACGAGCTTGGCGATGCGGTCGCCGAGCGCGACCGGGAGGGAGAGGACGCGGGTGACGTCCCGCACGGCGAGCTTGGGCTTCAACTGCGAGAACGTGACGATCTGGGCGACGTTCTCCCGGCCGTATTTGCGCGTGACGTAGTCGATCACCTCGCCCCGTCGCGCCTGGCAGAAGTCGATGTCGATGTCGGGCATCGAGATCCGCTCGGGATTGAGGAACCGCTCGAAGAGGAGGTCGTACTTCAAGGGGTCGATCTCGGTGATCCGAAGCGACCAGGCGACGATGGAGCCGGCCGAGCTCCCCCGCCCCGGCCCGACCGATATGCCCGTCTCCCGCGCGAAGCGGATGAAGTCCGAGACGATCAGGAAGTAGGAAGGGAACCCCATCTTCTCGACGACCGAGATCTCGTACTCCAACCGCTCCCGGTACTTCTCCGGCGGTATGGCGGGATCGGCCTCTCCCCTGGCCAGGCGCCTTTCCAGGCCTTCGCGGGCCAGGGCCTCGAAGTACTCGGCCGGGGTCGTGCCCTCGGGCGCCGAGAAGGTCGGCAGGTGGTGTTCTTCGCTGCCGAACGAGATCGCGCACCGAGCCGCGATCGAAGCGGAGTTGGACACGGCCTCGCTCGACCACCGCCGGAACCGCGAGGCCATCTCGCCCGGGTCCTTGACGTAGAACTCGTCGTTGTAGAAGCGCATCCTCTGCTTGTCCTCGAGGGTCTTCCCCATGCCGATGCAGAGGAGGACGTCGTGCGCGAAGGAGTCGTCGCGCTTCAGGTAATGGCTGTCGTTGGTCGCGACCGTGGCTGCGCCCGTCTCCGTGGACAGCCTCAGGAGATCCGGAATAATCGCCGTCTGCTGGGGCACGCCGTGATCCATGATCTCGACGAAGAAGTTGCCCTTGCCGAAGATCTCTTCGTATTCGAGAAAGGCCCTCCTGGCCGACTCGAAGTTCCCGCGCGCCAGGGCGCCGGCGACCTCGCCCTTCAGGCACCCCGAAAGGCCGATCAACCCCTCCGAGTGCTGGCGGAGGAGGGCCTTGTCCATCCGCGGGCGGTGGTAGAAGCCGGTCAGGTACGCCTCCGACACCAGGCGGACGAGGTTTCGGTAGCCCGTCTGGGTGGCGGCGAGGATCGTCAGATGGTAGGCGTATCCCTCGCCCGAATCGCTGTCGGCGCGCGCCTCGCGGTCCCGGCGGTCGGCAGGAGCGATGTAGGCCTCGACCCCGATGATCGGGCGGACGCCCTGCTTCAAGGCCTCGTGGTAGAAGGCGAAGGCCCCGAACATGTTCCCGTGGTCGGTGACGGCGACCGCCGGCATTCCCAGCTCCGCGACCCTGCGGCAGAGTTCCGGCAGCCGGTTGGCGCCGTCGAGCAGGGAGTACTGGCTGTGAAGGTGGAGATGGACGAAGTCGCCGGGCACCTTCCGATTCTAAGACACTTCTTCTCCCAGGTGATGTCCCACCCCTCGAGCGCCGCTATGGCTTGTTGGAGAGGGTCGTAAAACGTAAAGCGTCAAACGAAAAACGATGCCGGATAGGAACGCTCCGTTTCACGTTTTACGTTTCACGTTTTACGATCTCCCGTAATGTCCTTCCGGCGGGCGCTCACGCCGTTTGACGCGACGATGGTCGTCGTCGGCGGGATCATCGGGAGCGGGATCTTCATCAACCCCTACATCGTGGCGCAGCGGCTCTCCTCCGGCAGGCTGGTGCTCGCGGCCTGGGTCGTCGGCGGCGCGATCGCGATGGCGGGCGCCTTCGCCTTCGCCGAGCTCGGCGCCCTCTTCCCGAAGGCGGGCGGCGAGTACGTCTACCTGCGCGAGGCCTACCATCCGGGCGTGGCCTTCCTCTTCGGATGGGCGTCCCTCCTGATGATCCAGGGAGGCGGGCTGGCGGCCGTGGCGATCGCTTTCGCGCAGTACGCGCTGCGCCTGTTCAGAGGGCGCTCGGGGGGATCGGCGGTGGCCGCGCTCGCCGTGGCCGCGGTCGCCGTCGTGGCCGCGGTCAACTACGCCGGCGTGAAGCCGGGCAGCCGGCTCTTAAACGTCCTCGTGCTCGCCAAGATCGCGGCCCTGGCGGCCCTGATCGGCGGCGGATTCCTCCTGGCCCGGCGCCCAATGCCCGCACCGGCTCCGCACTCTTCCCTGGCATCGGGCTCGGGCCCGATCGCCTTCGGCGCCGCTTTGATCCCGATCCTCTTCACCTACGGAGGCTGGCAGAGCGCCAACCTCATCGCCGAGGAGATGCGCGAGCCCAGGCGGACGCTGCCGCTCGCCCTCGTGGCCGGCACCGTGATCGTGATCCTCGTCTATCTCTCGGCCAACCTCGTCTACCTGGCCACCCTGACGCGCGAGGGCCTGGCGGCGACCACCACCCCGGCGGCCGACGCCGCGCGAAAGATCTTCGGCCCCGGCGCCGATCGCCTGATAGCGGCCGCCATCACGGTCTCGGCTTTCGGCTTCCTCGACCTGACGCTCCTCGCCCAGACCAGGATCTACTACGCGATGGGGGCCGACCGCCTCTTCTTCGAAGGCCTCAGCCGGCTCCACCCGCGTTTCCAGACGCCGTCGCTCGCGATCGTCCTGCAGGCCGCATGGGGCGTCGTCCTCGTCCTGACCGGCACGTACGCGGATCTGGTGGATTCGGTCGTCTTCGGGGACTGGATCTTCTTCACGCTCACGGTCGCGGCCGTCTTTCTCTTCCGGAAGCGCTATCCCCTGAAGACGCGCTCCCCCGGGTCCTTCTGCACGCCCGGCTACCCATGGTTTCCGGCCTTCTTCGTCGTCACCGGAATCGGCGCAGTCGCGAGCGCGATCGCCTCCAACCCGAAACGCTCCGCGATCGGGACGGCCCTCCTCGCCACCGGAATACCCGTCTTTCTCTTCTACTCGCGGCGCCGCTCCCGCCTCGCTCAAACCGCAGGAGAAGGGCGAGGCGAGGACGCGACGATCGCCGCAAAGGCGGATTGATGGTCCGCTCCCGCGCCCCGTACATGGAGTGGGCCCGGCACCGCCCGCGCCCGGAAATCGATCTGGCCGGCTCGAACCTGCTCGCCTGCACCCTCGACGACCTGCCCGGCGCCCGCGAGGCTGTGGACATCGAGGGCGAGAGCCCCGACGGATACCTTCCTCTGGTCGAGGCCATCGCGGGCCGATACGGCGTCGAATCCGGTAACGTCGCGACCGCGGGCGGGTGCTCCGGGGCGAATTTCCTCGCCTTTGCCGCCCTGCTCGAGGCCGGCGACGAAGCGCTGATCGAGCGCCCCGCCTACGACCCCCTGATCGCCGCGGCGAAGATGCTGGGGGCCCGGGTGCGCTTCTTCGAGAGGCGTTTCGAGGAGGGCTATGCGCTCGATCCCGACCGCGTCGAGGCGGCGCTGGGCCCGAGCACCCGCATGGTCGTCCTCTCCAGTCCCCACAATCCTTCCGGGGTTGTGGCCTCCCGGGAGTCTCTCGACGCCCTGGCGCGCATCGCGGAGAAGGTCGGCATTCATGTCCTCGTCGACGAGGTCTATCTCGACGCCGCCCTGGGCGAGAAACACCCGCCGGCGGCCACTCTGTCCCCCGCGTTCATCTCCTCCAACAGCCTGACGAAGTCCTGGGGCCTGGCGTCGCTGCGCTGCGGCTGGACGCTCGCTGCACCCGAGGTCACGCGCCGCATCCGGCGGGCGAGAGATGTCGTGGACGTCTGGGGCCCGATCCCCTCCGACCGTCTTGCCGTCGTGGCCTTCCGGAACCTCGACCGCCTTGCAGCCCGCGCCCGCGCCCTGGTCGAGGCGAACTCACGCCTCGCGGCCGATTTCTTCGCCGCGCGCAGGGAGCTCGAATGGGTCCCCTCGCGCGCCACCCTCGCCTTTCCCCGCTTTGCCGACGGCCGCGAGGCCGATCCCTTCGCCCGGCGCCTCCTCGAGCGATACGGCACCGCCGTCTCCCCCGGCTCCTTCTTCGACTCCCCCGCCCACTTCCGCATCTCCCTGGGCGGCGCGACCGGAAAGCTCCGCCGGGGCCTCGATTCCCTGGCCCGCTGCCTCGATTCTTTGTGACGTTCCGTGCCGGGGGAGGCGCGGGAGTAGCCGTCACTCCCACTCGATGGTGGCGGGGGGCTTGGACGTGATGTCGTAGACGACGCGGTTGATCCCCCGGACGGTGCCGACGACCCGGCGGGCGATCGCGTCCAGGACTTCGTGGGGCATGCGGAACCAATCGGCGGTCATGAAGTCGGCCGTCTGGACGGCCCGCACGGCCAGCACGAACTCGTGCGTGCGGCTGTCGCCCATCACGCCGACCGAGCGCACGGGCAGGAGCACCGCGAAGGCCTGCGAGATCGCGTCGTAGAGGCCGGCGGCGCGAATCTCCTCGAGGACGATCTCGTCGGCGCGCTGGAGGATTGAAACCTTCTCGCGGGTGACCTCTCCCGGGATCCGCACCGCCAGACCCGGCCCCGGGAAGGGGTGGCGCGCCAGGAATTCCCGCGGGAGCCCCAGCTCGGCGCCGAGCAGGCGCACCTCGTCCTTGAAGAGCTCCTTGAGCGGCTCGATCAACTCGAGGCCGAGCTTCTCCGGCAGCCCCCCCACGTTGTGGTGCGTCTTGATGACCTGCGAAGGGCCCTTGATCGAGACCGATTCGATGCGGTCCGGGTAGAGGGTCCCCTGGGCCAGGTAGCGGGCGTCGGGAATCCCCCTCGCCTCCCACTCGAAGACCTCGATGAAGCTGCGACCGATGATCCGGCGCTTCTCCTCCGGGTCCGTCACGCCGGAAAGGCGCGCGAGGAAGAGGTCCGCGGCCTCGACCGTCCGGACCGCCAGGCCGAAGCGGCGGAACGCCTCCTCGACCTGGAGGGCTTCGTGCGCGCGCATCAGTCCGTGGTCGACGAGGATCGGGTGCACGCGGTCGCCGATCGCTTCGCGCAGGAGGAGCGCGGTCACGGAGGAGTCGACGCCCCCCGAGAGCGCGCAGATCACGGCCCCCACGGGCGCCTGCGCGCGAATCTCCTCCACCTTCTCCCGGCGGAAGGAGTCCATGGTCCACTCGGGTTTCGCGCGGCAGACCCGGAAGAGGAAATTCTGGAGGATCTCGGAGCCGTGCTCGGTGTGGCGTACCTCCGGGTGGAAGCACACGGCGTAGAGCCGCCGGCCCGAGTCCTCGAACGCCGCGATCGGGCTCTCCGCCGTCTCCCCCGTGACGCGGAAGCCGGGCGGCGGGGCGACGATCGTGTCGCCATGACTCATCCAGACCGTCTGCTCGCGCTCGAGCCCGGAGAAGAGGAGCGAGTCGGCCGACAGGCTCGCGATCGCGCGTCCGTACTCGCGCCCCTTACCCCCCACCACTTCGCCTCCGGCCGACAGCGCCATCCACTGCATGCCGTAACAGACCCCGAGGACGGGGACGCCCAACCGCAAGGGGTCGGTCGCGGGGCGCGGGGCGCCCTCCTCGTAGACGCTCTGCGGCCCGCCCGACAGGATGATCCCGGCAGGCCGCCACCGGCGGATCTCCTCCTCCGAGGCTCCCGGCGGCAGGACGACGGAGTAGACGGACGCCTCGCGCACCCTGCGCGCGATCAACTGCGTGTACTGCGAGCCGAAGTCGAGGACGACGATGGTGTTGCCGTGCCCGGTCACGTCTCGCTCCGCCGGCGGACCGCCAGCAACGGCACGGCCAGCAGGGCCGCCGGAATCAGGGCGAAGAGCGCGGCCGCGAACGGCGCGAAACCGACGAGGACCGGCGCCACGAGAGCGCCCGGAGCGACCCTGGCGGCGAGCCGTTCCCCCGCGAAGACCACGAGCGCGCTCGCGGCCAGGAAGACGACGGCAAACGTCGGGCCGAAGGCGCGCCTGTAGGCGGACGGCGCCCGCTTCTCGCCCGAGCCGAAGACGGCCTTCTCGGCGGCGGAAACACCGAGGATGAAGAGCAGGCACACGGCGTAGGCCGGCAGGAAGAAAAGGAGCGACTGCTCGACGAAGCGGGCCTCCGGGGACGCCGACATGAGCTTTCCGCCGCGCCACTGCTCGAAGAAGGGATAGGTGCCGAAGCCGGGGTCGTCGTGGCCGTGGACGAGAAGAAAGAGGAGGGCTCCGAGCAGGAACGCCGAAGGAAGGAGAAGGGCGGCCTGGCGCAAGAACGTCAACGACACGGATTCTAAGCCGGGAAACGGGAACCCGGAAAAGGGAACCGTCGGCGCGGTCGTCCTGCGGTGCTAATGTTCGCCAAAAATGACCCTGAAGAGATCCACCAAGGTCTGGCTCATCCTGTTCGTGTCCTCGGCCGTCGTCGCGGCCGTCTCCCACGCCGTGCCGGGCAAACTCGGTTGCCTGAGCGTCCTGACCGTCACGCTGGCTCTCTTCTCGGGCATAGCCCTCCTGGCGATCGGAATCGCAGCGGCATTCCGCGCGATCGTCCGACGCCTGACGCTGCGGCTCGCCTTCTCCTATTTCCTGATCGGCGTCGTGCCGATCCCCCTTCTCGGGATGCTGCTCTTCTGCGGGGCCTATCTGCTGGCCCACCAGTTCGTCGCCACGCGGGTTCGGCGCGAAATCACCACGGTGGCGCAGGAGATGGCCGCGCGGGAGACGCGGCCGGTCCTGCGCGTCGGCGGGGACACGGTCGAAGCATCGGAGGTGCCGTGGCTCAAGGCCGGCGACAAGGTCGTGCTGCCGGCGCGGTCCGACGAGGTGCGGCCGCTCGTGGCGGAGGGGCGGGCCGTCTGGATGGCGGTACGCCGAGCGGAGGATCCCGCGGATGTCTTCCTCGTGCCCGTGACCGACAGTCCCGAATTTCTCCACCGTCTGGCCGATCGAACCGGTTACGCCGTCTGGGTCGAGGCGGGCCGGGAGAGCCGCGACCGCCGTGGCCTGAGGGTCGAGACCAAGCCTCCGTCGGGCGGGCAGGTCACGGGTTTGCACGGAGACGCCATCCGACCGCAGGGCTCGCCCGCTCCGGCCGGAGGGATTCTGGACAAAGAATGGATCGGCGCGATTTACGTCGAGAGGGCCGCGTTTCCTCCGGCGCCGGGCGAGAGCGAGGACAACGTCGTCGCCTACGTCGCGAAGACGTCGCCGCACGTGCTCGCCTCGCAGCTCTTCGCGCAGGGAATTCCGTCGCTCGCGAGGGTCTTTCGAGGCGTGTTCCTGGGCCTTTCCCTCGTGCTGCTGCTCGTCTATCTGGTCGCGCTGGCGATTGCGTTCACACTGGTCGGCTCGATCGCCCGCAACGTCAACCGCCTGACGCGCGCGAGCCAGGCGATCGCGCGGGGCGACTTCTCCGTGCGCGTCCAGTCCCGCTCCCGCGACCAGATCGGGGATCTCGCGCGGTCCTTCGACGGCATGGCGGCTTCGATCGAGGACCTGCTCAAGGAAACCGCCGAGAAGCAGAAGCTGGAGGGAGAAATCGCGGTCGCGCGCACGATTCAGCAGAAACTCCTTCCCGCCGCGGAGGCCAGCCTTCCGGGACTTTCGGTCCTCGCCCGGTTCCAGCCCGTGGCCGCGATCGGGGGCGACTACTACGACTACTTCCCGATGCCCGACGGCAGATCCGGCGTTGCGGTCGGCGACGTCTCGGGCCACGGGCTGCCGACTGGCCTGCTGGCGGCGATGGCCAAGGCGGCCCTCTCGACGCTGATCGAGTCGGGCCTGACGGGCCCCGCCCTCTTCGCGCGGTTGAACGACCTGATGCACCGCTCCACGGACTCGCGCAACTACATGACGCTGGCGTTCTTCGCGTACGAGGCCTCCTCCCGCCGGGGACAACTGACCAACGCCGGCCAGCTCGCGCCCTACAAGCTCTCGGCGGGAAATGTCGAGAGTCTCGCCCTGCCCTCCTTCCCGCTCGGCCTCTCCGAAAGGTCCGATTTCGCCACGGCGTCCTTCCCGTTCGCCTCCGGCGACCGGCTTCTCTTCGTGACCGACGGTTTCGTCGAGGCGTCCAACGCCGCCGGCGAGCCCTTCGGCTTCGAGCGCCTGGAAGCGCTCCTGCGCGCCGAGGCGGGCTCGGAGGCGGCGCGCCTGCGCGACGTCATCGCCGCCGCCGTCGACGCCCACGCGGGAGAAAAACCTCAAGA
>JAWOLE010000304.1:0-14857 GCA_033853815.1 Thermoanaerobaculia bacterium
CAGCGGATGAAGGACTCGCTCGCCCGCTCCGCCGAACGGGCGGAGGCCGAGAGGAGGCTCACCGCTCTGGTGCTCGAGAAGCTCCCCGACGGTCTCGTCGTCCTCGATTCCCGGCTTCACGTCCTCGAGGCCAACGAGCGCTTCTCGCAGATGATCGGCATTCCGGCGCCGTCCGGGCGAGCTCTCTACGACGTCGTCCGCCTCCGCGCGCTTTACGAGATCTTCGAGGCGGCTCTCGCGTCGGGCGCCGACGTCGAGAAGACGGTCCGCCTGGCCGACGAAGTCGTCTGGCAGGTCAGGGTCGTGTCGCTGCCGCCGGGCTCGCGCGCCGCCGCCGTCGGCGTCTTGAGCGACGTGACGCGGCTCGAGCGCACCGAATCGATGCGGCGCCGGTTCGTCGGCGACGTCTCCCACGAGCTGCGAACGCCGATCGCGTCGATCGCGGCGGCCGCCGAGACCCTGGGCGAGGCCGGCCCGGACGAGCACGAACGCGGGGAGCTCGTCTCGCTCATCCGGCGCCAGTCCGCGCGGATGCAGGAGTTGATCGAGGACCTGATGGACCTCGCTCAGATCGAGAGCGGCGCCGTCGAGCTCGTCCGGGAGCCCGTGCCCGTGATGGAAGCCCTGCGGGAAGTCGCCCGGGATTTCTCTCCCGAGGCGGCGCGGCGGGGAATCGCCATTGCGGTCGCGGGCGACGAGAGCGCTCGCGTTCTCGCCGACCGGCGCCGCCTCCTCCAGGTCGCGCGCAACCTGACGGACAACGCCATCAAGTTCTCTCCGGACGGCGCATCGGTCCGTCTGGAGACCCTCGACGGGGCGGACTGGTCGGGCTTCTCCGTCTCCGACCAGGGCCCGGGGATCCCGCGTTCGGAACGCGAGAAGATCTTTCAGCGCTTCTACCAGACCGACCGCTCGCGTTCCAAGGCCCGGCCCGGGACCGGCCTGGGGCTTGCCATCGTCAAGCACCTGGTTGCCCTCCACGGCGGCTCGATCGAGATCTCGAGCGAGGTCGGGCGCGGAAGCGTCTTCCGGGTCCGCCTGCCCGCGGCGGAGCGAGGAGGCTCGCAGCGGGATTAGGGATTACGATAGGGGACGGCCGGGTGCCGGCGTTGGCACGCGGCGTGCGAAGAGCCTGTCAGGGGGGATGTCGCATGCCCGAAACCGTTCTCGTGGTGGAAGACGATCCCGAACTTCTCTCGTCCCTGTCGGAGATCCTGCAGTCGGAGGGGTACTCCGTCTCTTGCGCCCGCCACGGCTTGGAAGCTCTCGGAAAACTGCGCGGCGGCGCGCGCCCCTCTCTCATCCTTCTCGACCTGATGATGCCGATCATGAACGGGTGGCAGTTTCGCTACGAACAGAGGCAGGACTCGGAGCTCGCGAAGATCCCGACCGTCGTGGTCTCCGCGAAGTCCGACAGCCAGCAGCACGCCGCCTGGCTCGAAGCCGACGATTACATCTCCAAGCCGATCGACTTGAACGTCCTGCTGCGCACCGTGAGCCGTTATTGCGGCGCCGGACGTTCCCAGTCCGCCTGAGATAGCATAGCGGCCGATTTCGGAGGCCGGTCTTCTCCCTCTTCCGGGAGGACGAACAGGTCGGGAGACGCATGCTCAATATTCTTCCGCGGGACGAGAAATACTTCGACAGGTTCAATGACATGGCGGCGCGCATCCACGAGAGCGCGCGGATGCTGGATCGTTTCTTCGCCAGGGAGTCGCCCGTTGCGACGGTCGCCGACCAGATCAAACGCCTCGAGCATGAGTGTGACGAGATCTCTCACGAGATCCTCCGGGGGATCGACCGGACCTTCATCACGCCAATCGATCGGGAAGACATTCACCAGCTGGCGGTTCGCCTGGACGACGTGATCGACCTGATCGACGGGACCGTGCGCCGCCTGGCCCTCTTCAAGATCACCGAGCCGACGACCGTCGCGCGCGGGTTGAGTGAGACCATCGTCCAGATCACGGCGGAAATGGTCAAGGCGGTCGCGGCCCTTCGGGGCCAGAAGGGGGTCGTCCAGCACTGCATCCGCATGAAGCAGCTCGAGAACCAGGGGGACGTGGCGTACCACGACGCGGTGGCGTCGCTCTTCGCCGATCAGATCCCACCGATCGAAGTGATCAAGTGGAAGGACGTCTACGAGAACATGGAGGCCTGCGTGGACCAGTGCGAAGCCGTCGCCCATGTTCTCGAAAGCGTCGTCCTGAAGCACTCGTGAGTTATCAGTTTTCAGTTATCAGTTTTCAGTCGTGCTTCGGCACTGACAACTGAGAACTCGGGACTGAGAACTCGCCCATGACCTACGTTCTCGTCATCATCGCGATCGCCTTCGCCTTCGACTTCATCAATGGGATGCACGACTCGGCCAACTCGATCGCGACAGTCGTCTCGACGCGCGTCCTGACCCCTCTGATGGCCGTCTTCTGGGCGGCCTTCTTCAATTTCGTCGCGGCCTTCACCTTCGGAACCGCGGTCGCCAAGACGATCGGCTCGGGTCTGATCGATGTGCGTGTCGTCAACTCCAACATCGTTCTCGGCGGCCTCCTCGGGGCAATCGCGTGGAACATCATCACCTGGTACTTCGGGATTCCCTCCTCCTCCTCGCACGCCCTGATCGGCGGCTACGCCGGCGCCGCGGTCGCGCACGTGGGGGTCCGCGCCATCGTTCCCGGGATGGCCTGGGTCAAGACGCTCTCCTTCATCGTCCTCTCGCCCCTGATCGGCATGGTCTTCGGATTCACGATGATCACCGCGGTTTCCTGGATCTTCCGGAACGTCCCCTACGGCGCCGTGGACCGTTGGTTTCGCCGCGCCCAGCTCGGCTCGGCGGCCGCCTTCTCGCTGTCGCACGGCACCAACGATGCCCAGAAGACCATGGGCATCATCGCGGGGCTCCTCGTCGCTAACCAGAAGCTCTTCGCCGACACGGCCTCGCCGCTGCACTTCATGTACTTGCCGGATTTGAAGCGCGTTCCGATCTGGATCATCCTTTCGGCTCACGCGTCGATCGCGCTCGGGACGTTCACGGGAGGTTGGCGCATCGTCCGGACCATGGGAACGAGGATCACGAAGCTAAAGCCCTTTTCCGGGTTCTGCGCCGAAACGGGCGGGGCGGCGACCGTACTGCTGGCGTCCTTCTGGGGGATTCCCGTTTCGACGACGCACACGATTACCGGCTCGATCATCGGCGTGGGGGCCACGCAGCGTTTTTCCGCGGTCCGGTGGGGGGTCGCGGAGCGGATCGTCTATGCCTGGATCCTGACGATCCCCATGGCCGGGGTCATCGGCGCGATCGCCTACGGCCTCCTCTTTGCGCTGCGCGGATGACCCGCGGCCTTTGCGAGCGAGTCGGCTCGAGACCCCTGAGGAGATGTGCGGCCGCGCTCCTGCTCATGGGCGACCTCTGCCTGTCGGCCGCGCCGGCGGCCCCGCTGGGAGTGCCGGATCCCGCGCCCTTCGACGCGGTGCTCGAGAAGCGCGCGCGCCACGGAGGCTTCGACTACGCGGGAACGACCGGGCAGGACAGAAAACGCCTGGCCGCCTACCTCGCCAACCTCGGAAATGCGCGGCCGTCCGCGATGACGCCGGCCGAGAGGAAGGCCTTCGACATCAACGCGTACAACGCTCTCGCCATCGAAACGCTGCTCGAAAACCCCGGCAAAGGGATCCGGGACGTGCCCGGCGCCTTCAACAGGAGCAAACACCGGGTCGGCGGAGAAATGCTGACCCTGGACGAGATCGAAGACCGGCTGCGGGACATGCGCGACGCGCGCATCCACTTCGCGATCGTCTGCGCCTCGAGGTCCTGCCCGCCGCTGCGGCCCCGCGCGTACACGGCGGCCGGATTGGACGAGGCGCTGGACGAGCAGGGACGCGCGTTCGTCAACGACCCGACCAGGAACATCGTCGACCGGTCCCGGGGTCGCGTCGCGCTGTCGAAGATCTTCCGTTGGGACCGCAAGGAGTTCGAGCGCGACGGCGGGACTCTGTTGAAGTTCGTCTCGCGCTACGCCGCCGACCGCGCCACGGCCTCCTATCTCGCCACTTACGGCGGGGAGCCCGAGTTCCTCGACTACGACTGGTCCCCGAACCAGGAAGAAATTAAGAATTGAGAATTGTGAATTGAGAATTGGGGCCAACCGGGGGCGTCATTCTCAACTCTCAATTCTTAATTCACAATTTGGAAAAAGAAGGCCCCCGGAGGGGCCTGGAAGGAGGAGATCGGTTGCCTTTTGCAGTGTTTACGGGCGAGGGAGCCGCGGCGTTGAGGCGATGATCCGGTTGACGCTCAAGCCCGGCCGCGCCGCCTCGGTCGCACGACGCCACCCGTGGCTCTTCTCAGGGGCGGTGGCCTCGCGCGAGGGCGACGGCTCCGACGGCCACGCGGAGGTTCTGGACCCGGACGGGGCGGTCGTCGCGCGGGGAAGCTACTCGCCCGAGTCCCAGATCGTCGCGCGCCTGTGGACCTTCGACGGCGAGACTCCCGATCGCGCGCTCTTTCGCAAGCGGTTCGAGGCGGCGCGGCGCCTGCGCGAGCAGGTCGTCGGCTCCGGGACGACGGGCTTCCGGGCGGTCAACTCCGAGGGAGATCTCTGTCCGGGCGTGCTGCTGGATCTCTATGGCGACGTGGCCGTGCTGGAGCTCCTGACCGAAGGCACGGAGAGGTGGGAGAGCGCTCTGGCGGATGCCGCGATGGAGGTCTTTCATCCCGGACGGCTCGTCGTCCGCAGGAGCGGCGCGGAGCGCGATCGCGGCTTGCTCCCTCTCGCTTCGCGGGGGGGTTCGGGGGGTCTCCCCCCGCTTACTTCAGCGCCGGCCGCAACCGAAGGTCGCGTCTCGCGAGGCGAGCGGCCGGCAGGGCGGGACGAGGGGGGAACTTTCCGCTCCGGGCAGGACCTCGTGGCCTTCACGGAGAACGGCCTGCATTTTTTCGCCGATGTCTCGACCGGACAGAAGACCGGCTTCTTTCTCGACCAGCGCGACAACCGGGCCCGGCTGCGAGAGCTCGCCCGGGGCGCAAGCGTCCTGAACCTCTTCTCCTACAGCGGCGCGTTTTCCGTCGCGGCCCTGGCGGGCGGAGCCAGGCGCGCTCTCGACGTGGACGCATCGGAAGCCGCGCTCGCTCTCGCCCGGGAACACCGCCGCGCCAACGGCTTCGACCCGGCGGAATCCGATTTCCTTCGCGCCGACGTCTTCGAGGACTTGCGGCGGCGCGTGGAAGCCGGCGAGTCCTGGGACATCGCCGTCTGCGATCCGCCCGCCTTTGCCAGGAAGCGCGCGGACCTCGATCGGGCGGCCAGAGGGTACAAGGACATCAATCGCCTCGCGATGAAGCTGGTGGCTCTCGGAGGTCGGCTCCTGACCTGCTCCTGCTCGGGTCTGGTCACGCCCGACCTCTTTCAGAAGATCGTCTTTTCGGCCTCCCTCGAGGCCGGCCGCGCTTTCGCCATCGAGGCGCGACAGGGCGCCGGCCCGGATCACCCGGTCTCCCTCGACTGTCCCGAAGGGGAATACTTGAAGGGTCTCTGGCTTTCGAGAAGGACATGAGGGATTGATGGATTGAAGAATTCGTCAACCCGGTTGGCGATCCTCGGGCCGGCGCCGCCCGACCGCGGAGGGATTGCCCACGAGACCGCCCGCCTGGCCGAGGAGCTCTCCGGGCTGGGCCCCGTTTCCTACTTCACGTTCTCGCGGCCCTACCCCCGGTGGCTCGATCCCCGCCGCTTCAGCCGGGACCCGCGCCTGGCCTCGGCGCCCGCGGCGCCGTCCTTCGATTACCTTTCGCCGGGTTCCTGGAGGCGCACCGCGGAAGAGATAGCGGCGGCCGGCGCCGGCGCCCTGATCGTCCCGTGGTGGACGTCGTTCTGGGCGCTCCCCGTGCGGGCGCTCTTCCGTCATCTCGCGCGCTCCAGCGCCGCAACCAAGCGCATTCTTCTCTGTCACAACATCGAGGATCATGAGAGCGGGTTGGGCCGCCGACTGCTGACCTTCGGCGCCTTCTCGGCGGCCGACGCTTTCCTCGTCCACTCCGAGGAGGATCGGGCGAGGCTCGAGCGCCGCTTTCCCGGGCGCCCGGCGGCCGCGGTTCCGCTGCCCGCCCCGGGCATCGACGCCGACCGGGACGCCGCGCGGCGCAGGCTCGGTGTCGAGGGGCGCCTGGTCCTCTTCCTCGGCCTGGTCCGGCGTTACAAGGGGGTGGAGACGTTGCTCGAGGCCGCTCCCCGCATCGTGCGGGAATGCGGCGCCCGGATCGCCGTCGTCGGAGAGGTCTTTCCCGACGCGAGCCGCCTGGCCCGGGTTCGCGAGGCGAGTCCCGTCGCCGGCTCGATTCTCTGGAAGGACCAGTACGTTTCCGAAGAAGAGATGGGGCTCTGGCTCGCGGCGTCCGACGTCGTGGTCCTTCCCTACCGGGAGATCTCGGCGAGCGCGATCGCCGCCCGGGCGGTCGGAGCGCGCCGCCCGATGG
Organism: Thermoanaerobaculia bacterium; assembly: GCA_033853815.1. Classification (GTDB taxonomy): domain Bacteria; phylum Acidobacteriota; class Thermoanaerobaculia; order UBA5066; family Gp7-AA6; genus JAWOLE01. The sequence goes on from JAWOLE010000304.1 coordinate 6,470, forward strand.
CCGCGTCCGCCGTGGGAGGCTTGAAGGAGACGGTCCGCGCCGGCGTGACCGGAGAGCTCTTCGAGCCGGGCAACGCCTCCGGTCTGGCCGACGCGGTGCGTCGCGTCTTCGAGCGCGGCCTCTCCGCTTACGAGCCCGGTCTCGAGCGCTCGGCGAGCGAGACCTCCTGGCCGCGCTACGCCCAACGAATTCTCGAGTTCGTCGCGAACGTGAGACGTGAGACGTGAGATGTGAGCCGCGCTGTCGGACACCTCGTCTTACGTCTTACGTCTTACGACTTCGGTTCACGTCCCGTATACTCCGGCCGCAATGAACTTCGATCTGACCGAGGACCAGGCGCTGCTCCAGTCCGCCGTGCGCCAGTTCGCCGAGGAAGTGGTTCGCCCGCGCGCGGCGCGGATCGACCAGACGGGCGAGTTCCCCAGGGACGTCTTCCACGAGGCGGGCAAACTGGGTCTCGCGGGCGTCTCGGTGCCGGTCGAATACGGCGGGTCCGGGATGGACGTCGTCTCCTACGCCATCGTCATCGAGGAGATCTCGCGGGTCTGCGCCAACACCGGAGTCATCCTCTCGGTCAACAACTCTCTCGTCTGCGATCCGATCGAGGCCTTCGGCAACGAGGACCAGAAGAGGCGTTTTCTGGAGCCCCTGGCGCGCGGCGAGAAACTCGGCTGCTTCGCGCTGACCGAACCCAATGCGGGCTCCGACGCGGCGAATCAGCAGACGCGGGCCGTCCGCAGCGGAGGTGTCTACCGAATCTCCGGGCAGAAGGTCTTCATCACGTGCGGGCAGGCCGCCGACGTGTGCCTGCTCTTCGCGATGACGAATCCGGAGAAGAAGGCCCGGGGCATTTCCGCCTTTCTGGTGGATACCGAGGCGGCCGGTTTCGACCGCTCGCACCACCAGATCAAGCTCGGTGTCAACGCTTCGGGGACCGTCGAGATCTTCCTGACGGACGTCGAGGTCCCGGTCGAGAACCGTCTGGGACAGGAAGGGGAGGGGTTCAAGATCGCCATGGCCACTCTCGACGGCGGCCGCATCGGCATCGCGGCCCAGGCCGTCGGGATCGCGACGGAGGCCTTCGAGGCGGCCCTCCGGTACGCCAGGGAGCGCCGCGCCTTCGGAAAGCCGATCGCGGAGTTCCAGGCCATCCGGTTCTTTCTCGCGGACATGGCGACCGAGGTCGACGCGGCGCGCCTGCTCACCCGCAAGGCCGCCGCCGTCAAGGACGCGGCGAAGAAAACCGGCGGCCGCTACGGAGTCGAGGCCGCGATCGCGAAGCTCTACGCGGCCGAAATGGCTCAGCGCGTGACGACCAAGGCCCTCCAGATCCACGGAGGATACGGGTACACCAAGGAGTATCCCGTCGAGCGAAACTTTCGCGACGCGCGGATCACGGAGATCTACGAGGGGACGAGCGAGATCCACCGTCTGATCATCGCGCGCGAGATCTTTCGCGACGCCGGTTTGACGATCGGATGATTCGACAGGGAGACCGCAGCTAATGCCGCAAACCCGAATGTTTCGGGACCGCATGGTCTCGATGGAGCAGACCCTGGAGGGGGGCGAGAAGAACCTCGAGCTCCTGAAGGCGGTCTGCAGCGAGGCCCTGCCGGAGTTCACCTACCGGGAGCACTCCCTCGACCACGAGCGCGACCTCTTCGTCATGGTGCTCGAGGCGCCCGACGGCCGCACGAAGAGGGTTTCCTGGACGCGGATGGTGCTCTTCGACGCGGAGCGCATCCCCGTCCTGACCGGCGATCCGCTCGCCTCGCTCCGGACGAAGATCGTCGATTTCCTGCGCTCCCGGGCGGCGCGGCCGGAGATCGTCGTGACCTTCCGCCATCTCGAGGAGGGCTGGATGGAGACGCCGGAGCCCCGGCGCGAGAAGAGGCGCCGGCGGGGCCGCAGGGATCGGGGCCGGCGGGAGCCGGGACGCGGGGCCCCGGTCCCCGTCCCCTCGAGACCGGCCGCGCAGGCACCACCGGAACGTCGGCCGGCTCCGGCCCCGGCGCCAGCGGCCGGAGCCGCCGCGGGCGAGGCCGGGAAGCCCGCGGGGGGACGCCGCCGCCGGAGATTCCGCCGCCGCCGCCGCGGGCGGGGTTGGGGCGGAGCGTCTCCCGCCCCCGGTGGCCCGTCGCAGACGCCATGAATTTCGAGCTGACGGAAGACCAGCGCCGTATCCGGGAGGCCGTCCGCCAGTTCGCAGAGGCCGAGATCGCCCCCGGCGTCGTCGACCGGGAGCGCCACGAACGCTTTCCGAGCGAAGTCCTGCCGGGCCTGGCGGAGATGGGCGTGCTCGGCATGATGATTCCCGAGGAATACGGTGGCGCCGGCGCGGACGCCCTCTCCTTCATCCTGGCGCTCGAAGAGCTCTCCCGCGTCTGCGCCTCGACCGCCGTCATCGTGTCGGTGAACAACTCGGTCTTCTGCTACCCCGTCTGGAAGTTCGGCACCGAAGAGCAGAAGCGCACGATCCTCGCGGAGGTCGCTTCGGGCCGCGCTCTCGGGGCCTACGCCCTGACCGAGCCGCAGTCCGGCTCCGACGCCGCCAACCAGAAGACCCGGGCCGTGCGCGACGGCGACTCCTACGTACTGAACGGCGCGAAAGCCTGGATCACCAACGCCGGGGTGGCGAAGTGGTATCTCGTCATGGCCATGACGGACCCCGCGGCGGGGACGCACGGCATCACCGGATTCCTGGTCTCCGCCGACGACCGCGGGTTCCGCGTGGGAGCCCCGGAAGACAAGATGGGCCTGCGGGCTTCGAAGACGGCGGCCGTTTTCCTCGAGGACGTCCGCGTGCCCGCCTCGCGCCGGCTCGGGGAGGAGGGCCAGGGGTTCACGATCGCCATGAAGACGCTCGATCACTCGCGCATCGGAATCGCGGCTCAGGGCATCGGCATTGCGCGCGCCTGCTACGAGGCCTCGGTCGAGTACGCGAAGACCCGCGAGACCTTCGGCAGGAAGCTCGCCGAGCACGAGGTCATCGCGTTCCAGATCGCGGACATGCGGGTCCAGATCGAAGCGGCCAGGCTCCTGACCTACCGCGCCGCGGCGCGGTCGGAGCTGCCGGGGGTTCGAATCTCCCGCGAGTCCTCGATGGCGAAGGTCTTCGCCACGGAGGCCTGCAACGCGATCGCCGCCCGCGCGGTGCAGATCTTCGGAGGATACGGCTTTTCCCGCGACTACCCGGTCGAGCGCTACTACCGGGACGCGCGGGTGACCACGATCTACGAGGGCACGAGCGAGATCCAGCGGATGGTCGTCGCGAAGAACCTTCTGGCGGGGAGGTGAGACATGGAGGAGGACGGGAAGGCGGGCTTTCCGCCGGTAGAGGGAGGCGAGACGGGAACGGCAGGGGCGGATCCGTCCGCGCCGGCGGTCTCGCCCGCGCGCGCCGAGGAACCGCGGCCCGCGGCCATACCCTCCGGCCGTCCCGACATGGCCGGGCCGCGCGAGCCGCTCTACAGGCTGGAAGGAGGATACAGACTGAGGCTCGAACCGGCGGATCTGGCGAGGTTGCGGGAGCTGCCGGGCTCCAGGGGGAAGAGCGACACCGAGCTGGGCGAGCAGTTCTTCGACGGCCAGGCGGCCCGGCTGACGGGTGCCGTCTCCTCGGATGTTCCGCCTCCCGCGGAGGTGCGCGTCGTCGTCGATCCCTATTCTCGCCAGGCGTTCCTGGCGGTGGGGAAGACGATCCGGGGGATCGTCAGCTTTTGAGAAGATCGACCCATTGACTCATTTGTTCATTGGCCCATTGAGCTGGTGCGGCGGTCAATGAATCAATGAATCAATGAATCAATTTCAAATGTCGGCGCTGAAGAGCTTCGCGTCGCCCCGCACGAGGTGGGCCTTGCGCTGGTGGCGATCCACCGACACGAACACCTCTCCGCCGGCGGCGCCCGCGTCGGCCAGGTTCTCCGCCCAGCCCTCCACGCGAAACCGCAGGAAGTCTTCCGCGAGGGCGGGCTCTTCCTTTCCCTCGAAGTCGGGGAGCGTCTTGAGTTTCGCGACGTTGGCAGGGTCGAGCACGAACGTATAACCTTCCCTCGCCATGCGGTAGGAGCGGGCACCCTCGGGTTCACGACTCACGGAGGGAATTTTAATGTCACCGGCCTGTTTTCCCCGCGCGATGAAGAATCGTCTGTCGAGGAGAGGCCTCCCGGGCGCTCTTCTTCTCTTTCTGGCGGCCTCCTTCGTATCGGCTCAGAAGCTGCGCAACCACTTCGACGCCGACGCCCCGCTAGGCGAGCCGGCCTTCTTCGACTTCCTGGTCCTGGGCGCCCCCGGAGAGGCCCAGTGGAAAGTCGTGGCCGGGCACAATCCGCCCTCCGCCCCGAACCACGTATCTCAGATCATCACCGAGCGTCCGCCCGACTCCATCGCCGTGGCGGTGCGCCGCAATTCGGCGTTTCGCGACGGAGTCTGGTCCCTGGCGCTCAAGCGAGCGGAGGGGCGCGGGGGAATCGTTTTTCGAATGACGTCCGAGAAGAATTTCGACGTCCTGCTCGTCGACCTCGCGAGCGGCGACGCGCGTCTGGCTTTCTATCGCAACGGCCACGCCACCGAAATGGCCAGGGGAACAGCGAAACTCGCCAACGAGTGGGGCACCCTCGCGATCCGGGCGGCCGGTCCCAAGATTTCCGCGGAGTGGGACGGTAAACCCCTTCTGGAGGCGTCCGACCCGAATCCGGCGGCGGGGCGTTCGGGAATGGCCACCGCCGGTCCGGGCGTCGCCTCCTTCGACGAGTTCGTGCTCGACCCCGCTGAAGACGTAAAACGTTAAACGTAAAACGAGAAACGTAGGGCGCCGCCCTGGGCTTCGTTTAACGCTTAACGTTTAACGTTTCACGTCTCACGGGGGGATGGTGGCCGCGTAGCGGAACTTTCCTCCTTCGATCTTCAGGATCACGGCGGGCTTGACCGGGTTGCGGTCGGCGTCCATCGTGATCTTTCCGGTGACGGCGGGAAAGTCCCTGGTGGACGCGAGGGCGTCCCGCACGCGCTTGCCCTCCGTCGAGCCGGCGCGGTGGATCGCGTCGGCGATCAGCCTTGCCGCGTCGTAGGAGAGCGCGGCAATCGAGTCGGGGTCGGCGCCGTAGGCGCGCCGGTAGTCCTCGACGAACGTCCGCACGGCGGGCGAGGGATCGTCCGCGGAGTAGTGGTTGGAGAAGTAGGCGCCCTCGACGGCGGCCCCTCCGATCTCGGCGAGCTTGGGAGAATCCCAGCCGTCCGCTCCCAGGAGCTTCGCCTCGATTCCGAGGGCGCGCGTCTGCCGCGCGATCAATCCGGCGTCGGTGTAGTAGCCGGGCACCACGATCGCGTCCGGCCTCAAGGGGCGGATGGCGGTCAGCTGCGCCGAGAAGTCGCTGTCGCCTTCGGCGTATTTCTCATCCGCGACGACGCGGCCGCCCAGTCGCGTGAAGCTGTCCCGGAACGCGTTGGCCAGGCCGACGCTGTAGTCGCTCCGCGAGTCCACCAGGAGAGCCGCGGTTTCGATCTTGAGCGTCTGCCGGGCGAACGTCGCGAGCGCCTTTCCCTGGTAGGAATCGATGAAACAGACGCGGAAGATGTAGTCCCCTTTCGTCGTCACCTCGACGTTGGTCGAGGAAGGCGAGACCATCGGCACCTGATAGTTCTGGGCGATCGGCGCCGCGGCGAGGCTGCGCGACGAAGCGTTCTCGCCGATCAGGGCCACGACGTGATCCCGGGTGATGAGCTTGGAGACCGCTGAAGCGGCTTCGGAGGGCTCGTTGTGATCGTCCTCGACAAGCAGATCCAACCGTTCGCCGAGCGTCCCTCCCGATCGGTTCAGCTGATCGACCGCGAGGCGGGCGCCGTTCCTTCCGGAGAGCGCAAAAGTCGCCTCCGGCCCCGTCAGGGCTCCGAAGAATCCGATTTCGATCGCCTGCGCCGCCGTGGTCTTCTCGCCCCCGCAGCGCAGGCCTAGGACTCCGGTAAGGAAGATTGCGGTGACAATGAGGCCGCGTCGCACGCAAGAGGATTCTATGCGCGCCCGAGAAGGCTCAGGTGTCCGGTTGCGGGTTCCAACGGGGGTCTTTTCCCTGACACCTCGACCCTTGATAGCCTTGCACCCGATTGCGAACAGAAGGCGTAAAGAAGAGAGAGATGAACGAGAGCAAGACCTACGACGTGGCGATCCTCGGGTCCGGGCCGGGAGGATACGTGGCTGCGATCCGGGCCGCGCAGCTCGGAATGACGGCGCTGGTCGTCGAAAAGGAGCCGAGGCTTGGAGGGGTGTGCACTCTTCGTGGTTGCATCCCCACCAAGGCGCTCCTCCACACGGCGGACCTTCTGGAGGAGACGCGGCACGGCGCGGAGGTCGGAGTCGCGACGCGCGAGGTCCGGCTCGAATTGTCCGCCGCGATGAAGCACAAGGAACGGGTCGTGCGGCAGAGCTCCAACGGCATCGCCTTCCTCATGAAGAAGAACCGCGTGGACGTCGCGACCGGCTTCGGCCGGATCGCGGGTCCGGGCCGGCTGTCCGTGGCCGCGAGCGACGGCTCGGAGACGACCTATTCGGCCCGAAACATCCTGATCGCGACGGGGTCCGCGCCCCGCTCGCTGCCGGGCATCGAGATCGATCATCAGACCATTCTGTCCTCCGACTCGATCCTGGAGGTCACGGAAGTTCCCAAGTCTCTTCTCGTGATCGGCTCCGGAGCGGTCGGCGTCGAGTTCGCGTCGATGTTCGCGCGTTTCGGCTCGAAGATGGTAATCGTCGAGATCCTGCCCCGCATCGTGCCTCTCGAGGACGAGGAGGTCTCCCGCGAGCTGGCCGCTGCCTTCAAGCGGCAGGGGATCGCGATCTACGCGGACACGCGGCTCGAGCGCGTGACGAAGACCGAATCCGGCGTCGAAGTCGTCGCCCGCTCATCCGGCGGAAAGACCGAAAGCTTCCGGGCGGATAAGATTCTGATGGCCGTGGGGCGCAAGCCGCTGTCGGAAGGGATCGGCCTCGAAGGCGTCGGGGTCGCGACGGAAAAGGGCTACATCCTGGTGGACCGGTTCATGCGCACGAACGTCCCGGGCATCTACGCGATCGGCGACGTCGTCCCCACGCCGCAGCTCGCGCACGTCGCCTCCGCCGAAGGCGTCGTGGCCGTCGAGCACATGGCGGGCAAGGAGACCCATCCGTTGAACTACGATCAGGTCCCCGGTTGCACGTACTGCGCTCCCGAGGTGGCGTCCATCGGCCTGACCGAGGCCCGAGCGCGGGAGCGCGGCTACGACGTGGCCGTCGGCAAGTTCCCCTTCTCGGCCAGCGGAAAGGCCAGGATCCTCAACGATACGAGCGGCTTCGTGAAGATCGTCGGCGAGAAGAAGTACGACGAAGTGCTCGGCGTGCACATCGTCGGGCCCAGGGCGACCGAGCTGATCGCAGAGGCCGGCGCCGCGCTGAAGCTCGAGGCGACCTCCGAGGAGCTCGTCCGCACGATCCATGCCCATCCCACTCTGTCCGAAGCGATACACGAAGCGGCGGAAGGCGTGGAAGGCAAGCCGATCCACATCTAGGAATTGATGATTGACGATTGAAGGATTGTCGATTGAGCAGACGATCAGGCGGTCCTAATCGTCAATCTTCAATCTTCCAATCTTCAATCTACTGGGGGACTTTGGGCGGCTCGCCGCTGCCTTGCGGCATCGTGGGAGGCGCGCCGGGCGCCTGCTGGACGCCGCTGGCGGGAGGATAGGCGAAGGTCCGGCCCTCCCTGTAGTCATTGGCCGACGGGGGGTAGGCGAGACTCGCGCCCGGCACGAGCTTGTTGTCCCATTCGGGACGGTAGGGGCGGTCGGGGTTGAGAACAGCCGTGCCGTTCTTTCTCTCGCCGGGATACGGGCCGGTCGCGGCCCCGCCGGCACCCGTCCCGGGCCCTCCCGCCCACCCCGTCGGGCCGAGCACGATCTCGCCGCCCGGCCGCAGGCCCTTCGACGGCTCGGGCCCCTGCGAGACGGTCACCCGCCGAACGGCTCCCTTCTTGACGCTGACGAGAAGACCGTCCGGATATCGGTGAAAGAGCAGGAGGTTTCCCCCGCCGGCTTCGGTCGGGCGATCCCGTGACAGAACGGTCTGGTTGCCCGACAGTTCGATCCTGTAGAGCTTCGGCGCGGGCGCGGGTTTGGCGACCTGAAAGGAAACCGCGGCCGCGAACAAAAGGCCCCCGAAGACCATCGAACCCATTATACCGCCCGGCCGCCACGGGAATGCCGGAGCGCGGGCAAGTGGTTGAGCCGAACGAATAAAATGGAACGTTCGCGACTCATGAGCCAGGAACCCGAACGGGCGCCAGCCGATCTTTCGGCGCTTCGCATCCGGCGCGAACCGGAGAGATCGCGCGGCGGACGGGGATGGCTCGTCCTCGC
>JAWOLE010000305.1:0-14169 GCA_033853815.1 Thermoanaerobaculia bacterium
AGCGCGACATCTTCGGCAAGGGGCCGGTGAAGATCATGGAGAACCTCTGGGCTCAGGAGATCGACGCCGACAGCCACATCAAGGAGTACCAGCAGGAGATCCGCCAGAAGATCCTCGATCGGTACGGCCTCCCGTCCGTGCCCGAGGAGATCGAGCACTACATCCAGGCCGCCAGCGCCGAGCCGGCCATGGAGGAGAGCGCCATCTTCGACGCCGTCGTGGATGTCGTCGTCAAGGGGGACTACGACTACTACATCTACGACCTCGTCCCTCTCGGCCACGCGCTCTACTACCTTTCGATGGCGAAGGTCTACGACGAGTGGATCAACAAGGTGACGAGGCTGCGCGAGGAGATGCGTGAATACGAGGAGATGGTCAGCCGGTTGAGGCGCCAGAAGGAGACCGAACAGGACGAGATCCTCAAGGAGCTGCTCTACATCAAGGAGCGGATCAACGCGTCCTCGTCGATCCTGACCGACAAGAAGAAGACCGCCTTCTTCTTCGTCGTCGTCCCCGAGGAGATGATCATCAAGGACACGCTGAAGGCCGCCGGCCTCTTCACCCAGTTCGACGTGCCCATCGGAGGGTACCTCGTCAACCGTGTCATCCCCCGGAACCTCCTCGATCAGGCGATTCCCGATTACCTGAGGAACCGCATCCAGATGCAGGACCGGCACCTCGCCGAGATCCGCTCGGCGCTCGGCGGCCAGGTGCTGGCCTACGTTCCGGAGCTCGAGCGCGACGTGACCGGCCTCCCGATGATCGAGAAGCTCGCGGAGATCATGTACGCCGATCAGGTCGGCGGGGTCGTGGGCCAGGGAGCGGGCGCATGAGCCCGATCGAGAAGTCGCTGCGCCAGTATCTGAAGGAGCACCCCGGTCTGAAATACCTCTTCTTCGGCGGCAAGGGGGGCGTCGGCAAGACGGTCTTCGCCGCCGCCACGGCGATGTGGCACGCGGGGCAGGGCCGCCGGACGATGCTCGCCTCGACCAATCCGGTCCACAGCCTGACGAGCCTCCTGGGCCAGAACGTTCTCGGGAAGCACACGCCGGTGGAAGGGGTCCCGAACCTCTGGGCCTACGAGATCGAGACGAAGGACACGATCGAGCGCAGCAAGACGGAGATCCGCGAGAAGATCAAATGGTTCCTGAAGTTCGCGGACATCTCGACGAAGGCCGAGGACTTCGTGGAGTCGGCGACCATGAACCCCGCCTTCGAGGAGTCGGCCATGTTCGAGAACATGATCGACCTCATGTTCAAGAACGAGTACGACGTCTACGTGTTCGACACGGCCCCGACCGCCAACGCGCGAAGGCTCCTCGGCATGTCCAAGGTCTACTCGCTGTGGGTCAACAAGATGTTGAAGAGCCGCGAGGAGGCGAAGACCCTGCGGGAGATGCTCTCCTTCACCAAGAAGAAGGAGGCCGATCCGCTGATGGCCTATCTCCTGTCCTTCCGCGACCGGATGGAACACGGACGGGTCCTTTTGACCGACCCGGAGAAGACCTCGTTCTTCTTCATCACGCTGCCCGAGGCGCTCCCGATCGCGGTCATCACCCGCTTCATCCAGTGGTTCCACGACTTCGGGATCCCGGTCGGCGGCGTCCTCGTCAACATGCTGATCGACGAGGCCTCGATCGGGCCGCAGGCCGCGGAATTCGTCCGGAACCGCGTCGCGATGCAGAAGGAGCACATGCAGACGGTGTGGCAGAAGTTCGACGGCAGCGTGCGCGCGATCGTCCCCCTCTTCGAGACCGAGATCCGCGGCCTGCCGATGCTCCAGCGGCTGAGCGACGCCCTGTTCGTCTGAAGGGCCTCCGGCCGCGCCCGGCCGTGCGAAAAGCCGCAGGATGATCCAGTTGGATCATCCGGCAGATCGCAAAGGCGCGTACTCTGCGGGCATGCCCTGGAAGACGATCCGGAAGCGGCGGCCCTTCGCGGTCGCTCCCAACCTGGCCGACTACGAGGAGGCCCGGGCCTCCTTCAGCTGGGACAGGGCGCGCGCGGAACTGAACGGGTTGCCGGGAGGACGGGGCCTCAACATCGCCTACGAGGCGGTCGATCGCCACGCCGCCGGCCCGCTCGGCGGCCGCGTCGCGCTCCGTTTTCTCGGGAAGAAGGGCGAGGTCCGGGATTTCACGTATTCCTCTCTCGCACGGCTCTCGAACCAGTTCGCGGGCGCGCTCCGGGACCAGGGGATCGGGAAGTGGGACGCCGTCTTCGCGCTGACGGGGCGGATTCCCGAGCTCTACGTCGCGGCCCTGGGAGCCTGGAAGAACGGGAGCGTTTTCTGCCCTCTCTTCTCCGCGTTCGGCCCCGAACCGATTCGCCAGCGGCTCTCGATCGGCCGGGCCAGGGCTCTCGTCACGACCGAAGCCCTCTACGAGAGGAAGGTCGCGGCCCTGCGCTCCTCTCTCCCGTGCCTCGCGCACGTCTTCCTGATCGGCGCGAAAGGTGCCCCGACCGACGTTCCGGGGACGCTCGATTTTGGCGCTTCGCTCGCCAAGGCGCCGCCCGACTTCCCGATCGCGGCGACCAAACCCGAAGACATGTCGCTGCTCCACTTCACCAGCGGGACGACCGGCACGCCGAAGGCGGCGGTCCACGTCCACGAGGCCGTCGTCGTGCACCAGATGACGGGCAGGCTCGCCCTCGACTTTCATCCCGACGACGTCTTCTGGTGCACGGCCGATCCGGGGTGGATCACGGGCACCTCGTACGGCATCATCGCCCCGCTGACCGCCGGCATCACGAGCATCGTGGATGAAGGGGATTTCGACGCCGAGCGCTGGTACCGGATCCTGCAGGACCAGAAGGTCACCGTCTGGTATTCGGCTCCCACGGCCATCCGGATGCTCATGAAAGCGGGCCCGGAGCTGCCGCGACGCTTCGACCTCTCCCACCTGCGCTTCGTCGGGAGCGTCGGCGAGCCGCTGAACCCCGAGGCCGTGGTCTGGGGCGAGGAGGCGCTCGGGCTTCCAATCCACGACAACTGGTGGCAGACGGAGACCGGCGGCATCATGATCGCCAACTACGCCGCCTGCGACATCAAGCCCGGTTCCATGGGGCGGCCCCTGCCCGGCATCCAGGCCGCGATCCTCCGCTGCGACGAGCGCGGCAACGTCCGGCGCAACGGTGGCGCCGTCGAGATCCTGGAGGAGCCCGACACCCAGGGCATGCTCGCCCTGCGCGCGGGCTGGCCCTCGATGTTCCGGGACTACCTGAACGAGCCGGAGCGCTACCGCAAGTGCTTCGCCGACGGCTGGTATCTCACAGGCGACCTGGCGAAGAAGGACGGCGATGGCTACTTCTGGTTCGTGGCCCGCGCCGACGACGTGATCAAGTCCTCGGGCCACCTGATCGGGCCGTTCGAGGTGGAGAGCGCGCTGCTCGAGCACCCCGCGGTCGCCGAGGCCGGGGTCATCGGCAAGCCCGACCCCGTGGCCGGAGAGATCGTCAAGGCCTTCGTGGCCTTGAAGCCGGGGCACGCGGCGACCGAAGAGCAGCGTCTGGACCTCCTGGGGTTCTCGCGCCAGCGCCTGGGCGCCGTCGTCGCTCCGAAGGAGATCGACTTCGTCGAACGGGTCCCCAAGACAAAGAGCGGGAAGATCATGCGGCGCCTGCTCAAGGCGCGCGAGCTCGGCCTGCCCGAAGGGGACACCTCGACCCTGGAGGCCGAATGACGCCTGTTGCAACCGCGCCTGCCGGCACGCTCCTCGACCGGGGCCACGCACATCGCCTGTTGTCGGAGATGGTGCGCATCCGGCGTTTTGAGGAGAAGTGCGCCGAGCTCTACAGCGCCGGAAAAATCCGCGGGTTCCTCCACCTCTACATCGGCGAGGAGGCGGTCGCGGTCGGAGCCATCGCGCCTCTGGCGCCCGATGACGCTCTGGTCACGACCTATCGCGAGCACGGGCACGCCCTCGCCCGGGGCGTCTCGGCCGAGGCGATCCTGGCGGAGATGTACGGCAAGGTGGAAGGCTGCAGCCGGGGGCGCGGCGGCTCGATGCATCTCTTCGACGCCCGCCGCCGCTTCTACGGGGGCAACGCCATCGTCGGGGGAGGGCTTCCGCTGGCCGTCGGCCTGGCGCTCGCCGACAAGGTGCTCGGCCGCAACCGCGTGACGGCCTGCTTCTTCGGCGACGGCGCCGTCGCCGAAGGCGAATTCCACGAGTCGATGAACCTGGCCGCTCTCTGGAAGCTGCCGGTCCTCTTCTGCTGCGAGAACAACCTCTATGCTATGGGAACCCGCATCGATCGGGCCCTTTCGCAGACCGACCTGTGCGTCAAGGCGGGAAGCTACGGCGTCGCCACCCTCGCGGTGGACGGCATGGACGTGCTCGCCGTCGAAGAGGCGACCCGCCGGGCTGCGGAGGCGGTCCGTGCGGGGCAGGGCCCCTTCTTCCTGGAGTTTCGCACGTACCGTTTCCGCGCGCATTCCATGTACGACCCCGAGCTCTACCGGGACAAGAGTGAAGTCGAGGAATGGAAGAAGCGCGACCCCATCCCCGCCTTCGCGGCTCTCTGCCGGCAGCGCGAGCTCCTGACGGACGCGGATGTCGCGGGAATCGAGCGGGACGTCGCTCGTGAGATCGAGAAGGCGATTGCGTTCGCGGAGGCGGGATCCTGGGAGCCGGTCGGGGAGCTGTGCCGCTTCGTTTGCAGCGAGGAGCAGCCGCCGCCGGTCCCGGAGCGTCCGCCGCCGGGCCGGACCGTCCGCACGACCTACCGGGAGGCGGTCCGGTCCGCCCTGAGGGAGGCGCTCTCATCCGACCCGCGCGTGTTCCTGATGGGTGAAGACGTGGGCCGCTACGGCGGGTGTTACGCGGTCAGCAAGGGTCTCCTCGGAGAGTTCGGTCCGGAGCGCATCCGCGACACGCCGCTCTCCGAGTCCGCGTTCGTCGGAGCCGGGATCGGGGCCGCGCTCGGCGGGGCGCGGCCGATCGTCGAGATCATGACGGTCAACTTCAGCCTCCTCGCCCTCGACCAGATCGTCAACAACGCGGCCACGATCCTGCACATGTCCGGCGGCCAGTTCCCCGTCCCGGTCGTGATCCGGATGGCCACCGGCGCCGGGCGCCAGGTTGCGGCGCAGCATTCCCACAGCCTGGAGGGGTGGTACGCCCACATCCCCGGCCTGCGCATCCTGGCGCCCGCGACCCTCGAGGACGCGCGCGGCATGCTCGGCACGGCGCTCGCGTCGCCCGACCCGGTGCTGATCTTCGAGCACGCGGCTCTCTACAACATGGAAGGGGAGATCGACGAGCAGGCTGGGCCGGTGGACATCGACCGTGCCGCCGTGCGCCGCCCCGGGAAGGACGTCACGCTCGTCACCTACGGCGGGACCCTCGGCAAGACGCTCGAGGCCGCCCGCCTCCTCGAGCAGGAGGGGATCGACGCCGAGGTCGTCGATCTGCGCACGCTGCGCCCTCTCGACACCGCCACGATCCTCGCTTCGGTCTCGAAGACTCGCCACGTCGTGCTCGTGGACGAGGGGTGGAAGAGCGGGAGCCTGTCGGCCGAGGTCTGCGCCCGCATCGTCGAGGGCGCCTTCTACGAGCTGGACGCGCCGGTCGCCCGGGTCTGCACCGCCGAGGTCCCGATGCCCTATCCCAAGCACCTCGAAGACTCTGCGCTCCCGCAGCCGCCCGCGATCGTCGCAGCGGCCCGGGCCACGCTGGGGAGGGGGCGTGGCTGAATTCCGGATGCCGTCTCTCGGCGCGGACATGGAGGCCGGGACGCTCACGAAGTGGCTCGTCAAGCCCGGGGACGTCGTCCGGCGCGGGGACCTCGTCGCGGTCGTCCAGACGGAGAAGGCCGACGTCGAGGTGGAGGTCTTCACGGACGGAACGGTCGAGAAGATCCTCGTTTCCGAGGGGGAGAAAGTTCCCGTCGGCGCCCTGCTCGCCACGATCCGGCGGGAAGGAGAGGCCGCGGAAGCGGCGCCGGCGCCCGCCCCCGCGCCCGAAGCCGGGCCAGCCGCGCGAACCCGGGCGTCTCCGGCCGCCCGGCGGCGGGCCGAGGAGCTCGGGATCGACCTCGCGGGCCTGTCCGGAAGCGGTCCGGACGGCTCGATCACCATCGCCGATGTCGAGGCGGCGACGCCCGCGCCGGCAGCGGCGAAGCCGGCGGCCGCGCCCGACCGCGCCGCCGCGATGCGCCGCGCCATCGCCGCCGCGATGTCCCGTTCCAACCGGGAGATTCCGCACTACTACCTCGGCACCGAGATCGACCTCGGCGCCGCGATGCGGTGGCTCTCCGAGCAGAACGCCGCACGGCCGGTCACCGAGAGGATCCTGCCTGCGGCTCTCCTCCTGCGCTCGGTCGCCCTTGCCGCCCGGGAGGTCCCGGAGATGAACGGGTTCTGGCTCGACGGCTCTTTTCGGCCGAGCCCCTCCGTGCACCTGGGGGTGGCGATCTCGCTCTCGACGGGGCTGGTCGCTCCGGCTCTTCACGACGCCGAAAAGAAGACGCTGGGCGACCTGATGAAGGATCTGCGGGACCTCGTGACGCGAGCCCGGGCCGGCACGCTGCGCAGTTCCGAGGTCTCCGATCCCACCATCACCGTGACGAACCTCGGAGACCTCGGCGTCGAGACGGTCTACGGGGTGATCTTCCCGCCCCAGGTGGCCCTGGTCGGCTTCGGCCGGATCCTCGAGAGGCCGCGCGTCCGCAACGGAGCCGTCCAGCCGGCCGCGACCGTCCTCGCCACGCTCTCGGGGGATCATCGCGCGAGCGACGGCCACCGCGGAGGGATCTTCCTCGCCGCGATCGACCGGCTCCTGCAGAAGCCGGAGGCGCTGTGAACGAGCAGGATCTCAGACCGGCCGTCCTCCGCGCACTGCGGAAGATCGCTCCCGAGGCCGACCCGGCCCGCATCGACCCGAAGGAGAGCCTGCGCGATCAGCTGGACGTGGATTCGATGGACTTCCTGAACTTCTTGATCGCCCTCCACGAAGCGCTGGGAGTGGACATCCCCGAGACCGACTATCCCCGACTCACGACGCTCGACGCCATCGTCGAGTACCTCGAGCAGAAGACTGGGCGAACCGCTCCACCCGCGCCGGTCGCCTGATCCCGGCGGCATTGCTCCGTGACCGAAGACGTCCCGGCGTCCCTTCCCGGCCTCGAGCCCGTCTTTCGCGCGCGGGGACTGGCCAAGGTCTACCGGATGGGGGAGGTCGAGATCCCGGCCTTGCGTTCGGTTGATCTCGATCTCGGGCGGGGAGAGTTCGTCGTGATTCTCGGGCCGTCCGGCAGCGGCAAGTCGACGCTGCTCAACATCCTCGGCGGGCTCGACGCGCCGAGCGCCGGATCGGTCCGCTTCTTCGATCACGATCTGACCGGCGCCGGCGAAGAAGAGCTGACGCGTTTCCGGCGGGAGCACGTCGGCTTCGTCTTCCAGTTCTACAATCTCATTCCGAGCCTGACCGCGCTCGAGAACGTCGCGCTGGTCACGGAAATCTCCGAACATCCGCTCGACCCGGAAGAGGCCCTTCGGCTGGTGGGCCTTGGGGAACGGCTTAACCACTTTCCGGCGCAGCTCTCGGGAGGCGAGCAGCAGCGGGTCGCCATCGCGAGGGCGATCGCGAAGCGCCCGGACGTCCTGCTCTGCGACGAGCCGACCGGCTCGCTCGACTTCCAGACCGGGAAGCTGGTCCTGGCGGTCCTCGAGCGGGTCAACCGCGAGATGCGGACGACGACCGCCGTGATCACCCACAACGCGGCGATCGCGGGGATGGCGGACCGCGTGATCCGGATGCTGAGCGGGGGCATCGTCGGCGTCATCCGCAACGAGACGAAGCTGTCCCCCGAGGTGCTCGAGTGGTGAGGTTCGCGTGACCGCGCTCCATCGCAAGCTCCTGCGGGATCTCTTCCATTACCGCGGGCAGGCGGCGGCCGTCTCGCTGGTCGTCGCGTGCGGGGTGGCGAGCTACGTGGCGACCCGCTCGGCGTACCATTCCCTCCTCGTCTCCCGGGACGAGTACTACCGGAGTTTCCTGTTCGCCGACGTCTTCGTGAGCCTGAAGCGGGCCCCCGATTCCCTCGTTCGCCGGATCCAGGCGATCCCCGGTGTCCTGGCCGTGGATGCCCGGGTCGTGGCCGACGTGGCTCTCGACGTGCCGAGGCTCCCCGAGCCCGCGACCGGCCGGATCGTCTCGCTCCCGGAGGGCTCCGCGCCGCCTCTCAACCGACTCGCGATCCGGCGCGGGCGGTCTGGCGAGCCCGGGCGCACCGACGAGGTGGTCGTCAGCGAGGCCTTCGCCACGGCCAACCACCTGGAGCTCGGCGACCGGCTCGGCGCCATCTTGAACGGACGCTGGGAGAGGCTCCGGATCGTCGGGATTGGCCTCTCGCCCGAATACGTGTATGAGATCTCCGGCGCCGGCAACATCCTTCCGGACAACAAGCGGTTCGGCGTGCTCTGGATGAGCCGGGATTCACTGGGGCCGGCGTTCGACATGGACGGCGCCTTCAACGACGTCGCGCTGGCGCTGGCGCCCGGCGCGAGCCGTGAGGATGTGCTCGCGGACCTCGACAGGCTGCTCGAGCCCTACGGCGGCCTCGGCGCCTACGGCCGCGAGGACCAGGTCTCCAACAGCTTCCTCTCCAACGAGCTCGGAGAGCTTCAAGCGGAAGGGCGGATCGTGCCGGCGATCTTCCTGGGTGTCGCGGTCTTCCTGCTGCACATCGTGGTGACGCGCCTCGTGCGCACGCAGCGTGATCAGATCGCGGTCCTGAAGGCGCTCGGCTACGGCAACACGGCCGTCGGGATCCATTACCTCGAGTTCGTGCTGCTGATGGTCGCCGGAGGCGCAGCCGCCGGCGTGGCGCTCGGGGCCTGGCTCGGGCGCAGCCTGACGGGGATCTACGCCGATTTCTTCCGGTTCCCGCTGCTGCGCTACGAGCTGGGTCCCGGCGTCCTCGCCCTGGCGGTCCTCGGATGCTTCGGAGCCGCCGCGGTCGGCGCGATCGGGGCCGTTCGCCAGGCGGCCGCCCTTGCGCCGGCCGAGGCGATGCGCCCGGAGGCGCCGGCGCGCTTCCGGGCCGGGTTCCTGGAGCGGCTCGGCTGGACGCGCCGGATCTCACCAGCGGCGCGGATCATCCTGAGGAACCTTGCCCGGCGCCCCATCCGCTTCGCCCTCTCGGTCCTGGGCATCTCGCTCGGCGTGGCGATCCTCGTGCTCGGCCGGTATTTCCTCGACGCCACCGACGAGGTCCTCGACCTGCAGTTCCGGGTGGTCTCCCGCGAGCAGGCGACGGTGGCTCTCAACCTTCCGAGCGGCTCGAGGGCGCGCTACGAGCTGGCGCGCCTGCCGGGCGTCTGGCGGGCCGAGCCGTTCCGCGCGGTACCCGTCCGGCTGCGGTTCGAGCACCGCGCCAAGCGAACGGTGCTCCTGGGCCTCCAGCCGGGGGCGCAGCTCCGGCGCGTCGTCAAGCGCGACCGCCGGAGCGTCCCGATGCCCCCCGAGGGAGTCGTCCTCACGGACCACCTCGCCAGGACGCTCGGCGTCAAGCCAGGGCAGACGCTCACGGTGGAAGTTCTCGAAGGGGAGCGGCCGGTCCGCGACGTTCCGGTGGCGGCCGTCGTCGACGAGCTCGTCGGGGTAGCGGCCTACATGGACCTCCCGGCGGTGCATCGGCTTCTGGGCGAGGAGGGATCGATCTCGGGAGGCTATCTCGCGATGGATCCCCGCGGCGCCGGCCGGCTCTACACGCTCCTGAAGGAGACTCCGGCGGTGGCGGGCATCTCGTTGCGCGAAGCGATGATCAAGAGCTTCCGGGAGACGATCGCAAGAACGATGGGCGTGTTCACCGGCGTACTCGTTGGCCTCGCCTGCGTCATCGCGGTCGCCATGGTCTACAACGGCGCCCGCATCGCGCTGTCCGAGCGGGGCCGAGAGCTCGCGAGCCTGCGCGTGCTGGGGTTCACCCGGGGCGAGGTCTCGGTCATGCTGCTCGGCGAGCAGGCCCTGATCACCCTGGCTGCGGTCCCGGCCGGCTGGGCGATCGGCCTGGGATCGTGCGCCTTGATCTCCCGGCTCTACGACACGGAGCTGTTGCGCCTGCCTCTCGTGGTGTCGCCGAGGACGTACGCCTTCGCGCTGCTGACGATCGTGGCCGCGGCGGCCCTGTCGGGGCTGGTCGTCCGGAGGCGGATCGACCGGATGGATCTCGTCGGCGTTCTCAAGACGAGGGAGTGAAGACCGTGAGCGTGCCTCTCAGACGGGTCCTCGTCGTTCTGGCCGCGCTGGCCGCGGCGGCGGCTCTCGCTCTCCTGCTCCGCCCCTCGCCTGCCGTCGTCGAGACGTCCCCCGTGTCGCGGGGCGACATGCGGGTGACGGTGGACGAGGAGGGCAAGACACGAGTGCGTGATCGGTTCGTCCTCTCTTCGCCGGTGGCGGGGCGCCTTACCCGCATCGAGCTTAACGAGGGGGATCCGATCGAACAGGGCGCCATCGCGGCGCGCCTGGCTCCGGTTCCCCTGGACGAACGCGTGCGCGCCGAGGCGCGCGCCCGGCTCGAGGCGGCGGCCGCGGCCGAGCGCGCCGCCCAGGCCCGGGTCCGGAAGGCCCAGACGGCGCTCGACCAGGCCAGGCGCACCCACGCCCGCGCCGACGAGCTCGCGGCGAGCGGAACACTCGCGGCGGAGGAGCGGGAGCGAGTGGAGCTCGCCGAGGAGACGCAGAGGCGGGACCTAGAGAGCGCCCGCTTCGACGCGCGGGCCGCGGCCTTCGACGTGGAAGCCGCCCGCTCGGTCCTCCTCGCCTCCGAAGCCGACCGCCAGGCCGGGAGCGCGGAGATCGTGGTCCGCGCGCCGGTCACGGGGAAAGTTCTCCGGGTCCTGCAGGAGAGCGAGCGGTCGGTGACCGCCGGCACCCCCTTGCTCGAGATCGGCGACCCGACCAGTCTGGAGATCGTCCTCGACCTCCTCTCCTCCGACGCCGTGAAGGTTCGGCCCGGGGCGTCGATGCTCGTGGACGGCGGCGACGGTCGTCTCCTTCGAGCCCGCGTCCGCACCATCGAGCCGTCCGCGTTTACCAAGGTGTCGGCTCTGGGCGTGGAGGAGCAGCGCGTGAACGTGATTGCCGATTTTTCAGACCCTCCAAACCGCCTCGGAGACGGCTACCGGGTCGAGGCGAGCATCACGATCTGGGAGGGAAGGGGCGTCGTCAAGGCTCCCGGGGGGTCCCTTTTCCGGCGAGGATCCGGTTGGGCGGCTTTCGTCGTCGAGGGCGGCCGCGCCCGCCGGCGCGAAGTCGAAGTCGGCCACCGCAACGCGGAGGAGGCCGAGATCCTGAAGGGCCTGCGGCCCGGGCAGGTCGTCATCGTGCACCCGGGCGACAGGATCGAGGACGGCGCCCGCGTCCGCCCGGGGTCTTGACGAGGTCGGGAAGGCCTCGGAGAACGAGGGGGCCTCGAACCCGGCGGCTGTCCGACGGCCACCTGCGGTTCCATTTTGATGTACCTGTGTCAAGACAGCGGAGCACCGAGGACTCATAGTTCGACACGGAGAGCTGCCGGCGAGCGGCTGCGGTTGGTCCCGGCGGTCCGGAGGGCGGCGCATGAAAGTTCGTGATGCGATGACGGCCAACGCGATCTGCTGCACGCCTCAGACGACGCTTGCCGCGGCCGCCGTTCTGATGGCGGAAGGCCGGTGCCGGACGCTGCCCGTGGTCCACAACGGGAAGACCGTGGGGATGGTCACCGATCGCGACATCTGCCTCGCGCTCGGTGCGGCCGACGGCTTCGCCTCGGACCTCGCCGTCGCGGACGTCATGAGCGAGGCGCTCCACTCCTGCCACGAGGACGACGATGTCGCGCAGGCCCTCGAGACCATGAAACACCATCGTGTCCGGCGCCTCCCGGTGCTCGGCCCCGAGGGGATCCTGGCCGGCGTGCTTTCGATCGACGACGTGCTCGCGAGGGCGGGGGAGACCGGTGGCGTGTCCTACCGGGACGCCGTCCTCGCATTCCAGGCGATCGGCGGCCGGCCGCCCGCCGCGCGGTTCTAGACCGCGCCCTGCCGATCTTGTGCCGGAGGAATGAGCCGGCGGCGGGAAGCATCGCCAGCCGCTCGCGGGTGGGCCTTCACCTGGCCCCTGCGCCGGCGCTCGAAGTCCTGGAGCTTTCGCCGCGCCGCGTTGAAGGCTTTCCGGACGGCCAGGTGCGGATCCTCCTCGCTCGGCTGCAGGTCGATGGCGATCTCTTCTCCGGGCACCGTCAGCCGGATGCGGACGCCGTAGAGGTCCCCCTTGCGGTGGTGCCCGTGCGGGGACTCCACCCAGACCTGGCAGTTCTGGATCTCATCGGAGTACCGCGAAAGCCGTTCCGCCCATTTCCGAATGCGGGCTTCGATCGCGGGCGAGGACTCCATGTCGAGGAAGTGTGTCTGCAGCGTCATCGAGGACCTCCTTCGGCGCCGGCCGGCCCGCCGGGCAAGACGGCCGTCACCGCCTCAATGCTGCACGGAAATCGCCCCGGGGTCATGAGCCAAACGCACCCCCCGGGGCATTTGCCGGATGCGCCGGGCTCGGAAGAGTGATCTGCTTGCCGCCATGAGCTCCCTGGAACCGCCGGATCCCCGCCGGCTGGGAGGGCTCTCCTCGGCCGAGGCCTCTTCGCGAATGCGGGAGGAGGGGCCCAACGAGATCCCCTCCGCCAGGCGCCGCAGCTTCGTGCGGCTCGCACACGAGGTCCTGCGCGAGCCGATGATCCTCCTGCTCGTCGCGTGCGCCGCGATCTACCTCGTGCTCGGCGACCTTCGCGAAGCCGTCATCCTTTCTCTGTCGGTCCTCGTGGTCGTGGGGATCAGCCTGTTCCAGAACCGCAAGACCGAGCGGGCGCTGGAGGCGCTGCGCGACCTGTCGAGCCCGCGCGCTCTGGTCATCCGGGACGGCCAGCCGCGGCGGATCCCGGGCCGGGAAGTCGTGCGGGACGATCTCGTCCTGATCTCCGAAGGAGATCGCGTTCCCGCCGACGGAGACGTCCTCTGGGCCTCGAACCTGGGTGTCGATGAGTCGCTGCTGACCGGCGAGTCGGTTCCGGTTTCCAAGTCGGCGCCCGGGGAGGGCGACTCCGTGGCGGCGCGCCGGGAGCGGGTCTTTTCCGGGACTCTGGTCGTCACGGGCCAGGGTCTCGCGCGGGTGACGGCGACGGGTTCGGGCACCGAGATGGGGCGCATCGGCAAGTCCCTCGGGGCGATCGAGCTCGAAGAGACGCCGCTTCAAAGCCAGATGGGCCGGATCGTCCTGCGTCTGGCGGTCATCGGGGCGGCCCTGTGTCTGCTCGTCGCGCTCCTCTACGGCCTCTCGCGCGGGAACCTCTTCGACGGGCTGCTCGCCGGCCTGGCGCTCGCCATGTCGATCCTTCCCGAGGAGTTCCCCGTGGTCCTGACGATCTTCCTCGCCCTCGGGGCCTGGCGGCTCTCGCGCAAGCAGGTCCTGACCCGCCGTGTGGCCGCGATCGAGGCACTCGGGTCGGCGACGGTTCTCTGCGTGGACAAGACCGGCACCCTCACGGTCAACCGGATGAGCGTGACGCGCCTCGCCGCCGGAGGAAGGATCCTGGAAGTCGCCCGGCGCGATTCCCTCCCCGAGGACTTTCACGAGCTCGTCGAGTACGCGGTCCTCGCGAGCCGCCGGGCGCCCTTCGACCCGATGGAGCAGGCGATCCGAAGCCTCGGCCTGCGGACCCTGGCGCGGACCGAGCATCTGCACGAGGACTGGGAGCTTGCCCGCGAATACCCCCTGTCGTCCGAGCGGCTGGCGGTCTCCCACGCCTGGAGGGAGCGCGGACGGGAGGAGGCCGTGATCGCGGCCAAGGGGGCGCCGGAAGCGATCGCCGACCTGTGCCACCTCGAGCCCCCGGAGACGGAACGCCTCTTCGCGTCGGTCGAGGAGCTCGCGCGCGAGGGGCTGCGCGTTCTCGCGGTCGCCCGCGCGCGCTTTCCGGGCGCGTTCCTTCCCGAGGACGTCCACGACTACCCGTTCGAGCTCATGGGTCTGGTGGGGCTCGAGGACCCGCTGCGGGAATCGGCGCCCGGCGCCATCCGCGAATGCAAGGCCGCCGGCATCCGGGTCGTCATGATCACGGGGGACTATCCGGTGACCGCCGCGAAGGTCGCCCGGGAGATCGGCCTGGCCGACGACTCGCTGATGACCGGGG
>JAWOLE010000306.1:0-20744 GCA_033853815.1 Thermoanaerobaculia bacterium
GGCCCTGGTCTGGGCCGGTGCCGGCGTCGGCGTCGGCATGGTGTTTCACAAGGCGATCGACCGCGGGCTCGAGTTCCTCGCCGGGATTGGCACCCGCGCCGTGGCCATCCTCGCCGCGGCCCTCCTCCTTTTCATCGCGCTCAGATGGTGGCAGAGGCGGCGCTTCTATCGGATGCTGCGGATGGCGCGCATCTCCCCCGAAGAGTTGCGCCGTCTGATGGACGAGGGCCACGATCCGATCGTGCTCGATGTCCGGACTCACGGAGCGCGCCTGGGAGATCCGCGCCGCATCCCGGGCGCCCGGCTGCTCGAGCTCGGCGACATCCCCGAGAAGGTCGCGGAGCTTCCTCGGGACCGGGAGATCATTCTCTACTGCACCTGACCCAACGAGGCCTCGGCGGCCCGTGTGGCCCGCGCGCTGATGGAGAGAGGGTTCACGCTGGTGCGCCCGCTGGCCGGCGGGCTGGACGGGTGGGTCTCCGCCGGGTACGAGGTCGAGGCGGGGCCGCTCGTCGCCGTCCGCCCGGCCGATGCGGCCTCCGCCGCTTCCTAGTTCCGCGTAACAGCGGAATCGATACCGGCGGTGGGAATGAACTTCCTTTCCCATCCGCCACGGCGTCGGCTGCGCCTCCCTCGTCGGCACGCGCCGGCCTGGCCGCGCAGAGGAGTTCCGGGCCGTCGCTCGTCGCTCAGTCGCACGGACAACGTGGCGACGGCCAGTCCACGGTGTGCTCCTTCGCTCATGGCCTCCTCCGGGAGGCTCCGCCGCCGCCCTGGCTCCTGCGTCGCGAAACGTCCGACTGGAGCCCCGGAGCCGGAGGCGTTCCCGTACGGGGTGATGGGTGACGAGCATGGAAGGCTGCGGCCTGCGCCACGCTGAGATTGCGAGGAGCCCTCAGCGAGCGCCGGTTCTTCCTGTAACGGCCTGCGCGAGCGTGCCCCGGGAGGGAATGCCGCAGGCTCCGGGGCGGATTTTTCCGCCACTATCGATTCGAATGCTACACACCACTAGAGTTTCACGTTTGGCGGTGGGCATAGCGGCACCTGGAATTTTGAATCTGGAATCGGACGTACCTGTACGCGGAACCTGTCCTCAGGGACAGTGTCGCAGGAGCTTCTCTTTCCCTAGAATAGAAACAAATCCTCTGAGGCCGAGATGAGCTCTAACAAGCTGCCGAGGGAAGAAACCTATACCGTCTCCTGCTTCAACTGTCAGGCCTCCTTCGATGCGCTCTCTGCCCGCTGGTGCGCTTGTCTGACCGGCAAGAAGTCGCTCGTATGCCCGGGTTGCCGGAACTGCTTCTGCAAGGCGACGGCCGCCTACAAGCAGAGCTTCTGGGAGGGGGCGCCGCAGAGCTTCTGGGACCGAGCCACCGGCGAGCGGCGCAAGAAATTCCGGCTGCCGGCAAATCCTCCGCCCGAAGCGATCGTGCGCCCGCTGGTCCTGGTGGTGGACGACGAGCCGGACATCCAGAACGCGGCCCTGGCGGGGCTCGCCAAGCTCGGCTACAGCGCGGTGGTGGCGCGCGACGGGATGGAAGGCCTGGCGCTGGCCGCCCGGTACCGGCCGGACCTGATCCTGGCCGACGCCTTCATGCCGAGGCTGGACGGCCGCGAAATGTGCCGGCGCCTGAAGGCCGATCCGGCGACCTCGAGCCTGAAAGTCGTGATCATGACGGCCGTCTACACGGCCGCGCGGTACAGGTCCGAGGCGTTCCGCGAGTTCCACGCCGACGATTACCTTTCCAAGCCTCTCGAGTTTCGAGAATTTCGGGCGATCCTCTCCAAACATCTCGGCAACGGCGGCGCGTAGTCCGACAGCCGTGGGAGTTCGGCCGGAACAACCCAGGCGACTCGGGGACCCGGCCCCGCTGTCCGCGGGAAAGACCGCCTGGTGTTTTGCGCTGGGCGCCGCGATTCTCGCCGCGGCCCTGGCCCTCGCGTGGCGAAACGCTCTGCTCGTCCTCGCGATCGGGGCTTTTCTCGAGTTCGGCCTTCTCCTCGCGCTCTATTTCGCGATGAGCCGCGACCTCGCGCAGCGCAAGAGGGCAGAGGCCGAGCTGATCGAGCGCGCGGCCCAGGCGGCGTTCGGGGCCGCCGTCGGGGCGGCGCTGACCAAGGCCGACAGCCTGCCGAAAGCGCTCCAGCAGTGCGCCGAAGCGATGGTGCGCCACCTGGGGGCGGCGATGGCTTCGATCTGGACGCTCGCCGAGAAGGGAGAGGTCCTCGAGCTTTCGGCGAGCGCCTCGGCCGGCCGGCCGCTGTTCGGGCCCGACGCGCGGATCCCGGTCGGGGAGTTTCGCATCGGGCAGATCGCCCGGGATCGCCAGCCCGCGCTGCGCGACCTGACGGTCGACCCGGAGCGGGAAGACGACAAGGACTGGGCCCGCCGGGCGGGGATGACCGCGTTCGCCGGCTATCCCCTGATCGTCGAGGATCGCCTGGTCGGCGTGGTGGCGATGTTTGCGACGCGCATGCTGACGTCGGCCGCCCTCGACGCCCTGGCGTCCGTCGCCGACGAGATCGCGCTCGGGATCGACCGCGCCTGCGCCGCGGAGGCGCTGCGCGCGAGCGAGGCCCGGACCCGGGCGGTCCTGGACAACATGATGGAGGGCCTGGTCCTCTTCGACGAAGGAGGGGTCGTCCGTGCGTTGAACCCGGCCGCGGAGCGGATCTTCGGCTACGGGACGGCGGAGCTCGCCGGGCAGCCTCTCTCCCTGCTCGTTGCCAGGTCCGCGGCGGCGGATCCGCTCTCCCGCCTGCGCGACGGAGAGCGCCGCGCGCTCGGCCGCGTCACCGAGTGGGAGGGCCGGCGCAAGAACGGGGAGGTCTTCCCCTTCGAGCTTGCGCTCTTCGAGTTCCGCACGCCGGAGGGCCGCTGGATCGGGGGGAGCGTTCGAGACCTGTCGAAGAGCCGCGAGGTCGAGAGACTCAAGAAGGAGTTCGTCTCGACTGTCAGCCACGAGCTGCGCACGCCCCTGACTTCGATCCGCGGCTCTCTCGGCCTGCTCGCCGCGGGCGTCCTGGGGAACCTGCCGCGCGAGGCCTCCGACATCGTGGCGGTCGCCGAACGCAACGTCGTGCGCCTCGTCGGACTCATCAACGACCTCCTCGATCTGGAGAGGCTCGACAGCGCGCGGATGAAGATGCGCTGCGGCCGGCTCCCGCTCGCATCCGTCTTCGAACGGTCGATTGAAGCGGTGCGCTCGTTCGCGGAACAGGAAGGCGTCGCGATCGAGGCCGAACCAACGGCCGCGGAAGTCTGGGCCGACGGCGACCGCCTCGTGCAGGTTCTCGTCAACCTCCTGTCCAACGCGGTGAAGTCCTCGCGGCGCGGCAGCGCGGTCCGGCTGTCCTGCGTGGAGGAGGAGGACCGCGCGGAGGTTCGAGTGAGCGATCGGGGGCGCGGCATCCCCGCGGCGCTGCGCGAGGCCATCTTCGAGCGGTTCCGGCAGGTCGAGACCTCCGACCCGCGGCAGAAGAGGGGATCGGGGCTGGGGCTCGCCATCTGCAAAGCGATCGTCGAGCAGCACGGCGGTTCCATCGGCGTCGAGAGCGAGGAGGGCAGAGGAAGCGTCTTCTGGTTCCGGCTTCCCGCCGCTCCCGTGGAACAGTGCGGCAAGGCCGCCCCGGGCGCCGGGATGGGAGCCTCGATCCCCGGCGCGATGAGCCCGCCCGCGGGCGCCTCGAGGCCGGCGTGAAGGTCCTCGTCGTGGACGACGAGGACGACATCCGCCGGATCGTGAGGCTGTCGCTCACGGCGGTGGGCCGGATGGAGGTCGCCGAGGCGGCGAGCGGCCCCGAGGGGATCCGCAAGGCGCGCGAAGAGGACCCCGACGTCGTGCTCCTCGACCTGATGATGCCGGGCGTGGATGGGGTGTCCACGTTGCGGGCGCTGCGGTCCGACCCGGAGACCTCCGACATACCGGTCGTCTTCCTGACGGCCAGGGTCAAGTCCCCGGAAGTGGACCGCCTGAAGGCCCTGGGCGCGCGCGGCGTTCTGATCAAGCCTTTCGACCCGATGGCATTGCCGGGCCTGCTGCGCGGGCTGCTCGAGGCAGGCGGAGGTCACCGTGGCTGAGTCCTTCGAGGAAGCCCTCGAGGGGCTTCGCGAGGCTTTCGTGCAGGGCGCGGCCCGCAGGATCGAGCGCATCGAAGAACTCCTGGATCACCTGGACGCCGACCCCGCGGACGCCGGCGCCCTGCGCGATCTGATGATCCAGTTCCACGGGTTCGCCGGCGCAGGCTCGACCTACGGCTTCCCCCGCGTGAGCGCCGTGGGATTGGAGGGCCAACGACTGTGCGACGCGCGCCTGAAGGAACGCGGAACGCCGGGTGCCCGCGAACGGGAGCTCTGGCGCTCCCTGCTCCACGCCCTTCGCGCTGAGCTCGAGGGGCGGCCGAGCCTCGAGCCGGCTCTGCCGGCCGCGGTCGCCCCCTTCGACATCCTGGTCGTGAGTCCGGGTCCGAAGGTCCGCGGCGCGCTGCAAACCCTCGTGGCCCGGGACGGAATGACGGCGCGCGGGGCCGAGAGCTGCCGGGAAGCCGAAGCCGAGGTTTCCCGGAGATTTCCGGAGGGCGTGATCGTGGACGTCCGGCTGCCCGCGGGCTCCGCGTACGAGCTCGTCGAGCGGCTCCGAAGCCTGCCGCGCGGCGACGGATTGCCCATCCTGATGGTCGGCGGGCCTTCGGCCTTCGTCGACCGGGTGGACGCGATCCACTGCGGAGCCGACGGATACTTCGAGGAACCGGCGCAGGGGGAGGCGCTGATGCGGCGTCTCGAGCATCTGCTCGAGAGGGGGCGGACGGAACCTCCCCGCGTGCTGTCGGTCGAGGACGACGCCGACCAGGCGGCCTTCGTGCGGTCGGTGATGGAGTCCGCCGGCTACCGGGTGCGGGTCTGCCCGGACGCCAGGAACCTGGAAGCCGACCTGGACGCCTTCCGGCCGGACCTGGTCCTGCTCGACATCCATCTGCCGGGCACCGCCGGCGGCTTCGCTGTCGCCCGCTGCATCCGCCAGCAGGAAGCCCATGCGGCGCTCCCCATCCTGTTTCTGACGACGAAGAGCGAGCTCTCCTCCCAGATCGAATCGATCCGCTCCGGCGCGGACGACTACCTGGTCAAACCCGTCGCCCCCGGGCTTCTCCTCTCGGCCGCCGCGGCGCGCATCGAGAGGGCAAGGTTCTTGAAGAACCTCCTCGAGCGGGACGGGTTGACGCGCCTCCTGAACCACACCGCCTTTTTCGAGAGGGTGCGCTCCCTGGTGGCGGATCGGTCGGGGGATCGGAAGAGATCGCTCGCCATGGTGCTGATCGACCTGGACGATTTCAAGTCCTTGAACGACCGCTACGGCCACCCCGTGGGCGACCGCGTGCTCCGTTCGCTGGCGGCGCTCTTGCGCCGGAGGCTGCGCCAGTCGGACCTGCTCGGCCGGCTCGGCGGGGACGAGTTCGCCGCGACGATCGAGAACATCGGCGAGAACCAGGCCCTGCGGCTGCTCGACCGCCTGCGGCGGGATTTTTCCGCGATCCCGCAGATCGCCCCCGACGGCTCCCGCTTTCGGGCCACCTTCTCGGCCGGCGTCGCGTTGCTCGAGCCGGGAATGGACTCGAGCCGCTGGAGGGAGCGAGCGGACGCGGCGCTCTACGCCGCCAAGAATCGGGGCAGAAACCGGGTTTCAGCCGCCGCCGCTGCCGCCGGCGGCTAGCAGGTTTCTGAAAAAGGGTATGGGATGGCGTTACGAGCGCGCCGCCGTAACCCGAAGGGTGGACGGCACTTTGCCGGCGCCCGCGAGACCAGTACGACGAAGCGATTCACCCTGAGCCCGATCGGGCGCCGGACGCAAAGTGCCGGACACGACGCCCGTGTCCATTTTTCAGCAGCCTGCTGACCGCGCGCGTCCCGCTACTTCTTGGCCGGGCGCTCCTTGGACTCCCGGTAGCCTGCCTTGAGCGCGTCCGCCTCCGTCATGTACTTGCCGTGTTTCGTATTCCCGTACCACCGATCCCCCTCGCGGTGGAAGACCTTCGTCTCGGTGTTGACCCAGACCATCCCCTTGGCCGGCGGAGGCTGCGCGGGCGCGACAGCGGCCGCGGCAGGCGAGGAAGGCTTGGAAGCCGCGGCGGGCTTGCCGGCCGGGGCCGCAACAGGCGCGGGCGCGGCCGGAGCGGCGGCCGGCATCGCGCCGACACTCACGAGCGGGCTGATCTTCTCGATCGTCTTTCCCGGAACGCCGGCCTTGGCCAGATCCGCGGCCGAACCGTAGGGTCGGCCCGCGATGATCTTCTTCGCCGTCGCCGCGCCCACGCCCGGCAGGGCTTCGAGCTCCTTCTGCGATGCCGTGTTTAAGTCCACCTTCCCGCCGGAGGGCGCGGCGGACGCCATCTTCTCGGCCGCGGCGGCCTTCGTGGCTTTCGTGGCCTTCTCGGCTTTCTCCTGCACCGCCGCCTTCGCCGGCTTCTCCGCTTTCGCGGCGGCCCCGCCGCCCACGGTCACCAGAGGAGTCAATTTCTCTATCGTCTTGGCCGAGAGGCCCGCCTTGGCGAGGTCCGAGACGGAGGAATAGGGCCGCCCCGCGATGATCTTCTTGGCGGTCGCGGCGCCGACGCCGGGAAGGGCTTCCAGCTCCTGCTGGGTGGCGCTGTTCAGGTCTACCTTGGCCGTCTTCGCGCCGGCCGCGGAAACCGAGGAAGGCGCCAGGGCGAAGGCCCACACGAGGATCGCGGCGAGGACGAAGATTCTCTTCGCGGCTGTTGGCATCTTTGACCTCCTGTCGCGCGGATTCTTCCGCGGCTTCATTTCTTCGAAATCCCTCCGAGCTTGTCCGAGAGCTTCTTGGAGAGTTTCTGCTTCTGTTCCTCGACGGCCGCGGAAACCTTGTCCGAGGCGGTCTTCTTGAGCTGCTCGACCTCCTGAGAGAGCTTCTCCTTCGCCCCGGCGACGAGCTCTTCCCCCTTCTGTTTGGCCAGGGATTTCGCCATATCCGCCAGGTCCTTGCCCTTCTCGCCGATCAGGTCCTTGAGAGCCATGACAGGCCTCCTTCCTAGCCCGCAGCGGCGACCGGTTGCGTGCACGCCTTGCAGCGCGTCGCCTCGAGCGGGATGACTTCCTTGCACTGGGGGCATTCCTTCGTGGTGGGCTTCGCCTGGCCCGGTTTCGGGATGAACGCTTTAGCGATCAGGTACACGACAAAGGCGATGATGACGAAGTCCACGATCGAGCCGATCAGGTGCCCGTAGGTGATCGCGGCCTCCGTCGGCTTTCCCGCGGCGTCGACTCCGTGGGAGAGCACGATCTTCGCGTTTCGCCAGTCGCCCCCGGGCAGCACGAGCCCGATGATCGGGTTGATCGCGTCTTCGACGATCGAGGAGACGACCTTTCCGATCGCGGCGCCGATGATGACACCGATCGCGAGAGCCAGAGCGTTCTGCTTGAGCAGGAATTCCTTGAAGTCCTTCAGCATCCTTCCTCCCTCTCCGATCCTGCTGGCACGCTTCGGTGGCCAGATACTACAGCCGTCCACGCCGGAGTGAGTGGTGAAGTTGCCTCATTTCTCGGGACGAGCGGGCCCCCCGAATTCGCGCGAACCCGCGCGGTTGCGCGCCCCCGACCCGTCTCGGATAAGATTCGCCGCCAGAAGGAGGACATCGCATGTTTCTGAAGCGAACGCTGACTGCGGGAGTCGTCGTGGCCGCCCTTCTGCTGGCGAGCGCCGGCCTGGCGGCCACGGCCAAGACGTATCAGGTCACCGGCCCGGTCCTCGAGGTCTCCGACACCATGATCACGGTCCAGAAGGGGAAGGACCGCTGGGAGATCGCGCGGGACTCTTCGACCAAAGTGACCGGGGACCTCAAGGTCGGCGCCAAGGTCACGATCGAGTATCGGATGACCGCGACCGCCGTCGAGGTCAAGGGCGCAGCGGCTCCGGCGAAGAAGAGCACGAAGAAGTAGCTTCCCCGGGGCGTTCGGGCGGCCGCGGCCAGCGCTGTCAGAACTTCGCGACGAGCGCGACCGCGGTCGCCGTGTCCGTCTTCTTGAAGGTCGGGACCGGCTCGTTGTTGTAGAGCAGCGTGTAGGACGCCTTGAGCGAGAAAACCGCGGTCATGGACGCCGCGATGGCCGCTTTCTCCGCGGCGATCCAGTTCTTCGAGTCGCTCAGGTCGTAGGAGTACGAGACGTCGTTCGTGAAGGCGGCGACCTTCGAGATCTGCCATTTGTATCCGAGGCCGGCCCGAGCGCTCGCGTAGCTGCGGTTGTCGCCGACCAGCTGCGCTTCGTGCGTGTAGCCGAAGCCGAGCTCACCGCGGAGGGCGTGGACGGGGCCGAGCAGGATCTTGTAGCCGGCGCCCCCTTCGCCGGTGACCAGGCTGTTGAAGCCGGCGAAACGGTTGCGCAGGTAGCTTCCCCCGGCGAAGACGTCCACCCGGGCCGTCAGATCGCGGATGCCCTTGGCCGACGCGCCGAGCTGTTCCGCGGTCGTTACTCCGTTGGTCGAGGCCCTCAGGTAGTTGGCCTTGAAGACGACCGTCCACGGCGCCGGCTTGTAGTCGACCTCGAGCCCTCCTCCGAGCGAGCTCGTGCTCGTGTTGCCGCTCGTCGAGAGGAAAGACAGCTCGGCCGAGCCCGACCAGAGAGGGGGCGGACCGCCGGGCGCCGGCGGGCAGGGGCAGGGCTGGGCCAGCGCGACGCCGCCGACGGCGAGCCAGACGAAGAGAAACCGCTTGAAAAGAGCCATTCCGCGACCTCCTTCGGCCGAAGGAGCCGACCGGGGAGCCGTCTCTACGGCGAGAGCCCTCGGGCGGCGGCCGTGACAGCGAGCAAAGATCGGACCAATTCCGGCAGCGCCGCGACCTCGAGCTGCGTCGAGGCGTCGGAGAGGGCCCGGTCGGGATCGTCGTGAACCTCCAGGAAGAACCCGTCCACCCATCCCGTCGCGGCCGCCGCGCGCGCGAGCGCCGGAGCGAACTGCTTGAGTCCGCCCGTCTCCCGGCCTCCTCCGGGCAGCTGCATCGAGTGCGTGACGTCGTAGACGAGCGGGCAGCCGAACCTGCGCATCATCCCGAACCCGCGCATGTCCACGACGAGGTTGTGATACCCGAAGGAGGTCCCGCGCTCGCAGAGCAGGATCTTCTCGTTGCCGGCCGAGCGGCACTTCTCGACGACCCGGCCCATGTCGTCGGGCGCCAGGAACTGCCCCTTCTTGACGTTTAGCGGTTTCCCGGTTCGAGCGGCGGCGGTGAGCAGATCGGTCTGGCGCGACAGGAAAGCCGGGATCTGCAGGACGTCGAGGACCGCGGCCGCCTTCTCGGCCTGCCACGGCTCATGAATGTCGGAGAGGAGGGGGAGACCCGTCTTTGCCTTGACTGCGGCGAGGATGTCCAGGCCCTCTTCCAGGCCGGGACCCCGGAACGAATCGATCGAGGAGCGGTTGGCCTTGTCGAAGGAGGACTTGTAGACGATCCGGGCGCCCGTCTGGTCGGCGACCGCGCGAATCCGCGCGGCCATTGCGAGCGCGTGCTCGCGCGACTCGATGACGCACGGCCCGGCAAAGAAGAGGGGCGGTTCCCCTTCTCCGATGGCGTATCCCGGAGCGATCGATACCGGCGGCATTCGCGAGCAATCTTAGCCGGAGGTTCCCAGCGTCTTCAGTCGCTGGCCTGGCCTTTGACCGCCAGGGCCCTGGCCGCCTCGACCTCCCCTTCGCGCGCCGCCCGGTGGGCCCGCGCCGCACGGATGAAGTCCTTGAACAGCGGGTGGCAGGCGAAGGGCTTGGACTTCAATTCCGGGTGGAACTGGCAGCCGAGGAACCACGGATGGTCCGCGTGGAGCTCGATGATCTCGACGAACTTGCGGTCCGGCGACATCCCGGTGAAGGACAGCCCGGCCTCCCGCAGCGCGGGCAGGTATTCCTGGTTGACCTCATAGCGGTGGCGGTGACGTTCCGAGATCAGGCCCTCGCCGTAGGCGCGGGCCGCGATGGAGCCGGGCGCGAGCTCGCAGGGATACTTGCCGAGGCGCATCGTGCCGCCCAGGGCTTCCACGCCGATCAGATCGCGCAGCTTGAAGATGACCTTGTGCCTGGGCTCCTCCTCGAATTCGGTCGAGTTGGCGCCTTCGAGGCCGGCCACGTGGCGCGCGTACTCGATGACGGCCGTCTGGAGGCCCAGGCAGATGCCGAAGAAGGGGACCTTCTTCTCGCGGGCGTACTGGATCGCCTTCATCATCCCCTCGACGCCGCGGCGCCCGAAGCCTCCCGGCACGAGCACCGCGTCGGCGCGCGTCAGGAGCTCGGGATACTGCTCGTTCTCCAGCGTCTCGGCGTCCACGTAATCGAGGCGCACCCGCACGTTGTTGGCGATCCCGCCGTGCGCGAGCGCCTCGTTCAACGACTTGTAGGAGTCGCCGTAGTCCACGTACTTGCCGACGACCGCGATGTTCACCTCGCCTGCCGGGTTCTTGATGCGGTTGACGAGGGTCTCCCACTTGGAGAGATCGCGATCGTAGTGGGGCAGGTTCAGCAGATCGAGCAGGATCTCGTCCAGGCCTTCGGCCGCGAACTGCAGTGGCACTTCGTAGATCGAGAGGACGTCCTTGGCGTTGATGACCGCCTCGACGGGCACGTTGCAGAAGAGGGAGATCTTCTTCTTGACTTCCGGCGGCAGCGACCGGTCCGTGCGGCAGAGCAGCACGTCCGGCTGGATCCCGATCGAGAGGAGCTCCTTGACGGAGTGCTGGGTGGGCTTGGTCTTCAGCTCGTCGGAGGCCTTGATGTAGGGGATGAGAGTCAGGTGGACATTGACGGCATTGCCGCGGCCGGCCTCCTGACGCAGCTGCCGGATCGCCTCGAGGAAGGGGAGCGATTCGATGTCGCCGACGGTCCCCCCGATCTCGATCAGGACCACGTCGGCCTCCGGCCCCACGCGCCGGACCGCCTCCTTGATCTCGTCGGTGATGTGGGGCACGACCTGCACGGTCTTGCCCAGGTAGTCGCCGCGGCGCTCGCGCTCGATGACCGTGAGGTAGATGCGTCCGGCCGTCGTGTTGTTGACGCGCGAGCCGGTCATCGAGGTGAAGCGCTCGTAGTGGCCCAGGTCGAGGTCGGTCTCCGCCCCGTCGTCGGTGACGTAGACCTCGCCGTGCTGGAAGGGAGACATCGTGCCGGGATCCACGTTGATGTAGGGGTCGAATTTGGCGACGGCGACCTTGTAGCCGCGCGCCTCGAGCAGCGCCCCGATCGAGGACGCCGCAATCCCCTTACCGAGCGAAGACACGACGCCACCCGTGACGAAGACGTACTTGCCGCTCATGAGACGGCCTCCTTTTTCATCATTTCCTCCACCCTCGCCAGATCCTCGGGGGTGTCCACGCCGATCGAATCGGTCGCCGCCTCCGCCACCCAGATCTCGTGCCCGGCCTCGAGCCAGCGCAGCTGCTCGAGCGACTCCATCGTTTCCAGCGGAGAGGGCTCGAGCGCGGCGATCTCCGCGAGCGCGGCCGCGCGGTAGGCGTAGAGCCCGAGGTGCTTGCGGTAGGCGGGGGAGCCTCTCCGGGGATACGGGATCGGCGCGCGCGAAAAGTAGAGGGCGCGCCCGTCCCGGGCCACGGCCACCTTCACGACGTTCGGGTCGGAGGCTTCGGCCGCCGGCATGGGGACCGACAGCGTGGCGATCCGGCGCCGCCCCGACACGAGGAGCGCTTCGACCGCGCGGTCGATGTTCGAAGGCGACATCATCGGCTCGTCCCCCTGGATGTTGACGTACACGTCGGCGGGCATCGAGCGCGCGGCCTCCGCGAGCCTGTCGGTGCCGCTGGCGGCGTCGCGCGACGTCAGGATGACCTCGCCGCCCGCGCCGCGCACGACGGCGGCGATGCGTTCATCGTCGGTCGCGACCACGACGCGCGAGAGCCTTCGGGCGGCCCGGCCCGCGTCGAGCACGTGCAGGAGCATCGGCCTGCCGGCCAGGAGAGCGAGGGGTTTTCCGGGGAAGCGAACCGAGGAATAACGGGCGGGGACGATCCCGACGATCACCATGACATCGGGATCAAGAGTGTATCCTGCGCGGCGCGTTGCGTCAACAAAGGGTTCGAAGCGAGCGCCGGGGACTGCTTTCGCGTCCCTTGCCCGCGGTTCTCTTTCTTCTCGCCGCTCTGCTGCTGGCCGCCGGCGCCCTTCTCTCCTGGGTCCGCGCGGCGCGGGACCGCGCGAATCTCGTCACGGACGGTGCGCGCTGGATCTGGTTCACCCTCGACGTCTACGAGCAGAAGCCGGCCCGTTTCTGGACCTGGCGCGACTTCGCTCTCGACGCCGCGCCGCCGAAGGCCGACGCGAAGCTCTTCGTCGATCCGGGCGGATCTCTCACGGTCAACGGCTCGAAGTTTCCCCGCGTGGAACAGCGGCCGGGAAGCCCGCTCGCCGTCTTCGACGTCGCCTCGGCTCTGGCCGCCGGTCCCAACCGGATCGTGATCGAAGCGGAGAGCCCGACGGGAGCCGGCGGGATCCTCTTCTGCTTGGAGCTGCCCGGCGGGCTCAAAATCATTTCGGATTCGACATGGAGGATCGCGCTCTCGGAGGCCTCCGTCGGAAAGGAAGATCGCCGCGCCGCCGTGTGGGGCCGCCCGCCAATGTATCCGTGGGGCTATCCGCACGTCGCTACGCACTAGCGTGGGATCTGCGCCCTCTGGGCGCACCGGCGCGCGGCTCGCCCGGATGCGGGCTCGACCGCGCGCCTGATCCCACGCAAGCGCTCCGCTCCCGCGGCGCGCGCCTCCTCCCTCCTTCGTCGGGAGACTACGCGCGCCGCGAACCGGAGCTGAGCACGGGCGGGAAAGGTGGCCGGCTCAGGAGTTGAAAACTCTCGGCGCCGGTCGCGCAGCGACCGCCTGCGCTGAAAGTCAAGGGACGTTCAGGCCTGGAGGGCCGAGGAGACGAGGCCGTCGAGAGCGGCCCGGGCGGCGGCGCAGTAGGAGTTCTCCCCGTCGTAGCCGGCGAGGGTGATGATCTTGCGATAAGCGGCGACCGCGGCCTCCAGATCGTGCAGGCCGTAATCGTGGATCTGCGCGGCGAGCAGGCGCGTCGGCAGATGGCCGGGATCGAGCTCGGAAGCCTTTTCGCAGAAGATCAGCGCGACGTCGTAGCGCTCTTCGGCGGCAGCCAGGCACGCGCGGCGGTAGTAGAGCCCCGCCTCCTCGGCCATTTCCTGCTCGTGGCGAAAGAAGGGAAGATGCTTGAAAGTTCGGGTGAGGCTGTTCCAGGCGGCCAGGCGCATCGATTTCTGCCGATCAGTATAGGCAACGATCGGATTCCGTCAATAAAAACTTCGGTTTGACCTGGCTTTCGCCTTCTTTTATACGGAGACAGCATATTCCGGCCGCTTTTTCCAAGGGAGGGAGGCGTCCTAATTAAATTAGGAAAATAGTCCAATCATCCTTATTTTTATAGGAAGGCTTCCCTAGTTGATCCGATCCACCACCGACTCCGTCGCCAGCAGGAGGCCTTCCTTGGCTTCAGAATCGGGGAAGGACGTCAGGGCGACGCGGGCCGCTCCCGCGTAGTCGCGCGCGAGCGCGCGCGTCTTGGCGATGGCGTCGGCCCGCTCGACGAGGAGCAGGATCTCGGCCGGCTCGACGCTCTTGAACTCGCGTTCGCGCAGCACGGCCGCGACCTTCTCCCGCTCGGAGGCCGTTGCCTCGGGCAGGGCGAGCAGCAGAGGCATCGTCAGCTTGCCCTCGCGGAGGTCGTTCAGGACGGGCTTGCCGACCGTCTGCTCGCTCGACGTGTAGTCGAGGAGGTCGTCGATCAACTGGAAGGCGACGCCCAGGCACCGGCCGTATTCGGCCAGCCGCTCGCCCGCGAACAGGTCTCCACGCGGCGCGAAGTGGGCCGGGAGGCGGCAGGCCGCGGAGAAGAGGTCGGCCGTCTTGCGCCGGATGATCTCCAGGACCTCCTCGCACGTGACCGAGATATCTCCCGTCTTTTCGATTGCGATGATTTCCCCTTCGATCATCGAGAGCGTCGTATCGGAGAGGACTTTCAGGATCGTCAGGTCCCCCTCGTCGAGCGCGATCCC
The DNA here is from genome assembly GCA_033853815.1 of Thermoanaerobaculia bacterium. Lineage (GTDB taxonomy): Bacteria > Acidobacteriota > Thermoanaerobaculia > UBA5066 > Gp7-AA6 > JAWOLE01. The sequence goes on from JAWOLE010000306.1 coordinate 14,068, forward strand.
CATCGACTTGGTATAGAGGTAGTCGCCGAAGAGCACCGTCAGGTTATTTCCCCAGCGCGCGTTGGCGGAAGTCCGCCCCCGGCGCAGCCGAGCCTCGTCGATGATGTCGTCGTGCACAAGGGTCGCCGTATGGATGAATTCGATGACGGTGGCGTAGCGGACGTCCTTTTCTCCCTCGTCGTAGTCGAGGAGTTTGGCCGAGAGAAGGAGGAGAGCCGGCCGGATCCGCTTTCCTCCTCCCGAGGCGAGATAAGACCCGATCCGGTCGATCGTCGGGATGGGGGAGCGGAAGTGCAGGAGCAACTCCTCCTCGACCCGCGCGAGTTTTTCCGCGATCAGGTCGTAGGCCCGGCGCAGGCGCGGGTTGGCCTTGGAGAGTCTCATCGGTTCATCGGTAGTTGATGAACTGCAGCGGCAAGCCGAAATCTTCGCTCTTCAAGAGAGCTATGATCGCCTGCAGGTCGTCCTTGTTTCGCCCCGAGACGCGGACCTGGTCGGACTGGATCGCCGCCTGGACCTTCAGTTTGCGGTCTTTGATCGAACGCACGATCGCCTTCGCCTTCTCCGAGGGGATTCCCTGCTGCACCTTGACGATCTGGCGCACCGCTCCTCCCGCCGCCGGCTCCACCTTTCCGAAGTCGAGCGCCTTGACGGCGACGCCGCGCTTGACGAGCCTGGTTTCGAGGATGTCCACGACCGACTTGAGCTTGCCGGCGTCGTCGGAGGTCAGCGTCAGGGTGAGCGCCTTCTCGTCCCATTCGATCTTCGAGACGCTGCCCCGAAAGTCGAAGCGCGTGGCCATCTCCTTGGAGGACTGCTGGACGGCGTTTCCGACCTCCTGGAGGTCGACCCGGCTCACGACGTCGAAGGAGAACTCCTGAGCCATGGATCCAAGTCTATTTCAACGGCCAATCGGGTGATCTGCGATCGGATGATCGGGTGATTTGTCCGGTCAATCACCCGATGGCTCGACCACCCGATCACCCGAACCTTCAGCTAATTTTCCAGGATGCGCGTGCCGGGAGGGCCGGTGATCCGGTAGTCGCCGGCAGGGCGCGGCTTCTGCTTGCGCCAGTCCTCGAAGCGGAATTCCGAGCGGCTGCCGGAGGAGTCTTCGTAGGCGAGGCCGGCGAGAGTCCCGTCGGAGGCGACCGACAGGCGCAGCCAGGCCAGATCCGGCCGGGGGGAGCGAGGGGTCAGCAGGAGGCGGGCGCCCGCGCCGTCCCCCTGCTCCAGGGTGATCGCGTACTGCCGGTCCAGCTCCGAAGGATCCGCGAGAAAGACGATCGGAAGGCGCGCCCGATCCTCCGCCGAGAGCTTTCTCACCGTGAGCTGGCGGTCCTCCGGCGTCAGGAGCCGCCCTTCGCCGCCGTCGTATGTGAAGATCTTCTTCTCGGGGGCCACATAGTCGAAGCGCAGGCGCTGCGGCGCCTGGATCCAGACCGTCCCCGATTCGCGGCGCGCCGTCGCGAACCCGGCGGGCGTGTAGATCTGGGTGAAGGACGCCTCGTGGGCCGCCCCATCCTGGTAGAACGCCGCCAACCGGTCGAGCAGCGACTTGACCTCGGGGGACAGCGCGGCCGCTAACAGGAGAGCGGGCACGACGAAGGATCGGGTGATCGGGTGATCGGGTGATTGAAAGGATCGGGTGATCGGGTGATCGGGTGATCGGGTGATCTTCACGGAAGAGGACTCCGGTTCAATCGCCCGATCGCAGATCACCCGATCGCAGATCATCTCAGTGCCGGAAGTGGCGGCGAGGCGAGTGAAGGAAGGCCATCTGGCGCTCGTCCGCCGCAGCGATGATCTCGGCGTCGCGGATGGAGCCCCCGGGCGCCACGGCCGCCGTGACGCCCGCGTCGGCGAGCACATCGAGCCCGTCGCGGAACGGGAAGAACGCGTCGGAGGCCGCGCCGCAGTTGACGATGGGCAGCACGGCCTTGCCGGCCGCCAGCCGGCAGGCGTCCACCCGGCTCATCTGCCCGGCCCCGATGCCGATGGTCTGCCGGGCATTGGCGAGAACGATCGCGTTGGACTTGACTCGCCGCACGACCTTCCAGGCGAGCTCGCAGGCGGCCCGCTCGACCGCGGTCGGCTTGCGTTGGGACACGAGCTTCCAGGCGGAAGTCTGATCGGGCTCGGCGTCGGCGTCCTCGACGAGGAGTCCGCCTTCGATCCGCTTCCAGTCGATGGCGGAGGCCGGGCGCCGCGACACCGGGATCTTCAGGAGGCGAATGTTCGGCTTCTTGCCGAAGAAGTCGATCGCCTCCTGCGTGTAGTCGTCGGCGGCGACGGCCTCGACGAAGTGCTGGAGCACGAGGGAGGCGAGCGCCCCGTCCACCCGCCCGCGGATCGCGATGATGCCGCCGAAGGCCGCCAGCGGATCGCACGCGAAGGCGCGCCCGAAGGCCTCGACGATCGTTTCTCCGGTAGCCACTCCGCACGGGTTGTTGTGCTTGACGATCACGGCCGCCGGCCCGTCGAAATCCCGGGCGAGCGCGACCGCGGAGTCCAGGTCGAGCAGGTTGTTGAAGGAGAGCTCCTTGCCCTGGAGCATCTGGAAGCGCACCAGCGCGTCGGCCGGCGCCTGGGGCTCGCGGTAAAGCGCCGCGCGCTGGTGCGGGTTCTCTCCGTAGCGCAGCGCCCCCACGCGTTCGAAGGCGAGCACCAGGTTCTCGGGAAAGGCCTCGCCTCCCCGCGGAACCTGCGAGAGGAAGCGCGCGATCGCCGCGTCGTAGGCCGCCGTGCGCGTGAAGGCGCGGGCGGCGAGATTCGCCCGCGTCGTGATCGTGGTGCCTCCCGTCGAGCGGATCTCGGCGAGCAGGCCCTCGTAATCCGCCGGCTCGACGGCCACCGCGACGCGGGCGTGGTTCTTGGCGGCGGCGCGGATGAGGGCCGGTCCGCCGATGTCGATCATCTCGATCGCCTCGGAGAGTTTCGCCCCGCGCGAGACGGTCTCCTCAAAGGGATAGAGATTGATGACGACGAGGTCGAAGGCTTCGATGGCCGCCGTCGCGAGGTCGCGGACGTGATCGTCGCGGGTTTCGTCGGCCAGCACGCCGCCAAAGATCTTGGGGTGGAGCGTCTTGACGCGGCCGCCCAGGATCTCCGGGAATCCGGTCGTCTCCTCGACCGACCCGACGTCGACGCCTGCGCCCTTCAGGTGCGCCGCCGTGCCCCCCGTCGAGACGATCCGCACGCCGAGCGCGGCCAGTTCCCGCGCGAGCTCGGCCACGCCCGTCTTGTCGTGCACGGAGATCAGGGCCCGGCGCACCGGCGTGACTGCGGAAGGAAAGGGAATCGGCTCGGGCATTGGCGGCAATATTACAGTTGTTGGTGGATGACGTTGTGGACTGGGGACTGGGGGACGGGGAGAGAGCTTGGCTGAAGGAGAGGTGCTGATCGACGCGAGAGGGCTCTATTGCCCGATTCCGGTCCTGCGGTTGGCCAGGGCTTTTCGAGATCAGCCCGCGGGCGTCGCCGCGCGGCTTCTGGCGACGGACCCCGCCGCCGTCGAGGACGTCGCGGTGTTCTGCCGCGAGCGCGGCCACGAACTCGTCGAGTCGCTCCGCGAAGGCGATGTCTTCTCCTTCCTCGTGCGCAAGATTTCTTCGGGCAGATGAGACTCAGAACAGTTTCAGCAGCAGGAAATAGACGACGAGGCCGTGCACGCCATGGCCGACGACGGGCGTTCCGACCTCGGTGCGCAGCAGGGAGTTCTGCCAGGGGCCGTTGAACGACGCGAGCAGGCCCGCGCCCGAGAAATAGGTGTTGTTGAAGCCGGAGAGCTTGTCCTTGACGAGCGCCTGATCGTAGAAGGCCTCGAATCGGATGATGTCCTCGATGTTCAATCCGTAGGAGACGTTTCCCACGAACGCACTCTCCGTGCGCAGGCTCCCGGACTTGTAGCCCCGCACGGGGTTTCCCGAGAAAGTCCCGAACTCGTACTTGGAGAATCGGTCGAGGTTGCTGCCGCTCTGGTAGGACAGCCCCACGTGCAGCTTTCGGAAGCCGGAGAAGTACCGGTCCTTCGCGAGCGAGAGCGAGTACTTCCAGTACTGCTTCTGGTGCGGATCGAATTCCGACGTCGCCGGATCGCCCCAGAACTCCCAGCGGCGCCGGCGGAAGTACGATCCCGACGCAATCGCGCTGAACCCGGAGATGTTGCCGATCAACTTGAGCTCGGCGCCGTCGGTGAAGGTGTCCACGGGCGTGACGAAGTCGGGCCCGGTGTCCTTGTCCCGCTGGTAGTCGTCCCACTTCGTGAAGAGCCCGAGGTTCGCCTTCAGGTACGGGCCGAGAGGATGGCCGAGGTTGATCTGGAACTGCGCCGGGAGGTGCTTGATCTTCTCGGCGGAGACCTCCTTGCCGTTGCGGTAGGAGACGTCGCCGAAGGGAAAAGCCACCGCGAAGAGGTCGGCCCCCAGGTCGAACCGGCTGCCTCCGAGCGACGGGTCGGTGTAGTTGGCGGTCAGCAGGGCTCCGGCGAAGAAGACCGAGAGCTGCTTGCCCTTGCCCCAGAGATCGAAGTTGAAATACTGGATTCCCGCGAGCGGCAGCGGATAGTCCAAGGAGTCGTCGTAGAAGGCGCCCACGGCGCCGAACGTGCTCTTCTTGGCGATCGTCTCTTCGACGACGCGCTGCCCCGGGTGGGCCTTGTCCGGCACGAGGTAACGCATCCCCCTGTCGGTGTCGCGGATCATCTGGGCCTGCGAGGCGTGGGCGGCGGCGAGCCGCTCGTCGAAGTCGGGAGGATTCACGCGCACCGCCTGCATCACGACGTCGCGCTCGATCGCGGTCGTCCGTCCGGCGGTGGAGAAGACCTGCTGGCCCTTGATCTCCAGCGGCAGGACGGCTTCCGGGTGGCCGGGGACCGGGAGATAGAACTCGCTCTGGACGTTGGAGAGCGTCTCGCCCGTCAGGTTCAACTGAACCGAATCGCGGCGCAGAAGCGCGAAGGTCTCTTTGTCGATCCACACGGAGCCGCGGTAGATCGCCATTTTCCCGACCGCGCTCTTCGGGGCGAAGAGGATGTGGTAGGCGCGGCGGCCGGAGATCGTCGCGTCGCCGTGCAACGTGTAGTCGTAGTCCTCCGTCAGGCGGATGTCGAGCGGAAGCGCCGTCACCTTCTCGGGTTGGAGGATCGGCAGCTTCGGGAGGGTCTTCCCCTTCCACTTGACGCCGTTCAGGTAGAACTCGTCCCACTCCCAGTCGGGGGGTCGCCCTCGGCGGAAGTAGAAGGGGCCGACGATCGTCAGGTCGAAGGTCTCGTTGACCTCTCCGATGCGGAAACGCAGGGAAGCCTTCATGTCGGCGATGAAGGACGTGACCCGTTCGCGCTGGCCGGCGTCCCAGGCGCGCTCCCGCGCCACGATCTCCTCGGCGGTCAGGCCCCGCGTGGCCCCGACCTCCACCGCCGCGCGTGTCTGGCCGCCCGGACGCCGCGCGGGATGGAGGACGACCGCAAGGGCGCCGCGGGAGGGATTGAGCGTCAAGGCCTTCGCCCCGGTCAGGGTGAATTCGCGCCGCGCTCCGGTTTCCAGGTCTTCGACGGTGGCGCTCGAGTAGGCGCTAGGGGGCAGTTCGATCTCCACCCGGGGGGACTGCGACCAGGGAAGGAGCAGAATCGGCGTGAACGCCCTGCCGTCGAAGAACCGGACGACGTCGAGAGGCGACGTGCGCCACCCGAGCGGGGCCGAGGCGTCCCTCGTCCAGAGCGTCGCCTTTGTCGGCGTGGGATCGCGGGAGACGTTCTCGGTGAAGTAGGCCTGGAGGCGCTCGAGCGTCGTGAAGTCCTCACCTAAACGGAGGTCCGACTCGCGGCTCTGGAGCAGCCCGGCGACCGAGACGGCTAGCCCCGCCTTGTGCTCCCTTCCGATCTCGGCGATGACGTCGCTTACGGGCGTCGAGCCGCCGGGACGGGGCCAGAGGGAAAGCGCCCAACGGCCGGCGATGGCTCGCGCAGGAGTCGGCGGACGGCTCTCCCGATCGACGAGCGCATCGACATAGGGCTCGATCTCTTCTTCCAGCGAGGGCGACAGGTCGCCTTCCGCGTCGAGGGCGACCGGCGCGCCCGGCGATCCGCTGCGAAAGGCCGAGGAGAGGCGCTTGATCGCGTAAGCGAAGCGCGTCTCGTCCGAGGGCGCCGGCATCTCGAGGACGGCGCCCCTCGCCGACCGCAACGCGGCGAGCCACGAGACCGCCTCCTCGATCCGGGAGTCGTCCAGGTCGGCGAGCCGCACGTCGAAGACGCAGGACGCCGCCGGGACGTCCGGCGAAGGCGGGGCCGCCAGGCGCGCGAGGACCAGGATCTTCGAGCCGGCGACGCAGCGTCCGTCCCCTCTCTCGGCCGCGAGAAGCAGGCGCTCGGCGCCCGGGGCTTCCGAGGCCGCGAGGAACAAAAGAAAAGCGCCCGCGGCGAGGCGGGCGCGAAGAGGCGGGCTCATATGCATTCGGGGCGCCAAGTATCGCAGCATTCCCCCCGAGGAGCGAGAGCTCCGTTCGTCCTACCGTCTTGTTTCTTAGCTTGAAGTTTCTCGCTTCGAGCCACCCCGGCGTCGGGCCGCCTCCCTCGTCGGCACGCTCCGGCCCGGCCGCGAAAGAGAGAACCGGGCCGTCGCTGGTCGCTCAGTCGCAGGGATGGCGGAACGAAGGGCTCGGCTTGCCATGCTTCTTCG
>JAWOLE010000307.1:0-15852 GCA_033853815.1 Thermoanaerobaculia bacterium
TACCAGCAGCGCCCCGTGGCGATCCAGCAGATCTGGCTGAGAAGCTTCGACAACCGGGTCGACCGCTGCACGACCTGCCACCTGGGCGAAGCGGATTCCCTGATGGCCAACGCTCCCGAGCCCTTCCGCCTGCACCCCGCGACCGCGCACACGCCCGGCAGTTTCGACAAATACGGCTGCACCTCCTGCCACGGAGGCCAGGGACTGGCGACCTCGAAGGACGACGGGCACGGGACCGCTCCCGACGCCGGGCCGCCGATGCTGCCGATGGCCTACCTGGAGGCGGGATGCGGCCGCTGTCACGCCTCCGAGCCGGTCGCGGAAGCGCCGATCCTCACGCGCGGCCGGGCACTCATGTCGCGGTCGGGCTGCTTCGCCTGCCACCAGGTGCGCGGGCAGGAGAAGTTCCGCTCGGAGGCGCCTCCGCTCTCCACGCTCGCTGTCAAGACCGGAGGCGCGCTGCTCAGGCGATGGCTGAAGGAGCCCCGGGCGGTCGATGCCAACGCGACGATGCCCAATTTCCAGCTCGCCGACAACGAGATCGACGAGCTCGTCCACTACCTCTACGGACAGCCCGTCCCCGACGATCTGTCCAGGAAGGTCCAGGCGGCCGCGGAGGAGCCTGCCGGCGTGCCGGCCAACGGCAAGAAGCTCTTTTCGGAGTCGCGCTGCATTTCCTGCCACACCGTCGAGGGCAAGGGCAACGGCTCCGCCCCGGAGCTGTCGAAGGTGGCCTCGCGGGTCAACCGGGGCTGGATGCTGGCGTTCCTGCGCGATCCCCAGGCCTTCAATCCCCGCACCCGGATGCCCCGCTATCACTTCACCGACGAGGAATCGCGCGACGTGGTCGCCTACATGGAGGACGAGTTCCGGGACTTCGACGCCCCCAAGGACATCCTCGAGCCGATCCGGGTCAACCAGACCCTGGCCGAGAACGGGCAGAAGCTCTTCCACTCCTACGGCTGCTTTTCCTGCCACGCGCAGCCGGCCGCCGGCAAGGGGGAGAAGTTCGGACCGGATCTGGACGGGATCGGAGACAAGAAGGCTTTCTCGCTCGACTTCGGGCGGCGGACGGACCTGCCCCGCACGCTTCCGGCCTGGCTCGCGGCCAAGATCCAGGATCCGCGTTCCTTCGCGCAGGGCCTGAAGATGCCGAGGTTCGGGTTCAATCCGGAGGACGCTCGAGCAGTCGTGACCGCGCTGCTTTCCCTCGGAGCGCAGCCGGTCCCGGAGGCCTACCGTTACACGCCCGCCCGCCCGGCCGCTCTCCTGCCCGGCGGCGAGGTGGGCGCGCTCATCAACCGCTACCGCTGCCTCTCCTGTCACCAGATCGGCGACCAGGGAGGCGACATCTCGACGGCGCCGCTCACTTTCGAAGGCAGCAAGGTGCAGCGCGACTGGCTCGCCGATTACCTGGTCCTCTCCTACTCCCTGCGCCCGATCCTGGAAGAGCGGATGCCCGTCTTTCGCATGCCGAGGGAAGAGGCCGAGCGCCTGGCCGACGCGATCGAGAGCTTCTACGTCGATCCGGAGATCCCGGCGGATCCGTTCGCCGGACGGCCCGCGTCCGACGGCGATGCGACGGAGGGGCAGCGCATCTACGTGACCCTGGGCTGCCGGGCCTGCCACATCATCGGTTCCTCGGGCGGCTACTACGGACCGCCGCTGACGGACTCGGGCAAGAGGCTGAAGAACGGCTGGATCTACACGTGGCTGAAGGGGCCCCAGCGCTGGCGCGCCGACGTGCGCTGCCCCGATTACGGGCTGTCGGACACCGACGCGCTGCGTCTGACCGCGTACCTCTCGAGCCTGCGCTCGGCCGCCGGCGCGGCCGCGCCCGGAGGCGCGCGATGAGATGGCTCGCGCGGTCGAAGCGGCTTCTCTGGATCCTGGCGATCCCGGTCTTCGCTTGCTCCCGGAAGCCGGCGGCCCCGAAGCCGGCCGCCGCCGCTGCGCCCGAACCGCCCTACGAGATGCGGCTCGGCAAGGAGATCTACGGGCACTACTGTCAGAGCTGCCACGGCGACACCGGCGCCGGAGACGGCTTCAACGCTTTCAACCTCGACCCCCGGCCGCGGGATTTTTCCGATGCCGCCTTCCAGAAGAAGAAGAGCGACGCCGACCTCGCCGACGCCATCCGCCGCGGCGGATCGGGCGTCGGACTGTCGCCGCTGATGCCGCCCTGGGGGCACACGCTCTCCGCCCGGCAGATCGACGACGTCATCCTCTACGTGAGGGCTCTGAAAAAGGTCCCGGAACCCCAACCGCCCGCCGCCGGAGCCCCGGCCGCTCCCGCGACGCCGGCCGCCCGCTGACCGACCTCTGCCCGGGCAGCCGACAAGCCTCAAGCCTCGTGTGGGCATGATTCGCTCGCCCGCTCCGGCGGCATCCGCGTCCAGCGCGGCGCCTGCCGGTAGAGCTTCGCCGTCCGCCTCGAAGAGACGCAGACTGTCCCAACGCCCACTTCTCGGGTGCACCTCTGGCCCTTCGGACAGTGTCCTCCAGGACAGTAGAGAAGAGCGGGACGCCTCGCTACACTGGCAACCGAGCCCACAAGAAGTCCGCGAGGGTCCGTGAAAGTCAGCGATCGAATCGCCGGCTACTCGCTGCGAGTAGCACAGGTTGTGCTGATGTTCGTGCTGCCGGCGGCCGTGCCGGCGCAGAACGTGTCTGTCACGGTCAACGGGATCATCAGCGTGATCTCCTCAGATCCCCCGATCTACAACGGCCAGTACGTCCTGCAGACGACCGATTTCGGCTTCCTGTGGCTCGACACGGTCGCGCTGAAGAGCGGGCTGGTCGAAGCGGAGGCCAAGTGCGGGGTCGGCCAGCCTCCCTCCAACAGCAACATCTACGTGACGGGAGACTGCAACGGGACGAGCGACATCTCTTCCTCGGGCAATTACGTGCTCGTGCGGCAGTACAACAGCCAGTGCGGAGCGGCCACGAAGGGCTGTGACGGGCCGTCGATTCGGGGCCCCGCGCGCCTGACCTTCGGTCTCGGAGGAACCTGGCCCTATCTGGGCGACCTGGGGGACCTGGCCGACTCGACGCAGACGGTCGACCCTCAGGGGAGGACCTGGTGGATCGAGACGGTGGATCTGACCCATTACATCTGGCACGCCAGTGGGGCGCCCAACGCGCCGCCGACGGCCGGCGCGACGGCGACGAACCTCTCGGCGGCGGGCCGGACGGACAAGACGAACTACTATGGCGACAGGTGGCAGCTCCAGGATGCTTCCATCTCGGGCTCGCCCATCACGAGCATCGCCTGGGATTTTCTCGACAAGGGATCTTTCGCCCCGGACGAGGCGGGAGATCCGACGGCCGAGGGGATCGTCGCCGGATATTTCCCCTGCGACCCGAGCGGCGAGGTTGCGGGGACCTTCCGGACAGGCGCGAACTGCCTGCAGAGTCTCGGCCTGAGCAATCCCGCCGCCTCGAACAGCTACGCCTACGCCGAGCAGAGCGCCAATCAGTACGGAACGAGCGCGAACCCCTTCGTCTCCCCGGCGATCGCCGTCGTCTGCCCGCAGGCGACGATCGCCGGGTACACGGGCTTTACCGGGACCTGCGCGAAGACCGGGGGCACGCTCGGCGTCCTCGTGGGCGGTAACGCCGACGCGAGCGGCTCGTCGGGCAACGTCGGCGAGGCCGTGTTCGACTGGTCCTTCTCGGGGAGCACCCCGATCAACGTGCAGGGTGCGATCGTGCCCGTACCTTCGGGCGCGACCGGATTTGCGCTGACGATCACCTACCCTGGCGGGTACCAGGCTACGGCGCAGGGAACCGTCGCGCAGGCAAGCCTCATACCGGCCTTCTCGCTGGCTCCCAATCCGGCGCTCGTCGCCTCGCAGCTGACGCTCACGAATCAGATGCAGGTGGCATCGGCGACGCTGAACTCCGTGGACTTCTCGATTCAGCCGGGAGCCTGCGGGACGCCCCCGGCCATGGGGTCCAACCCGCTGGCGCCTTCCTTCCTCACCGCGGGAGGCACGGCCACGGTGACGGGGCCCGCCACGAGCGGTAGCTACTGCATGTACCTGCGCTACAACTACACGCCGTCGGGCGGCGCCGCCCAGTCGCAGGTCGTTTCCGGCGGATTCAGCGCGATGGACTGGACGGCCGCGCCCCTGATCTCGATCTTCCCCGTCCCCTTCTGCTCCTCATCGTGCCTGATCCAGGCCGGAACGACGTACAACCTCTGGGACTCCGAGACCATCTCGGTTTCGCCGCACCCCGGCGCCACGTGGGACCTGAGCGGAACGCCGATCGGGGCATCGAACGACGCCAACCTGCCGATCTCCTGGACGCCGACGACCGCATGCTCCTCCTGCACGCTTCGTGTCGTCGTCAACGGCGTCGCCGCCACGCTCCCGGTCTCTGTCTCGGGCCCATCCCCGACACCCACCCCGACCCCGACGCCGGCGCCGACTCCCTCTCCCACGCCGGCGACGGCAACCGCGTTCTACACGGTCAATCCCTGTCGGGTCATCGACACGCGGGACCCGTCCGGGCCCTCGGGCGGCCCAGCGCTGGCGGCGGGCACGACTCGAGCCTTCCCGGTCGCGGGACTCTGCGGAATTCCGTCGTCGGCGAGGGCGGTGGCGGCCAACCTGGCGATCGTCCTGCCGACCGACGCCGGAGACCTGCGCCTCTATCCCACCAGCTTGTCGGCGCCGATGGCGAGCACGGTGAACTTTACGAGCGGCGTCGTCCGGGCCAATAACGCCATCGTTGCGCTCGGCTCCGACGGACAAGTCAACGTCCAGTGCGACATGCTCTCGGGCGCGACCGACTTCTTCCTCGACGTCTACGGGTACTTCCAGTGAACGATCATCGGAGGGAAAGAATGTTTCGCAAGACTGCTCGATTTGCCTTCGCCGCGTGCCTCGGCCTTCTCGCCTCGGAGGCGGCCCGTGCCGGCGGCCCCTACAGCTTCTTCCCGCTGACGCCCTGCCGCGTCGTCGATACCCGCAATGCGGTCGGACCCCAGGGAGGCCCCGCGCTCGCCGCCAACACCGTCCGAAGCTTCACCATCATCGGCGTCAACGGCTGCGGTATCCCCGCCACCGCCAAGGCCGCGGCCATGAACGTCACGGCCATCCAGGCGACCGACGCCGGCGACCTGCGCATCTGGCCGTATCAGAGCCCGGTGCCCCTGGCGAGCGTGATCAACTTCTCGACGGCGGATTTCGCGCTGGCCAACGGGGCGATCATTCCGCTGGCCAACATCAGCGGGATCGACATCTCGGTTCAAACGGACATGCCGCCAGGCTCGACCGGCACCGTCAACCTCGTCATCGACGTCGCCGGCTACTTTCAGTAGAGCAGGAGCCTCTTCGAGTTTCGCCCCGGCCGCCGGAGGCATAAAATCCACCTAAATGCTCCGCGGCATAGGGACTTCCGGCGTGCGGTCGTCGAGTCCTGCCGTCATCATGCAGAGATCCTCTGCGGATCGTCTTTCGACATTCAAAGGAGGTGTTCCGTGTCCATCCGCAAGGTGTCCTTCCTCGGTCTGATTTCGGTCTTCCTGGCGGGTCTGGCTGCCGGGAGCGAGGCGATCCCCAACTGGCCGGCTCCCGCCGTGTGGACTCCTCGGAGTGCCCGCGGCCTCACGACCCTGTCCGTGACCAATCCTCTCCCCTTCATAGGCGTGAGCCCGTGCCGCGTGGCCGACACGCGAGGCAACGGCTTTACCGGGCAGTACGGTCCTCCCTCCCTCGTCGCCAACGCGACGCGCAGCTTCACGATCACGGGGGTGTGCGAAATACCGGCCGGCGCCGCGGCCGTGTCCTTCAACTTCACCGCGCTCAACGTCGGGGCGGCGGGGGACCTTCGCGTCTTCCCGGCGGGCGGAAGTGTCCCTCTGGTCTCGACTCTGAATTACAACGGAAACACTCCCAACATCGCCAACGCCGCCGTCGTGCCGCTGGGCACCGGGGGAGCGATCACGGTGCAGGCCGACGCGACCTCGATCGACCTGATCATCGACGTCAACGGCTTCTACACGCAGAGCTCGGCGAGCAGCAGCTTCGAGTGGGACACGGCCGGCCCGGTCGGGATCGTCGGCAACAGCATCGCCAGTACGGGCGAGAGCTTCGGGGTCTTCGGGCAGGTCGGCTCGTCCTCGGACGGCTCGGCGGGGGTGAGCGGTGCCAGTCTTGCCACGACCGGCTCGACCTACGGCGTCATGGGCTCGACCGCCAGTGTCTCTGCAAATGCCAATGCCGCGGGGGTGCGCGGTGTCATCGGGGGTAACGTCCCGCACGTGCTATCCATCCCCGCGGGAGCCCTGGGCGAGAGCGCGGCGTACCCCGGAGTGCTGGGGATATCCCAGGACGAGAGCGGGGTTGTCGGCGCACAATTCGATACCGCCGGAAACCTCTACACCGCGGGATTCGTCGGAACCACCCCCTACGGCGTGCAAGGCATCGTCCAGCAGGCGCTGCACTTCGACGAAGCGGGCGTCTTCGGCGTTGACGCAACCGGGCAGGCCAGCGGTCCCCTGGGGGAATCGAGCGCGGGAATCCGGGGTGAGAGCAAGACCAACATCGGAGTGTTCGGGCGGGGGCAGTTCGAGTCGATATTGGGCGAGCTGCTGAACAGCACTGGAGCGTCAGTACTCGCCTCTGGTGCGCTCGGCTACACGCCTGACGGCGGCACAACCAGGTGGGGCGTGTATGCCTTCGGGAATGTCGGGGCGAGCGGTACGAAGCCCTTCATCGAGGCCCACCCGACGGACGCCTCCAAGGAGATCCGCTACGTCGCGCTGGAGGGGCCGGAGGCGGGGACCTACTTCCGCGGCCGAGCGCGGCTATCCAACGGCTCGGCCGTCATTCCCGTGCCCGAATCGTTCCGCCTGGTCAGCGACCAAGAGGGCCTGACCGTCCAGATCACTCCCATCGGTGAGCCCGTGACGATCGCGGTGACGGAAGTCGGCCTGGACCAGATCGTGGTGCAGGCCGCGAAGGACGTCGAGTTTTTCTACACGGTCAATGGCGTTCGGCAGACGTTCAAGGACTGGGAGGTCATCTCGGCGTCGAGTGATTACATGCCGCGGTCGGCGGATGCGCGGATGCCCGAGGGCTTCAGCCCGGAGCAGAAGCGGCGATTGATCGCCAACGGGACCTACAACCCGGACGGGACGGTCAACATGCAGACGGCCGAACGGGTCGGCTGGACCCGTGTCTGGAAAGAACAGGAAGAGCGCGACAAGGCGGCCGTGGCGGAGGCTCAGGCGAAGGCCGCGGCCAGCCCGCGCGGCCACGGGCGGATCTTGAGCCGGAAGCCAGCCGGGCCGTAAGCGAGAAGGGGGCCCCGAGTCCGTTGGTGGGGCCGGGCGGACTCGAACCGCCGGCCTAGAGTTTAGGAAACTCTTGCTCTATCCACCTGAGCTACGGCCCCGCGAACGCTGAAGCTTACCGGAATTCGGAGTGTCCGGGGGGCTATATCGATATCGATATAGCCGCAGGGCGAGCCTCTAACCGCCGATTCCTCTGGCTTTGCGGAAGCGCAGGGTCTCCCCCGTCTCGACGCTGCGGATGCGGAAGGAGCCGGGCTCGATCTGGAACTCCCACTTGCCCGGAGTCGGGTTCTGGAACGCGGTCTGGCAGGTGTTGGGAAGCGTCGTGCCCTCGAAGCCGTCGCCGGCCGGGTGGATGTCCACCTGGCAGGGTTCGCCGCGGCGCATGAGCCAGATCAGACGCACCGAGTCGCCCTGCTGCTGAAGGGAGAGAAGGCCGTCGAAGCGGACGTTGCTGCCGTTGTACTTCCCCTGGACCGTCACGGTCAGACGCTGCTCGTCAATGAAGGGCCGCGCCGGCTGGACGATCACCCGGAGCTTGTTGCCCGGTCCGGCGACCGCGTCGTAGTGGCCGGCCAGCTGCCTGGCCAGCCCGACGTACGGCTGATCGTCGGCCATAGCCGAGCCGCCAAGAATGAGTGCGAATCCGGCTGCTGCGGCCAGAAGGCGCGAAGTCGAAAACCTCATTGGAAGATCCTCCACCGTCAACTAAAGCAACCCCGAAGCCAGAACCCGAATTCGAACGACCTGACAAGCTCCTTAAGACTTAGTCACTTACGCGGGCAACTTCGGGCCTTGCAAGACATCACGGAACCGAAACAGGCCACCCCGTCCTCGCCCGAAGACGATCCGTCAGCCAGCGGGAGGAAGCCCCTTACCCCAACCCTCTCCCTCCGGGAGAGGGAGCATCACTCTGCGTTCGCGGCGCGCGTAGTCTCCCAACGGAGGAGGGAGGAGGGCGCGCGCCGCGGGAGCGAAGCGCCGGAGCGGGATGAGCCCGAAGGGCGAAATCCCCGCGCAGAACGCGGAGCGACGTTTACCAGCCCCAGCGGGCTCGGGTTCCGCGCGCGTCGATGTGGACGAAGGGGCCGTGAGCGCTCGTGGCCGGATAGATGCCGATTCCGCCCGCGAGCTCCGGATGCTGCCGCTCGACTGCGTCCGCCGCCTGGGCGAGGATCCGCGCGTCTTTCAGGTCCACGCGTCCGTCGCCATTCAGGTCGTCCATCATTCCCTTCCCCTGGTCATCGGGATAGACGTCGGCGGCGTCGCCGTACTGGTGGCGGGAAACCGCCGAGCGGCCTCCCGCGCCGACGCCCTGCTCGTTGTACTCCGGGTTGCGGAAACCGCTCATGACGAAGAGGCCCTTGACCGGATGTCCCTCGCGGGCGAGCTCGTCGATCGTCAGCTCGAGCTTGTCGACCAGACGGGGCTGCAGGACGACGTACTTGGGCCAGACCGAAAGCTGGTCCTTGGTGATGAACTGGCCGAGCGTGAAGTGCTCGGACAGACGGGTCGAAAAGTTCTCACGGGTGACTTCCAAGAAGCCCCTGGGATTGGCGTATGCCGGATTGGGCATCGTGTGCTTCTCCGATGGCCAATCTCCGAGATAGTAGGACCCGATGCGGCCATGAACCTTGGCGGAAAATGGGACGAGGGGGATCCTCGTCTTGCTCTCGCCTGCGCCCGTCTCCGCGGGCCGATCGAAGAGGGCCCGCAGCTTCCCCGAAAACCCGGACAGGGGATAGATAGGGAGAGATGAGGTATTGCCGGCGAGGCTTCCCAGGAGAGCGAAAGACAATAGCCCCGCCAGGGCCAGAATTCGGCGGCTATCTACCACGGGTTGCGCATGATAGGGACACCTTTCTTCTGGAGACAACCAAGAAACCGACCCCGGACCCGGCTTATTTCCGCCGACCGTCCCAATCACAGCAGGAGCACGGAATGGAGGCGGTGCGGGCCGAGCTTCAACCGGCCCTTCAACCCTTCGAGCTCGATGAAGAAGGTCATTCCGACGATCTCGGCTCCGAGCCGGGCCGCGAGTTCTCCGGCCGCCTGAGCGGTGCCCCCGGTCGCCAGGACGTCGTCGGCGATGAGCACTCTCTCCCCCGGCCCGCAGGCGTCCGCGTGAATCTCGAGGCTGTCCCTGCCGTATTCCAATCCGTAGCTGACCCGGAAGGTCTCGCGCGGAAGCTTGCCGGGCTTGCGGACAGGCACGAAACCGACGCCGAGCTCGCGGGCGATGGCCGCCCCGAACATAAAGCCCCGGGCCTCGATCCCCAGGACCTTGTCCGGCCGATCGCCGCCGAACGGCTCGACCATCGCCGCGACGGCTTCCCGGAACGCGAGCGGCGAGGCGAGCAGCGGCGTGATGTCGCGAAACAGGATGCCCGGCGTCGGAAAGTCCGGAATGTCGCGAACGAAGGAGCGCAGGTCGATCATCGCGTGATCTCGAAGGAATCGTAACCCCGTATCGGCACTTCTTCTTCGTCGAGCGCCGTCACCCGGCTTCCGATGGGCCCGGCGCGCAGCCGGTCGAGGTACCGCCGCACGTCCTCGGCCTCCCCCTCGGCCACCGTTTCGACCGTCCCGTCGTGCCGGTTCCTCACCCATCCCGTGATCCGGGCCTCGCGGGCGGCGCTCTCGGCAAAGAAACGGAAGCCTACGCCCTGGACCCTTCCGGAGAGGACGGCGCGCCGCGCGATCATGGAACCCGGTTCAGGAGATGGCGCGGCCGAACCGGCCGAGCAGGGGAACGAAGACGACCTCCTCTCCATCTTCCTGCCCGAAGTGATCCTTGCGGCGCCGGATCACGCGCAGGCGCTGGCGGTGCGGAGGGCCGATCGGGACGACCAGGCGGCCGCCGACCGCAAGCTGGGCCAGCAGAGGCTCCGGCACTTCGTCGGTTCCCGCCGTCACGAGGATCCGATCGTACGGGGCGGCCGGAGGATAGCCGTAGGTCCCGTCGAAAGCCTTGACCGAGACGTTGTTGCAGCCGACCGATCGCAGAACGGCGGCGGCGCCGCGGGCGAGCTCGTCGATGCGCTCGAGGGAGTAGACGGCGCGCGCCAGAAACGAGAGCACGGCCGTCTGATAGCCCGAGCCCGTGCCGATCTCGAGGACCTTGTGGCCCGGATCGAGCGCCAGGCGCTGCGTCATGAGGCCGACGACGTAAGGCCGCGAGATCGTCTGGCCGTGCCCGATGGGCAGGGAATGGTCGCCGTAGGCCTTGGACCGCAGCGGCTCCGGGACGAAGCGGTGCCGCGGCACCCGCCGCAAGACCTCGAGAACCCGGGGATCATCCACGCCGCGGGATTCGACGTAGCGGGCGACCATTTCGCGGCGCAGGTTCTCCTCCCGATCCGGCGGCGCCGAACGCTCGGCCTTCAATGGCATGTGTCTCCATTGTAAGGGATTCGCGGCGCCGGAGAGGGCGGGGAAATCCTCCGCGATAGAATCACGTTTGGTTCGCGGATGGAGGAGTCTTGACGCCTCAAGATACAGCCGAACTGACCCGCGTCTCGGGATTCCCGGACGTCTCGCGGGAAGAGCTGAAGAAGTGGTACGGCCTGATGCACCTGTCGCGGGTGCTGGACGACAAGGCCCCCAACTATCTGAAACAGGGCCTGGGCTGGAGCTATCACGCCCCGTGCGCGGGACACGACGCGATCCAGCTCGCGCTCGGCATGACCTTCCGGCCCAACCGGGATTACCTGTTCCCCTACTACCGGGACCTGGCGACCTGCGTGGCCGCGGGGCTCACGGCCGAGGAGATCCTGTTGAACGGGATGTCCAAGGCGACGGACATCGCCTCGGGCGGGCGCCACATGTCCAACCACTTCGCCAAGCCCGAGATCGGGATCCAGAACGTCTCCTCGTGCGTCGCCAACCATGCCCAGCACGCGGCCGGACTGGGACGCGCCATCAAGACCTACGGCAAGGAGGCGATCGTCTTCTGCTCGGTCGGCGAGTCCTCGCTTTCCGAAGGGTACTTCTACGAAGCCGTCAACGGGGCCTCGCGCGAGAGGCTCCCGGTCGTCTTCGTCGTCCAGGACAACGGCTACGGCATCTCCGTGCCCAAGAGCGACCAGACGGCCAACCCCTACGCCTCCGACAATTTCTCGGGGTTCCTGAACCTGCGCATCATCCACTGCGACGGCCTAGACGTCTTCGATTCCTTCCGCGCGATGCGCCAGGCGGTCGAATACGTCAAGAGCGGCGCCGGCTGCGCGATCGTGCACGCGACCTGCGTGCGCATCCACTCGCACTCTAATTCCGACCGGCACGAGCTCTACCGGACGCCGGAAGAGCTGGAGGCGGCGAGGGCCGCCGATCCGCTGCCGCGGTTCCGGCGCACGCTCGTCGAGAACGGGCTCGTCGGCGAGGAAGAGATCGCCGCGATCGAGGCCCGCAACCAGCAGATCTACGACGAGGCCGCGACCCGCGCGCGGACCGCCCCGGATCCCGATCCCGCCTCCATCCACAAGTTCGTTCTGCCCGAGCCCTGGGTCCCCGAGAAGTGGCCGGAGGGGCTGCCGGACGGCTCGGGCGAGCCCGAGACCATGGTCCAGGCCCTCAACTCGACCCTGAAGGAAGAGTTCCGGCGAAACCCCGACACCTATATCTGGGGACAGGACGTCGCCTACCGCGACAAGGGGGGCGTCTTCAACGTCACCAAGGGAATGCAGCAGGAGTTCGGGAAGCACCGGGTCTTCAACGGCCCGCTCGCGGAGGACTTCATCCTCGGCACGACCGACGGCTTCTCCCGCTTGAACGAGAAGATCCGGGTCGTCGTCGAGGGGGCGGAATTCGCCGACTATTTCTGGCCGGCCGCCGAGCAGATGGTCGAGATGTCCCACGAGTACTGGCGCACCAACGGCAAGTTCGTGCCGAACGTCACGGTGCGCCTGGCCTCGGGAGGCTACATCGGCGGTGGCCTCTACCACTCGCAGAACATCGAGGGGTGGCTGACGACCCTGCCCGGCATCCGGATCGTCTGCCCGGCTTTCGCGGATGACGCCGCAGGTCTCCTGCGAACCTCGATCCGCTCCCGCGGCGTCACGCTCTATCTCGAGCCGAAGTTCCTCTACAACAACCCGATGGCAAAGACCAAGGTGCCGCCCGACTTCGCCGTGCCCTTCGGCAAGGCCCGGGTGCGCCGCGAGGGAACCGATCTGACGATCGTCGGCTACGGAACCCCCGTCCACTTCGCGCTCGACGCGGCGAAGAAGCTCGAGGCGGAGGGCAGGAAGGTCGAGGTGCTCGACCTGCGGTCGCTCGTCCCGATGGATCTCGACGCGATCCGGCGTTCGGTCCAGAAGACCAACCGCGTCCTCGTCGTCCACGAGGACAAGGTGCACGGGGGCTTCGGCGGCGAGATCGTCTCGCAGATCCAGCAGGCCGCTTTCCCGTGGCTCGACGCCCCGATCGAGCGCGTCGGCTCGGAGTTCACGCCGGTCGGGTTCAACCGGATCCTCGAGCGGGCGATCCTCCCCGACCCGGAGCGCGTTCTCGCCGCCGCCAGGAGGACGCTCGCCTACTGATGCGTCGGCATCATTTTGGACGGACGCGTAATCCTTAGCCTCTTCTTGCGCGTCTTTTCTCCCGGAACAAGAGAGATCACTCCTGTCCCACGAAAGGAGCTCGCAATGAAACAGTTTCGCCGCATTCTCATGGCCGCGGCTGCCCTCGCCCTCCTAGCTCTGCCCGGGTTCGCCCAGGACCGCGCACCCGTCGCGCTCGCCGGCGGGCCGGCCGCTCGGGGCTTTCACTTCCTGCGGTGCCTGAGGGCCGCGGACCTGACGGACAGCCAGAAGGCCGACATCAAGGCCATCGTGGAAGCCGCCAGGCCGACCCTCCAGAAGGATCATCAAACGATCGTCGCCGATCGCCAGAAGCTCAGCGCCGACATCCAGGCCGGGGCCGACAAGTGCGTCATCGGGCAGGACGCGCTCAACGTGCACGCGGACCAGCAGGCCCTCCAGGCCGACCTGAAGTCCGTCAAGGACCAGATCGTCACGAAATTGACCCCCGATCAGCAGAACAAGGTCGAGGGTTGCCTCGCGGCTCCCAGGGGCATGGGCATGGGTCCCATGGGCCGCGGCCTCTTCAACTAAGAGATCACGGATTTCAAACCAGAGCCCCGGTTCCCTCCCGGACCGGGGCTTTTCCTTTTTCCCCCTCCGGAGAGCATCAGCCCTTCCCGGACACGGAGGGAGAGAAGGCGCCTATTCCCCGCGCTATTCCTTCGAGAACTTCCATCGAGCGGTAGTCGGTCAGGTCGAGATGGAGCGGCGTCATCGAGACGTACTTCTCGGCGATCGCGGTGATGTCGGTCCCCTCCTCCAGCTCCCCCACCGGAATCGTCGAACCGATCCAGTAGTAGGGGCGTCCACGGGGATCCGTCTTCTCGATGACTGTCTCGCCGTAGCGGCGCTTGCCCAGCCGCGTGACCCGCACGCCTTGCGGCGTTCCGGCCGGGATGTTGACGTTGACGAGCGTTCCGGGAGGAAGCGGTTCCTTCAGCAGCCATCGCGCCATCCGCTCGGCGAACTCGGCCGCCGCGTCGAACGTGAAGCCGGTCTCGATCTCCTGCGAGATCGCGACCGAAGGAATGCCGATCAAGGTCCCCTCGAAGGCGGCGGACACGGTACCCGAATAGGTCACGTCATCTCCCAGATTCAGGCCGAGGTTGATGCCGGAGACGATCAGGGTGGGACGGTCGTCCTTCAAGAGATGGAGGACCCCCCAGTTGACGCTGTCCGTCGGCGTGCCGTCCACCGACCATCGGTTGGGGCCCACGAGCTTGGCCCGCAGCGGGCTCTGGAGGGTCAGGGAATGTCCGGCGGCGCTCCTCTCCTGGTCCGGGGCGACGGTGAAGACCTCCCCCACTTCCGAGAGCGCGGCGGCCAGTCGCTCGATGCCCTCCGAGAAGACGCCGTCGTCGTTGGTGACGAGGATTCGCGGGCGGCTCACAGGAGAGGACCCTACGTAGCCTGCTGCTCGGGCGAGGGCGGCATGACGAACATGAGGATGATGTAGGCGAGGATACCCGGGAAGGCAACCGAGACGATCGAGATCAGGACATAAGCAACCCGAACGACCGTCGGATCGAGCTGGAAGTAATCGGCCAGGCCGCCGCAGACTCCGGCGATCATCTTGTGCCGCGAGGAGCGCGTCAGCCTGTGCGGGGCCGGAGGAGGAGCGCTGCTCATCTCTTTTCTCCTTCGTAAACGACGCGGTTCTTCTCCGTCTCGTCGAGCACCACGCGCACGAGCCGGGCCGGTGCGACCCTCGACTCGAGCTGCCGCCAGATGCCCACCGCGATGTTCTCCGCCGTCGGGTTGACGCCCGAAAGGAAATCCACGTCGAAGTTCAGATGGCGGCGATCCACGCGGCGCAGGATGTTCTCCTCGACCGCGCGCTTCAGGTCCTTGAAGTCCATCACGTAGCCCGTCTCCGGGTTGATTTCGCCCTCCACCGTCACCTCGAGCCCGTAGGTATGCCCGTGGCCGTTGGGGTTGTTGCACTTGTCGAAGACGCGGCGATTCCTCTCCTCGTCCCAATCCTCGCGGTGCAGCCGGTGCGCCGCAGAAAAATGCGACGAGGAGACGAGGCGAACCTTCATGGCCGGATGATAGCTCCAGGCGTCGGCTTCCACCCGTCAGGAGGAGAGCCGGCCGCGAGCGATTTGACAGTCCCCGGCGGACCTGCTCAAATCCCCGTCTCCGGTCGGGACGTGGCGCAGTCTGGTAGCGTACCTGAATGGGGTTCAGGGGGTCCCGGGTTCGAATCCCGGCGTCCCGACCAATAAAATCCTCCAAAATTCCAATCGACCCAAACCTAAACTTCGCTGTTTCCGAAGGATTCGAGAGGTTCCGACGGATCAGCCCTTTTCCCGACTTTGCTGTTTCTTGCTGTTTTCTTAGCTCCGCATTCGGACACATTTTCGCACCCGTGGTCGGATCCGTTTGACCTGCCCGGGGCCCGCAGGAGGGCGTAGACTTTCGGGATTCGGATGACCCTGAGCCCCCGCCTGGGTCCCTACGAGCTCCTGTCGCCGCTTGGCGCAGGCTCAGCTGCTGAACCGCGAGCCGTTGGGCCTCGCGGAAAGGGCGCGGTGGCCTGGTTCGCGGGTGTGGAGTGTTCCGCGTGGTTGGTTGAATTGGTGACACGGGAAAGGAGGGACAAATGAAAACGAGCTCGTGGTTAAGCCAGACAGTTTCGGTTCTTGCAGTGCTCCTCCCTGGATGCACGGCGACAGCCCCGCCGCAGTCGGCAGCGACTCCGGACGTCAAGACGGCACGGATCACCGTCCTCTATGATGCCTTCGGCAAGACCTCAGCGATGACGAAGGACTGGGGCTTTGCTGCGCTGATCGAGTACGGTGGCAAGCGCATCCTGTTCGACACCGGCAACAACTCCGACGTCTTCGCCCACAACGTCAAGGCCAAAGGCATCGATCTCACCAAACTGGATTTCGTGGTGATGTCCCACCGCCACGGCGACCACATAGGCGGGTTGAATTACCTGCTCAGTGTCAATTCGAG